>JBBPYR010000341.1:0-17048 GCA_038199755.1 Ktedonobacterales bacterium | reverse complement strand
CTTCCGCTTGCCAAAAAAAACCCGTTTTATGAGGTGGTTACATAAGATATAGAAGTGTTTATAGTGGGTTTATATGAGAAAAATTTAAGTTTTTTTGAACTCACTTTAATTTATGATTATAACTCTCTAAAGAAGAGTTTTGTCTATGGAATTTCTATTGAATTTTGTAGTAAAAACATATACCCTTGTATCTGTGAGTAAGAAGAAAATATATAACCTATCAACAAGGCGAGTAAGACGGAGGTCTATAGTGCAGCAACTTCAAGAGACAAAACATATGCAACCACGCGAAATATCTGATTCTCTATTAGCGAAACAGACGCTCGCTGGCGATCAGCTGGCATTTGAAGTGCTGGTTCAACGATACAACACGCCGCTATTTAACTTCATCTATCACTTTCTGGGTGATTATGATCAAGCGTGTGATGTATCACAGCAAGTGTTTTTACGCTTTTATACCTCGCTCCCCAAATTAAACGCCGGTGAGCCTTTCAAGCCATGGCTCTTTCAGGTTGCACGCAACTGTTGTGTTGACGAGCTGCGTCGTCGTCGCCGTTATGCTATTCACTTTTCTCAACTCGAAGTAGAGAATGGCGAAGGTGAAATAACTTTTCTTGCTGATATGGCTGATCCTGGTCTTTTACCCGAAGACGTAATGGAAAGACGCGAGCTACAACAGTATCTACAGAAGACGATTGATGCGCTTCCGCCAAAGTTTCGTGCTGTTGTAATCTTGCGCTATACTTCACAAATGAGCTTTTCAGAAATCGGACATATGCTGAGTATGCCAGAAGCGACGGCCAAGACGTACTTTCATCGTGCGAAGGTGCTGTTACGAAAAATGTTAATTTCACAACCTCAACACCTATCTTATGTTTCTTAGTACATGTGAATTGGGTATGATAGCTTTGTCTACAGACGGGGCTATTTTGTCCCATTTGTTGTAATAAATAAAGGACTGTTTTTATGGGGAATGAGCATATCCGTGTCGTGATTTTAGACATTTTCCTCGTACCTACGACCTGCTTAAACACATGCACGATCATGGCTTAACACTGGTGATTGCTACATCGGCCACGCCGGAAGAGATGCAGAGTATGTTTGACGTGATTGGACAAAATGTGCAGGATCTGCTGACGAATAAAACATCGGAGAAGGATGCCAGTAAGTCGAAACCCGACTCCGATATAATTCATGTGGTCAAAAAGGAGGATACACGGCATAAAGCAAGCTCGCATATCGGTGCCTAAGCGATTGCTTCCCGACCTATCGGCAAGCGGACGGCCAGTTTTACTCGATGCCAGTTTCTTCCCAGAACCATTTTTTCGCGCAAGCAAACAGTTCCTGCAACGCTTGTAGAATGACTGTCGGTTTCGCGCCGGTTGAGCGACCGGAACGCCGAGGCAGGTGGCGCACGCCGACTTCGGTGTAGCTATAGCCGGAACGAGCAAGCTTGTAGAGTATCTCTGTATTGATCATAGCACCGCGTGTCTCCAACCGATGTGTCTGGAAGAACTCCGCACGGTACAGCTTGAATGCGCAGTCCACGTCACGCACACGGATGTTGAAGACGGAACGTACTAACTGTTTCCAGCCCCATGCATTGAGTTTCCGCATCCACGTGTCCTGGCGATCAATGCGGTAGCCAAGCACTGCGTCATATTCTTCAATCAGCGGGAAGAAGGTGAGTAAATCATGAATGTCGAACTGCCCATCGGCATCCATGAAAAAGACGAGGTCTTTTTGAAACGATTCAAAACCAGTCACGAGTGCTGCCCCATAGCCTTGATTAGTCGTATGGTTGATGATGCGGATGCGCGGTTGATGGGTGGCAAGACGGGCAACGATCTGACTTGTACGATCTTTGCTACCGTCGTTGACAACGATCACTTCAAAATCGGGTAGCCACATGGAAAGTGTGGAGACAATAGTGGTTATTGTCTGCTCAATTACAGCCTCCTCGTTATACGCTGGCAAGACGACCGACAAACTCGCAGTAGTAATGGGACGGTTGGGATTGCGAGGTCTGAACGCTGTGGCTTTCCCTGCTTTAGATGTGTCTTTGTGCGTGAAAACGCCAAGCTGCATACCAATGTATGAAACGGAGAATGAACCTGCAATGGCACTCACCTTTGCCACATTCGTCCAAACGAAGCCATCAAGCGATAATGATGTCAGCAACCGGGTCGCTTGCCACAAGAACAGGTCGTTACAGAGTATGCCCAGAGCTGTCACCAGCATAAAGTGTACGACCTGCTGACGCGTGATGGGCGTCTTTTCGCTAAATGTCCACATTTTATTGCCGTAAAAGCTATTGGTTGCACCCAGCAGATACGCCAGGGTATTAAACAGAAGCAGGAGATTGGTGTCCCCCGTGGGAAACAGGTAGACCAGGCAGTTGAATGCGAGCACGTCGATGCATGTATTCAAGCCCCCTACCAGGCTAAAGCGGATGAATTGGAGTGCCCGCTCTATCCATAAGGGGCGCTGCGCGGAAAGCATGACTTTCATAGTAAGAATACCTTGACCTTCAACTGTATAATCGACTAATTTCCACTCATACCGATACGGCAGAGGCTATGATCAGTGAGCAAACTGGATGGAGCAGAATGCGTCGTAAGCGGCGTTCCATTATTCCGATAATAGAGGCTGATGCCAGAGGGGTCCTGCATCACCAATGTGAATTGGGTCTTAAAGGAAGGACTATCTAGATTGATCAGCTTTGAGATGAAGTCATTGGGATCTTGGCGGGCGACGACGATCCAATTCACCGTTTGTTCAGGATGGGCAATGGCCTGTTGCCACAGCTGGCCAGAGCCATCATAAATGGTGTTTTTGAAGTCGATTCCCGTTTCCGATAGGCTATAATCGCCCGTAGTGACATCTTGGAGTATCTTGCCGCCAGCATAATGCTCGGCGAGGTAGACGTTCACCAGATGAGGTTGGGCGCAGGACAGGCCGAACTCTCCATCTTGTAACGCGATAGCTCCCCCTGAGATGATGAACACTACCTGGGCAAGCACGACAAGCGAGAACAAGGATTGGCTTGTCAGCCGCATCATGCGCACACGAATGGAAACGCGCCTTTGCAAGAATACTTCGTATATTCTGGCTACGAGCGTCGCCAAGAAGAGTGCCGCAGGTATCACCGCCTCTGACCCGTAGCGCACATTGAACAGTTGGACATTCGCAGTTGCCGGAACCGAGCCGGGCACCCAGATGATTGCCTGACCAGTGTAGAGCGAGAGGATGTAAAAGCCAAAGGGTACCGCGAACGCGAGGGTTGCTAGCATCTCAGGGCTGAGGCGACGGCGCGAAAAGTAGACGACAAATCCAATGGCGGCCCCTATGAAGATGACGGAGCCGGTTGTCTCCATCGCATTGAGCGTATACGTCTTCAATGCCATCCAGAGATTATGATAGGCGTAGAGCGTGCCCGATTGCAGAAATCCCGTTTGTGATGCCTGGGATGAGAAGGCGCTATGCTGGAAGAAGAGGGGATCACCGAAGATGATCTTATTCCAGATCAGCCACAAGACGATGCCAAAGCCACCGAGAATACTGAAGACGATCAAGTGCGCAGAGATTTGCGCTATACGCTGTCTCTTCAGCAGGCCCACGATTGCGATGAACACAAACAGAGCGGCGAATAAGGCCCAACCGTCATAACGGGCCAGCGTTGCCAGGAAGGTCGCCCCAGCTGCCAGTATGAGGTAGTTGAGTGTGTCTTTTTGCGTCCACATAAGGAAGTAATAACAAGCGGTTGTCAGCATGCATATGCAGACCAGTTCTGAGAGCGGTGTGGCTTGCAGGTAGAGAATATTGGGGTTCAGGATGAACACGAGCGCAGCGGTGAAGCTGATAGCGCGATTCTTGGTCAACTGCCGTGCGCTCAGGTAGAGGTAGCGAGCCGAGATTACATAGCAGACCATACCAACAAAACTGCCCGCTAAGCCAGAATGCCATAAGAAATCATTCCAGATGAAGGGGAGCATGAGAATGTGTGGTAGGGGCAACCAGATGCCGCCTAACTGTGCAATGCCAGGAGTGGCACTGTCGAACACGCTACGCGCAATGCGCATATGGGAAAAGGCATCGTTATAGAGCAGTATCTGGTGTTTCAGGAAAAAGTAGATGCATGCGCTCACACTGGCAAGGCAGGTGATAATGATCGTGGCAACGTGCCAGAGATCATGTACTTTGATGCGCTGTGCGTGCTGCATGGTTTGGATTTGGGCTAGCGATAGCACTGGTAAAGGGAGGGTTGAGATCATCGTTAGGGATGCCTCAATCGATGGCACGTCGCCTTCCTCGTTCTTGTCGAGCTTGGCCCAGGCATTAACCATGTGTTCTTCGTCAAGCGGTAGCACCGCCTGGGCGGGAAGTGGCGCGGCTGGTTGTAGCTTGGCGGCAGCGGCTGTGGGTGGCGCGAGATGCAAGCCATGGATTGTTTTCTGCCAGTAATGGGGTTTTACGATAAGTTCAAACAATGCCATAAAACCCGCGATGCTGGCAAGTGCCCAATATAACGGAATCAGAGGCACCCAGGGTATCAAGCGATACTGTCTTCGTTTCATGCACGCCATGAGATACAGGTACACATAGAAGAAATTGCCGAAGATGAGACAGAACGCACCGATATAAAGAATGGGTCTCGGAAACAGAATATAGTAAACATCAGCGACCCAAGGACGAAAGAATACATACACCGCCAGCAGCAGCCACATCAGGGGGTTGAGAAACTGCACAGCGGCCCCACTAGTGGCGATATATTGGAATGAGAGGAGGTCACGCCAGCGTTTTTGCTTCAGGTAATCAAAGGGGTGGCGCATGTGTACAAGGTACGTCTGCATATATCCCTTGATCCAGCGTGAGCGTTGGCGCACCCAGTTCTTCACCTGCGAATTAGCCTCTTCATAGGTAGTGGAATTGAGGATGACCGTTTTTAGCTGAGATCGTGCCAGACGTAGCCCCAGATCGCAGTCTTCAGTGACATTGTAGGCATCCCAGCCGCCCAGGGCGCGTAGTGCCGCTGTGCGGAAGTGGTTTGAGGTGCCACCGAGCGGCACAGAAAAGCCCAACTTTTGCAGGCCCGGCAGGACTAAGTCATACCATGTGGAGTATTCTGCCGTGAACCAGCGCGTGAGGACATTCTGGTAGGTGTTGTAAAAGTTGAGCTTTGCCTGGACGCAGACCACGTTAGACTCATTTTTGGCAAATGTCAGAACCGCTTTCTTTAGTTGCAAGGGATCGGGAATGTCTTCGGCATCGAAGATGACCACGTATGAGCCTGTGGCTAGCAGCAAACCATAATTACAGGCACGGGGTTTAGTGCGCGGCGTACCATCCGGCACGGTTACGATTTTGAAGTGCTCTGGCAAGGATAAAGACCGTATGGCGTCACGTGTTTCAATATCGTCCATCTCTGTGAGAAACAGGATTTGCAATTTATCGGCGGGGTAGTCTAGTGCCTTCATTGCTCTAACGAATTGCGGCACAATCTGTGCTTCACGGTAGAGAGGACAAAGGATAGTATAGTGCGGCCAATCAGCATTGGTGAGTGCCTGTACAATGGTATCATCAACCTGCTCTTCCGCTGCGAGGCGCAGTGACTTCACCGTCATGATAGCATTTAAGAGCAGATTGCTGGCATACATCACCGTAATCAGTGCTATCATGGCGGTCAGCATCTCCAGCCGAAATACGATCCCCCCTACAAGCAGAAGTAAGCCTATGAGCAGGATCGTGACGAACTGTCTTGCTGTAACTGTTTGCAGTGCAGAGAGTTCGCGGCGAAAGGGAGCAAAGGTTTTGATCTCTTTATTGCGAAATTTGGCAGTTCGGCTGACATTCTGGATATACGCCTGTCTATCTTGTGCGCTACTGCTAAGCGTGTCTCGTGCGATTTGTTTTGCCAGCCAGGAGGCATATTTGCCTATCTGAACGCGCTGGCGTTTGCTCGTGAAAATGGGTGGTGCAGATGGTATAGGTGTTGCAAGTGGCACATCAACATGTGGAGCTACTTGATGATTCAATTGGTCAGCAGCTTGATCGAATTGCTGTAAAAATCGTGTCATGCGAAGTCTCAAGGCGCGTGGTATAAGGCGCATCGTATAGAGGCAGTGGCGCGACCCTACCTCTATCTCACACTTTGTCAGAACTCATCCCTAAGCGTATTAGCGTTTGGTTGCTTGTATTAGAAATAACATTTTTGGGTGGAGTTCCCTGATGCCAACGCGTTGCGTTCTAGTTATGATTGTTCAGAGTGGGTAATGGAATCAAAACCAGGCGCAAACACTTCTTGATGGCGTACCTGTTCGCTTGACAGTAGAAGTGCTCTCACCTTACAATAGCGGCGATAATAGAGAAATAGGGAGTGCTCACGCTATGAATGAGCACGGTGGCTGCGAGGGCAAGCGAAGGACTAACGAAGCGTTCGGGAGGACCCTCGTTAGTCCTGCTAACCAGTAGAAGACTAGCCGGTATAGCCGATGATGTCGCTGCCGCCAACGGTGGGGAAGCCGGAACCTGTGGTGTTCCAGTACATGGGGCGTTCGGCAACGAAGACGCCACCACCATTGATGGTTTGCACGGTCATCGCAATCTCGAAGCTAGGGGTGTTGCCGGGGATGGTGATATGGCTGAGAACGGTTGCCGCGATATCGAGCGTAAAGCGACTATTCGCACCAACGGTGAGTTGGGCATCATAGACGGTGGTATTCCCATTGACAATACTGAGCTGAATAGTCTCGGTTTTGGCGGTGGGGTTCTGGATCGTGAGCCATTCGCTATAGCCCGTATTTGCATATCCCTCCGCAAAGGTGTAGGCACTCTTTGAGGCTGGCCCCATTTGCCCCACAACATCGCTGATACCAGCAACTAGTTGTACACCTGTGGAAAGGGTATGGTGATATTGGAAGTACATCTCGCGCTGCACCACAATGTTGGCTCCCGTCGATAGCACCTCTGCCGAAACCTCTGGGCTTGCTCCGGCGAATGTGTCATTCTGGTTGACATTCCAGATGAGCTGGCTCTGTGCATTGACGGTGACCGCGTAACTGTGCGTAACACCCGTTTTCGACTTGAGCGTAATCGTGACTGCCGCAGGTTTGTTCGTCGGGTCGACGTTGGCAACCGTCAGATACTCTTGGTAGCCCGGTGCTGTATAGCCCTCGGCAAAGAGCCAATCGTTGGCAAGACCTTGTGCCCCAATGGTATCGGCTGCCCCAGAAATGCCGCCGCTGTTAATGAAGTATGAGGGGCGTTCGATCAGCACATTCTGGTTGGCTGTCACAACCGCCGCTACATGTGATGCGGAGATTGCCGCATTGACGGGGATGGTGCCGCGTGCATTGGCTGGAACTATGAGCGTCTGTGACTGCACCTGTCGCCCACCAGCATAATATTTTGCCGTCACGGTGGCACTTTGCGCGTTAGGATTCAGAATGGTGAGGTAGGATGTCACGTTCGGCCCAGCTGGGACATCTGCGAAGTAGAAATTTTGGCCGAGCTGAGTTGCGCCGACAACATCTGTCCCACTCGCCATGCCATGATAGTTGGCGAAGTAGACGGGACGCTCGACCACAACGCCACTACAATTGGGGGTAGAGCCATTGACCGTGACGGTCGTCGCCACATCTGCCGAGGAACCTCGCGCCGCATCGAAGCCCAGGTCCTGGTTGACTGGCTCTGTGGCGCGGCTCCCTGCCGCGACTGAGACGGTGACGGTTTTGGTCAGTGCAGTAGTAGAGCCATGGGGCGTGTAGAGATACTGCATATTCACGCTACAGGCATTGGCTGGATCGGGATTATCGACGGTCAGATACTCACGGAAACCGTTGCCGATGTGTCCTTCAGCAAAATACCATGTTTTAGCAACCGGCCCTTTGAATGCGGGACCGTTGCTGGTAGGGTTGGGGTGATTGGCATAACCTACTCCTGTTCGCGTTGTTGCGAAAACAGGGACACCATTAGACCAATCGATCTCTATCGATATACGCGAGTTTGCTAAGGCATTCAAATTTGCGACAATTTGGCGTGTTGCAGTATTGATCACATCGCCGGAGTCCGCAACATAGACGAAGCGGCCATCACGGCTATGTTGTACCCATCCTTCTTTTTGGCAGTCATAGGTACAAGCAGTTTGCATGCCAGTGATAGGAGACAATTTAATGTCAGCAATTTGCTGAGGAGGACTACCTGGCAATCTGCTGACATCGAAGACATGTACGTAATTATTGGGTGCATCCATGAGATAGAGTTGCTTCTCATCAGGTGAGAGGGAGATACCGTGACTGAAGGCGGTCGGACTTCCAGTAGATGGGAAGCCATTGACCGAAACATTGTAGAGCACCTTGCCCGTTGTGATGCTACCCACCGAGAAGCCGATAGAACCTGTGGTATTGATGAATGCTAGCGTCTGAGAACCATTGATGGTGAAGGGTCGGACACCTGATGGAAGTGGGCCAATCTGCTGAATCACTTGATTGGTCGTTGTATCAGCGACTTCGAGATAGTTGTAATTCAGCCCGCCCATATAGACGCGCTTTCCATCAGGACCAACAATCGTATTATGTGAACCCGATCCTGCTTTAATGGTGGTTTTTACACTTCCGGTAGCGGCATCAACTACATACCAGATGCCATCAGTATTTTGGTTGCCGTCA
Source organism: Ktedonobacterales bacterium (assembly GCA_038199755.1). Lineage (GTDB taxonomy): Bacteria > Chloroflexota > Ktedonobacteria > Ktedonobacterales > Ktedonobacteraceae > JBBPYR01. The sequence goes on along the minus strand of JBBPYR010000341.1, from coordinate 8,382 downwards.
GGCAGATAGAGTGTTTTGCCATCGGGACTGATACCGGGACTATCGACGCCAGAAGGAAATTTGACATTCCATACTACTGCATTGGCAATCAAATCATATTTAAGTAGGGCACCAGGACCATGCTGTCCACCAGTTCCACTATGACTGAGATAGACCATGTGGGTTGCAGGGTCCGCAACCGCACCACGAACATCAAGTAAACCGGGAATAGCATACTGATGTATCAGTTGGTGATTGTTATCCATATCAAAGACATACATCGCACCAACGGTAAAAGTATAAAGATAGTGATTGGTTCCTGCTGCTCGCACTGTTGGCACATTTCTGCGTAATAGTACGTTCGTCATAAGCAGCGCAGAGCCAAGGACGAAAAGAAGAGCAATGCTCAATAATAGGGGAAGGCGATATTTACGCGTCATAGCGTACAAAACCTCTCTTTGCAATGAGCTTATCCTTGCAAATTGCCTAACGTGCAGCGTACTTCTTTTCTTTCTAGAAGCTCTGAGCCAGAGCTAGCTGTGTGAGCAGCCTTGATGCTCTGCTCAAACGTTGCGAGAGCGCGTCGGAGTCTGACGATTTGACTAGCAATTTTTTCGTTAAAACCACCTTTCATGATGTTGGTGATTTTAACGGTAAAGGATAAAGCTCAAATAACTTAATACATCTAAATACATAGATAGACATGTTTGACCGCTACCATCATAGGTGACGAGCAAAGAGAGGTTAGTAATTAAGGGGTTGAGAAAAAGCTATGAATTACTGCTTTACGGTTAAGAAATCATAACGACAGAACGCATAGTATACTTTTTCATACTACTGCTAAGCTTGTATCAGGAAAAGTGTTTAAGGAGCGCGTCCATCAACACATCGGACCCAAATCGCCACGTGTCGGTAGCGGGTAGTCCTGTCTCGTCTTCAGCTTGTTTCACGGCATCTTTGGCTGCCTGCTCACTCAGTCCCTGGGTGACGATGGAGAGGCCGACGACTTTGCAGGGGTGTTCGGGGCGTACCAGACTCACCATATCCTCGTTTGTTTGAATCATGCGTGTGAGTGAAGGGAAGGGGCAGTTGTCGTAGCCCTCGATGGCAGAGGTGCCTGCTTTATGACAGAAGATCATGGCCTCTGGCATAGAGCCATGAATCAGACCGAGCGTCACCGGGGAATAGCCAGGGTGGTTGAGCGCACCTTGGCCTTCGACAAAGACCCAGTCGTGTTTGTTGGTGAAGTCAATCACCATCTCTTCTACCATACCAGCCACAAAGTCGCTAATGATGCGGTCTACGGGCAGGCCGTTGCCAGAAATCATGATGCCTGTTTGACCTGTTGCGACAAACGCACTATTCAAGCCGCGTTTACGTGCTGCTGCGTCCAGTTCAAGTGCCGCGGTCATTTTTCCAGTGGCACAGTCCGAGCCTACAAATAAGACGGTATGGCTGCCTGGGCGGTGCGGCGCGAATTGCGCGACACGATTCTTGGCGGGTGGACGGCGCACATCCCAGAGGGCGACGGTGTTTTTCTGGGCGGCGTTACGTAACTCTTCGTCCTCGCTAAGGAAGACATGCAGACCACTGATAATATCTAAGCTGGCATCCATCGCACGCAGTAGTTGCCAACGCCAATCAGGGGGCAGGCTGCCACCCATGGGGGCGATGCCAATTAAGAGGGTGTCCGGCTTATATTTCAGAGCCTCGTTGATATCGTTGACGACGGGAATGCCCACCCCGATCTTCGCTCCCAGAGCCTGCGAGACATCCTGCCCCGCCTTGGTACTATCAATGACCGCAACTACGGTGTCTTGTCCGTAGCGAATGACGCCGGTGGCTGTCTTGCCGTAATGCCAACTGAAAAGTCCCTCTGCCAAGATTGCTATGCGCCGCATGGTGTTATTTCCTCACTCCTCGTACAGAATCTGTTTGTGTTGCCCCATTATACAACAGCCGCGCATAGCTATTTCCTATTTCATATTTGTTTTACCAGACAGGGCGAAATTTCTGTGGCATTGTGCCGCCATGAGTCACCATGATAAGTTGGCGCAAGTCAGTTCGTAGTTCTTCCATACGCGTTGCCCCAATGATCGTTGCCCACTGTGCTTCTAGTTGTGACAAAACCGCTTCGGTCTCGCGAATACAGCTCCAGCCACGGTCTGTGAGGGTAATGATCTTCCCTCTCCTGTCCGTAGGGTGTGGTAGGCGCACGACGTAGCCATGGTGCGCGAGATAATCCACCATTTCGCTTGCAGCTTGTTTCGTAATATCTAAAAATTCGGCAATCTCGTTGCCAGTCGCACCGTATGGCGCGAGGCGCTGGAAAGCGAAACCGTGTGCAGGACGGACATCATCGTAGCCGCGTGCCGCAAGCTGTTTGTGTAAGTCGTCTATTACCGTTCGAAAACCGAGTCCAAGCAGGATCGTCAGGTCGTAATTGGGTGCGAATTCCATCTTCAAATTTCTCCTTGTTGCATTAAAGTAGTCAAGATATTTGACTATATTCCTTATGTGCTATATACTGTGAAATAGTCAATCTATTTGACTACTGTACAACAGTTTTTCTCATTTGGGAATCAGACGACCAGTTCCCACAGGAGGCTATGATGTCTATCAATGCGAATAAAGATGTGATTACACGGTTTATCAAAGAGGTTTGGAACGGAAGCAACCTCGATGTGCTAGATGAATTCATTGATCCGGCTTACTACGATTATTCTTATGAACCACTCAATCGTGAGGGGCTTGAGCGCACCTTGCTTGTTATGCAGGTAGCCTTTCCCGGCCATGAAACAATCATTGAAGAGATAGTTGGTGAAGGCGATACGGTTGCGGTTTGTCTGACGTTACGCGGGACACATGTTGGGCCATTTCGTGGCTTGCCTGCATCTGGAAAACACTTTGAAGTCGGTGGGTACCGCTTCTTCACGATGAGCAACGGCAAGATTACCTCACACCGGGGATTACTCGATCTGCCAAGCTTGCTCCAGCAAATTGAATGAAAAACTAAACGTGGCGATCATATCGTCATGCAGGGTGGTTGTGTTCCAGCGTATCTGCCACCCAAGCGCACCATTCGATATATTCGCGTTCATAGCCGAGGCCCCTACGCAGCGTGGCATAGGATGCGAACCAGGGGGAGTCGCTACGTTTGTCATCGGCCTCCCATTGGAGAAGTAGCCATTTTTCTATTTCTTGATAGCTGGCCAGTTGCGCACGGTGGCGTTGCTCATGGGTGCGAAACAGAGCAATCGCTTTTTGTTGATCTGCTGTCCAGAGGGCGTAGGCTTTGAGCACCAGTTCATCGCGTATGGCGGGTGTATCCATCTCCTGGGTAGCCCATTGTCGCAGCTGTTCCATCCCCTGCTGCGTAATGGTGTAGACCTTTTTATCAGGCCGATCTTGCTGCTCCACGATTTCGTGTGTGATCAATCCTTCTTCTTGTAAACGCGCTAGTTCGGGATAAATCTGACTGTGACGGGCATGCCAGAAGTTGCCGATGCGCTCCTTCATATTGTGCGCGATATCATAGCCAGAGAGTGTTTCACACGCTAGTAAACTCAGTAGCGCGTACCCAAGTGTGGTCATGCTGGTGGCCTTTCCCCAAATATCTCATATGTCACTCTTGACATATAGCCTCTTTGTACGTTATAGTTGATATGTCAGTAATGACATATGTCACCTTTTTTATAGGTTTCACTTGAGCACATAGTACCAGAAAATGAGAGATCAAGCAAGGAGAGATTCACATGGCGAAGATTATGCCGGGGCGTTTTAGCGCACAGACCGACGAGCCTTTTGTAGTGTTTATGATTGGCATGCGAGTCAACAACATTTTTGCCTTTTCTAAGTGGGTGCCGGTCGCGCAGGCGATGGGGCCGATGATTAGCACGTTGATGCAGCATCCCGAAAAAGGTTTGCTCGGTATGCAGACCTTCTTCTACTGGCCTGGTGTTGCAATCATGCAATACTGGCGCTCATTTGAGGACCTGGAACGCTTTGCACGCGCCAAAGACGAGCCGCATCTGAGCGCGTGGCAGCGTTTCAATAAAGCGGTCGGCGGCGACGGAACGGTGGGCATTTGGCATGAGACGTACTTGGTGGATGCTGGTCGCTATGAGGCGGTGTATGGTAATATGCCCGTCTTTGGGCTGGCGGCTGCCACAAACCATGTACCCGCTGTGGGGAAACGCGAGACGGCGCGTCGTCGCCTCGGTGGGGAGAGCGAGCCTGCTGTAGCAACACCAGTGAATCCAGAATAAGGTGTGGTGTGAGCATGAGAGAACGCAACGAGGTCGCAGATGCAATCTGCGACCTCGTTGCGTTCTCTCATGCTCACATGGATGTGTTCTGTTTTTGCATTTTATCTATGGGTGGTTTACACTAGCTGAGAAGACGAAATTTGATCTCATAGTAAGAGGTGTTGACATGAATGCCACTCCCAGGCTTAAGCGTTTGCTTGCCGCTGATGGCAGGTGTTTCGATGTTGCCATCGATCACGGCTTCTTTAATGAACGTAGTTTTTTAGGTGGCATTGAAGATATGCAACAGGCGGTGTCTACGATTGTGGACGCGGCACCAGATGCTATTCAACTCACGACTGGCCTGGCTCCACTGTTACAGGACATTCCCGGCAAGGCAAAGCCCGCACTTGTGCTGCGTACCGATGTGGCAAATGTGTATGGCAAGGCGTTGCCGCGCTACTTATTTAGCCGCGTGATCGAGCAGGCGGTGGAGCAGGCTGTGCGACTTGATGCCGCTTGTGTGGTGGTGAATCTGTTGCTGCTGCCAGATCAACCGGAATTACACGCGCAGTGTGTGGAAAATATTTGTCGCCTCAAGCCGCAGTGTGAGCGGTATGCGATGCCGTTGATGATAGAGCCGCTGGCGATGCAGCAGAACGAGCGCAGTGGTGGCTATATGGTGGACGGTGATATCGATAAGATATTGCCCTTAGTACGGCAGGCGGTTGAGCTTGGGGCCGATGTGATTAAAGCTGACCCCTGTGATGCGCTAGAGGAATATCATCGCGTGATCGCGGTTGCGAGTGGCTGTCCGGTGCTGGTGCGTGGTGGTGGCAAGGCACCAGAGGAGGAGATTGTGGCCCGTACCTATGCATTGATGCGCCAGGGAGCTTCCGGCATTGTCTATGGTCGCAATGTGATTCAGCATGAGCGACCAGCACAGATGACGCGGGCGTTAATGGCTCTTGTGCATAGCGATGCTAGCCCCGAACAGGCACTGAAATTGTTACGTACAGAGGTGGGATAGGGAAAAAGGCGATGATGAAACGTGTGATCAACTTTGGCGTGATTGGTTGCGGGCTGATGGGGCGCGAGTTTGCTAGCGCGGTTGCGCGTTGGTGTCATCTGCTCGATCAGGATGTTACGCCGCGCATCGTGGCGGTATGTGACAGCAATCTTGCTATGACGGACTGGTTTCAGGAACACTTTGCCAGTATCAGCATTGTCACGCAGGATTATCATGATCTGCTGCGCTCTGTTGACGTAGATGCCATCTATTGCGCGGTTCCTCATAATTTGCATGAGGCCATCTATATTGATTGTATTCGTGCTGGGAAGCACCTGTTTGGTGAAAAACCCTTTGGTATTGATCTTGCGGCAAATGAACATATTTTGCACGAGATTGCCGCACATCCAGAGGTGCTGGTGCGCTGCTCTTCCGAGCTGCCCTTTTTCCCAGGCGCGCAGAAGGTGTTGCAGGCGATTCGTGAGGAGCGTTTCGGCACCATTTTAGAGGTGCAGGCGGGCTTTTTGCATAGCAGTGATCTCGACCCCAACAAGCCGATTAATTGGAAGCGGCGCATTGCCAGCAATGGCGAATATGGGTGCATGGGCGATCTGGGCATGCATGTCCTGCACATTCCGCTGCGGGCGGGCTGGTTTCCGCGCAATGTGCGAGCCATCCTTTCAAAGATCGTGACGGAGCGTCCGGGTGCGGATGGTATGATGGTGCCATGCGAAACATGGGATAATGCGTCGTTATTTTGTGAGGTGCAGACGCGTGGGCAACACTTCCCGTTAACACTGGAGACCAAACGCATCGCGCCCGGGGAGAGCAATACGTGGTATATCCGTGTGCTGGGCACGCGTTATTCGATTGAGTTTAGCACCAAGTTTCCCCGAACACTGCGTTTTATGAGTTATGCTCCTGGTGGTTCGCAGTCGTGGCAGGTGCAGGACCTCGGCTCACAATCGGCCTATGCGACGATCACGGGTGGCATTTTTGAGTTTGGTTTCTCGGATTCGGTGCTCCAAATGTGGGCCGCCTTCTGTGATGAGCTAGCCCATCCCGACGCCATGCGGCAGCCGTTTTATTGTGTCACGCCGCAGGAGACCGCGCAAAGCCATCAACTATTCACGGCTGCGCTGGCCTCGCAACAGCGCGTGCAGGTTATTCCGCTTGTTGAGGAGGTGCTTTTATGAATGAGAGCGAGCTTGTCGTACAAGTGACCGATCCGCTGCTTGAAGTCGCCGCGCTAGATACCCAGCCGCTCGCAACGATTCATGTCGAAAGTGAGCCGCAAGCGCAATTGCTGGAAGAGGTAACGGAGAGAACCGAGGTCATCGTGGCTGGTCACATCTGCCTGGATATCATTCCTTCGTTATTGGGGAATAGCATTCAGTTTACGCCTGGCAGATTGATCGAGGCAGGCAAGGCTGTGCTTTCAACTGGTGGCCCAGTCTCGAATACAGGTCTTGCTCTGCACATCTTGGGCGTCAAAACAAAGCTCATGGGTAAGATTGGGGATGATCTGTTTGGGCAGGCAGTTCTGCAAATTATTCAGTGGTATGGGCCTGAATTGACTGGTGGGATGGTGTTTGCTCCTGACGAGTCAACTTCCTATTCGGTCATTTTGAGCGCGCCGAAGCTGGATCGTGTGCTTATTCATGCTACAGGCTGTAACAATACGTTCAGCGCGGACGATGTGCGCTACGATTTGCTGGGAACGGCAGGCTTATTTCATTTTGGCTATCCCCCTTTGATGGAGCGTATGTATCGTGAGGACGGGGCGGAACTGGCAGAGGTATTTAAGCGTGCGAAGGCCAGTGGCGTTACGACCTCGCTCGATCTCTCGATGCCCGATCCCAATAGCCCGGCTGGACGAGCCGATTGGCATGCGATCCTCAAGGCAACCCTGCCCTATGTCGATATTTTTTTGCCGAGCGTCGAGGAGCTCCTTTTGATGCTGCGTCGCCCGTTATTTGAGCAATTGACAAAGAAGGTGGGCCATGCGCGTTTGCTGGATGCTGTGACGCCTGCTGTTATTTCCGAGATGGGGAAGTCGCTGCTGGATATGGGTGCGAAGATGGTGGCATTGAAGGTCGGCTATCGCGGTTTGTACCTTCGTACCGCCGAGGCCGAAGTGTTGACGCAGATGGGGCGTGCCGAGCCACCAAAGGTGCTGATGTGGGCTGAACGCGAGTTATGGGCACCCTGTTTCGAGGCACGGGTGATTGGCACAACGGGTGCTGGTGACGCGACGATTGCGGGTTTCCTGCTTGGCCTGTTGCGCGGCATGTCGCCCTATGCCACGCTCTCGGCGGCGTGTGCGGTGGGTGCGTGTAGCGTTGAGGCGGCGGACGCGATCAGTGGCGTCCAAAGCTGGCCCGAAACGCTCCTGCGGATCGCCAACGGTTGGCCGCGCCTATTGCCAGAGGGAAAAAAGTCCTCCCCTTTAGACATGAAACACGCTGGTTGGAAATGGGATGAGCAGCACGAGGTGTGGGTGGGGAAAGGGGATAGTCATTAACACTAGACTTACATCCCCATCCATGCTATCATAGGCCAAATATACAATAGAAGAGAAGTTTGTGTGCGATGTGCGAGTATGAAGAAGGGAGCAAGACCTCATGCACTTCGACCTTTACCATTGGTTATTTGATGATCCCACGACAGCGGGTACTAGTGCCAACTTGACGGTTCCAGAGACTTTTCACTACCTATGGCCTATGCTCATCTTCTGCTGTGCGGGCCTGCTGATCACGTTCTACTATTCTGTTGAGGGTCGCAAGCGTTTTGTGAAGGACAAGCCGCTTATAAAGTACATGCTTGACCGCTACCTGGGATGGTTTGCCGTCATCTGCTTTATCGGCCTGCCCGTCCTCTTTGGGCGCGTCTTCCTGGACCAGTACTTTTTTGCTTGGCGTTTCTGGCGTTATCTCTGGATAGTTGGCCTGATCGCCTGGGCGGTGACGTGGATCAATTACGTGGTACGCAAATATCCAGCGGAACGCGCTAACTTTATCGCCTATCAGAATCGTCAACAATATATCAAGCCGGGTAGCCCCAAACGTAAAGCAAAGGCTTCATCGCGCTAATGGTATCCTTTTCTGAAGACAGGGAAGAGGGAAGGGGGGAGCATGTGCTTGCTAG
>JBBPYR010000340.1:0-5180 GCA_038199755.1 Ktedonobacterales bacterium | reverse complement strand
TGATCCGCAATCAATTCCTGGAGCATTTTCTGCTTTTCTGGCGTATCGGGCCAAACAGCCTTCTCGACTGCTTTCATCCAATCTACCCAGTATGCAGGGTCTGCTGTTCGGTCATCTGATGGCATAAGATTACCTAACAAATCGAGAATATACTCCGATTTTGCCAACTCATATTCTCCCTCTAAGAAAAAAACCAGTGCGTCAAAGGCTTGTCGAATTGTCAGTACATCCATCGTTGTCCCTTCTTTCGTTCTATCGTTCCCCTAAGGGAACCTATGGAATAAGTCCTCTCTTCGGGTCCCAGTTCATACGTGGAACATCGTTGCTCTTCCTTATTCTCTGTCGTTATGAGGTCTTCCAGATGTGGACACACCCATCACTACCAGCAGAAGCGATCTTCGTACCATCAGGCGACCACGCGACTGAACGAACCCAGCTACTCGCTGTGTGACCACGGTAGGTAACGAGCGGTTGGCCTGTGAGTGCATTCCAAACCTGCACCGTACCATCATCACTTGTCGAGGCAATCCAGGTGCCATCTGGAGACCAGGAAATGCTATGAACAAAACTGTGATCGTTACGATAGGTAAGGGTTATCCTTCCAGTCGCAACATCCCATAGCTGTATCTCGTCATTATCCCTTCCTACAGCGAGCAGGTGGCTATTGGGCGACCATGCAATCACTTCAATGGCATCGGAAGCATCGGACAAAATACGGTGAAGACGCTGGGTTGCTGTCTCCCAGATATGTATTTCTTGATAATCTGCATAGGCAAGGTATTGTCCATCAGAAGACCACTGAACATCCTCTACGTCAAGATGAAGTTCGTCATAAGTCCAGACTCTTTTTCCTGTATCGGCTTGCCAAAGCTGGACGGTTTCATCATAACTGCCCGATGCAATCAGCACCCCATCGGGTGACCACGAGACACTGCTAATTTCTCCTCGATGCCCTTGATAGGTGAGAAGTGTCCGAGCACTCACTACATCCCAGACGTGCAGTACGTTATTGTAATACCCAGAAACAATCTGTGTGCCCTGAGGCGACCATACTAAAGCCTGAACAGAACTCGAAGGGCCATCATAGGTACAGATGCGCCCTCCATCTACTGCATCCCAGACCTGCACCGTTTTGTCGTCACCTCCTGAGGCTATAGAGCGCCTGTCAGGCGACCATGATAATGCCAAGACAGCACGAGAGTGTCCCCGATACGTATAAAGTGTCGTTCCTATAGAAGCCATAGAATATACCCTTCTCTGATTCTTCAAACTAGCCTCTTAACCCGTCAAAAAACCAAATGAAGGATGAGCGGTTTCTTTTGAGCAACAGCATATTGAGCACTATTTCGTAACTGTAGAAGAGCTTGATAAGCGGGTGTGGCTTCCAAAGGCTCTTGGTAGTGGAATGCTTGCCCCCAATCATAGGCAACGTTTATGACAGTGGCATCATCTAATCCTGCAAAAATATCTACAAAGTTCTCGGAAAGCAAGGTCATAGACTCAGATGAGCCATCATACCAGAGTTGTTTCGTAAGAAAATCGCGAAAGATGGCGGGAGCAGCAATCTGTTGTTGTGCTAAGGCAAGGCACAATCGATCCAAATCGTCTGGAAGCACCAGATGAAAAGAAAAGTCAGTCACAGTATACGTTTTCAGCCTAGCCAAGAACTCCTGCTCATCTTGTAAAGAGAAGACTGTTACAAGTTCTTGCGGCTCGGCCACAAAAAATTCAATAGTTACACTCATACTTTTCTTCCTATTCTTTTACTCTCTCATTCTATTCAGGTCGCTAGAAACTGAAACAAACTTCCATCCACCATGATTTGGGATAGGTACAGGCACAGGATCAAGTCGGTAGCTGAACCCTTGCTCTTCTTTATGCGCAATTTGCTGAAAAGTATAACCGGAGCCGTCATAGACTGATCTTGTCGGAAAAGTTTCTAGCGGCTTCCCAAATGTAGCAATTGGGTTATAATTCTCTCCGGCATACTCCCAATACATTTCTCCTGTACAGGGTTGGCAGATTGCATACAGCATTTGCGCAAAACCAAAAAATGTCGTGAAATACTCATTCACTTCTTCATCTGTAATACCCATCAGTTCAGCACCTGCAAGCGAGAGACTGACAGAAACAATGTGATCGTCTTTGCTCTCAGAAAGTGAAACATCCAGATTCTCCAACTTCGGAAAAGTGCTGCGCGTTGACCAAAAAGAAACTAATATCTCACCCCTATCGGCATAAATTTCATTCCAAACCTCTTTAAAAGATGAGAAGCTATATGAAGCCGAAGTATGTTCCAATCCTTCCTTTGGATAGTTAGAGTAATAGTATCCTGTTCCTTTCGGCTGGTCTGGATGTGAAAAAGAAAAGGAATGGTGCTCCATTGCCGCAAAAATGAGAGGCCACCAGTAGATAGCCCCCCTTTCCGACTTCACGACAAAGTCACAGGACAGCGTATGGCTCATCTTTCCCCCTCAATGGTTCTGTAATCATATTCTTTTTCTCACTATGTAATATCGTCAGCTACCTCTTATAATTATAATAAAGGTAAAAGCCAAGCCAGAAAAGAGGGCCGAAAGAACACGTTTTTTGAAGATTTGCCAGATGACCTCCGACAATCCGCCTATCCTCTCCTTGAGGAGCATTAAGCAAACTAAGCTATCCCCAAAAAACCTCCCCAGCATTAGATGTCGCTGACATACGCCTTAGACTATTCTTAGGCTTCTATTTTTGAGCACAAAACGGGTCATTTGACCCATGTTTTACTGTCTTACTTCCGTTATCCTATGACGTATAGAGAATAGATAAGTAAGGAGGTAGCAAAAAATGAATTGCGTTTTGAATAGCACAAGCAACAGTGAGCTAGGGAATTACGGGGCATCGTTCGTCTCAGAGTATGAGCTTTACACACCTGAGGAGTTCTATGAAGACGAGTATGCCACAGTTCCTATAATGGCAGTTCACCCATCCTTCGTGCGCGACGACGAGGAAGAGTTGCATACCTCATTCGAGGCCGCGATCAGTGGTCGCCTGGAAGACCTGAGCGAGCGTTTGAGCCGCCTCAGCAGTGCTTCGATGAGCAGCATCAACGTCAGCGCACGCAGCACTGAACCACTCACGCCTACACCGTTTCTTTCACAGAAGATGCGCCAGCGCATCCTGCTGGGCGGCTTTGGCCTGATGTGCATGGTTGGTGGCTTCGACCTGATGGGCCTGCTTATGCTCCACATGCATTAGGATTGGGGATTATTGCATTTTCTCGGCAAGACTCCTTCTTTCACACCGTACAATCCCCAAGTCCCGCCTTTCCCGCTTCCCTGAATCATGTACCTCAATTTCCATTGCAACCCACCTACCTTACTACTCTATTGCTTTATCGAGTACTCAATGCCTACGGCACTTTGCAATAGCCCCCTCAACCCATTACAACTCGCACAGCCGATAGTGTAGAATAGGAGTAAGCACACGTTATTGAATATGTAAGGAGTCCTTATTGCAACAAGATCATATAAGAAAACCAGTATTTTCCTCACGGACAGGCATGGGCAATGGCAATGTGACCTCGGCCATAGGCATTGAGGAGACGGCGGGTCGCCTACGGGCTAGGCGCAACTCATTATTCTCGCAAACGGTCATCTGGGTCACAGGCTTTATTTGCCTCGCCTTCTTATTGGGCACCTTGGCGCAGGCATGGTCGAATAGCCAACTCATGCAGCGCGTACAAGATGCACAGAACACGCTGACACAGGTACAGGCACACAATAAAGACCTGACACAGCAGGCCAAGTATTATGCACAGTCCCAGGTGATTGAGAATGAGGCGCGTCAGCAACTGGGCTATGTTCGTCCAGGCGAACACGCCGTCAATATTATCAGCGTTGACGACCAGAGCAAGACGCAACAGCAGACAAACGGCAACGTTTCCGCCCCTCAAGGCTTCTGGCAAGAGTGGTGGAATAGCCTTTTTGGTGCGTAATCTTTGCAATTGTCATCATTTGCTTGACAGTGGGCGTATCATAAGTGTATAAGTGAATTATACAGAACACACATTCTGACAACGAAGAGTAAACACATGGATACACAACGCAACCCTAAAGTAGTATATACCCTCGTAATTACGCAGCTCCAGTATTGGCTGGAGCTTCTTGGGTTTACACTTATGTGGTTGCGTTTCGCTGAATAGTCGTTTACTTTTTTAGACGGAACGCACGAGAGCAATACAAAGCCATCGTTCGGTCCGTCTTTTTTTTATTGAATTTTTTTCTAAGCATATGAGCGAACTCAAACTCAGCTGGTTAAAGGAGTAACGTAATGCGTCCGTTGATAGCAATTCCTTGTCACCCGGCGTTACGCGAGGGAACGTCACGCCCGATCTATGGCAACAACAGAGCGTATGTACACGCGGTAGAAAGTGCCGGTGGTGTGCCCGTTCTTATTCCAGTCCTTAACGATCTTTCCGCTTTGGACTCGTTGCTGTCCCGTATGGATGGTCTATTATTACCCGGTGGCCTGGACATACAACCACATTATTATAATGAAGAGCCTCACGCGAAGTTGGGTGAGATTGAGCCGATACTCGATGAGTTTGAGTTCGCACTGGCACAGTGGGCAATTACAGAAGATATACCAACGTTGGGCATCTGTCGTGGCATGCAATTGATGAATGTAGCCTTCGGTGGCAGCTTATATCAAGACTTGGCCACCCACATCGAGGATAGCCTGTTCCATCCCAACTGGGAAATGCCACGTAACACCATCGTTCACGAGGTCTATGTGGAAGCAGGTAGCCAGATGGAGCGTATTCTAGGGCAGCGTAAGGTGGAAGCCAACAGCCTCCATCATCAGGGCGTCAAAAATCCTGGTAAGGGCGTGCGCGTCAGTGGCCGTGCCAGCGATGGCGTCGTGGAACTGATCGAGGTGCCCGAAAAACGCTTCATGCTGGGAGCGCAATGCCATCCCGAAGAACTCTATAATGAGTATGACATGTGGCACAAACTCTTCGCCGCCTTTGTCGCCGCCTGTGTCTCTCCCGTCGTGCGTACCCTCGAAAAGGTAGAGCAAGCAGTAAACGTCAGCGTAAGATAACAACAAAACATAGTGCGAGGGTGGGGGGCACGTGTGACACAAGGCAAAGATGGGCGCCCCCCCCCAATGTTTTTTTTGAATTTTTGTGCCAAATA
>JBBPYR010000339.1:0-16930 GCA_038199755.1 Ktedonobacterales bacterium | reverse complement strand
CCCGCCCTACGTCGTCCAATATTCTTCTAAATAAGACACACAGAACCCGCCCGCGGGGGGGGGGGTGCCCAGCCCCCACCCCCCCCCCCCACGCCTCATCTGGCTCCTATAAAGAGGTAGCATGAACACCAATGATCCATTTCTGGTGCGGCGTGCAGAGGCCGCAGAGTTGTTTCTCATTCGACACGGTGATGCCATCCCTGGCCCCGATGAAATTATTCCCAGTGGAGTCTACGACAACCTCCCCTTGAGCCGCACTGGACGCGAACAAGCTCAGTTGCTGGCAGAACGCCTCAAAACCACACACTTCGACGCCGCCTATAGCAGCCCCTTACGACGCTGCCAGGAAACAGCAGCTCCTTTGCTGGAACAGCTCGATTTGACACCCATCATCATAGAAGAGATCAAAGAGGTGCGCCTGGGCCACGTCATTACGCTTCCGCAGGTCAAAGAAGGGGAAAACCTGGATATACTCTCAAAAGCTTTGCAGCAACGGCAAGTGGAAATCACCCGCAAGGCGGCACTCACTGGCAGTTGGGACTCCGTTCAGGACAACGAACCATCAAAAGCGTTTCGCCAGCGTGTTGTACAGGCCATCGATGGCATTGTGCATGCGAGTATAGGCCAGCGTGTGCTGGTCTTCGCGCATGGTGGTACCATCAACGCCTATGCCGCCGAGGTCTTAGGGCTGCAAAGCGAGTTTTTTTTCCCTTGTGCGAACACCTCTATTACCATCGTTCGCGCAACAGCCGAGCACCGCGTGCTGTACGTGCTAAACGATGTAGGGCATCTACGACTCACCGAAAAATCATAGTGCAGACGCCTCGCAAGCAGCCTTGTGAGTCGCATCAGTCACTTTTAGCGCGTTTCACATTCGTATTGTGTGCCATTGACTGCGCAGGAACCAGTGTAGCTTCCTGCCGTCGTAGTGCATGGGGTTTCTGCGTCGGCAAGACCTGAATGCGGCGCGGATGACGCTCCCGTTCCAGCTTATAACGATATGCGGCATGCAAGATGTATTCAGAGATGGCCGCCACCTTACGCGGCACCCCATAGAAACTAGGAAAGTCGTTGATATCCACCAGCATCAAGCCTTCTGGTGTGTCCAACACATCGACGCCATACAGATCAAGCCCAAACACGCGCCCAACCTGTTGCGCGAGCTTGAGCATGGTGCGGCTAATCGGTATCTCCCTCTCCTGCACAGCTCCATGCAATGGTGAAGACTTCGCAATCGCAAACACTTCCTGACCCGTGACATAAATCTTGATGTCAAAGCCCGTATTCTCTACATAGCGCATCGCTAGGTAGTGGGTGTTTGGGTCGAGCTTCAACTGCGCCATCTCTTCGGGTGTATTCACCTTATGCACATCCTGAAGCGAGGTACCATTGCTCGGCTTCACCACCACCGGATAGAGGTCAAGCGGCACTTTCGATAAAGCGCGTGGGTGTCCCACAAAATAGGTCTGCGGCACGGGCAAGCCATTCGCATGAGCAAAGGCCGCTGCTACCGCCTTGTCACGAATCAAGCGAATCGCACGTGAGTTATTAATCGTTGGAATACCTACCGCTTCTGCGGCCTCCAAAATAGTCAGACCAGGGCCATCCGACACCGTTTTCAAGACATAGGCATCATATTCCATCAGCGCAAAATTGGTTAAATTGGTTACGGCAGCATAAGGTTGTAAGATATCAATCTCATGTCCCCATTGCTTTAACTGGTCAGCAATCACCATCGGCATGGGCTTCTGATCGTATCTCTCTTCTAATATAAAACATAAACGCATATCAATATATCCTCCTCAGCAAGAAGTATCGCGCTACTCAGGCATAGTATACCCTTCCCACAGGAAAATGACTATGAGTTGACTCACATTTTCTGGTCGCTACACCTTCACATACAGATGGGCGGTATCATCATATTTATACGCGGGATTCCCTTTATCAAACTTCAGAATTCCGTTCACGTTGGTGAGCCAGATCAAGACGCGCGTCCCCGTTGGCAGGTTGAGATGATAATGCCAATGATCGATTGCGGTCTGGCCTGTGACGCCAAAGAGCCATACCCCGTTATCATCATCGATGGTATTAGGAGTCACCTGATCGCAGGAGAGAGAGTTGTCGTCATGCGTGTTATCGACCTGAAAATCACAGGCATGGAAAGTGGCATTATTGAACGACGTAGCTGGGTCTGCATAAGGATATGTGTCAAAACCAGAGACGACTTTACGCGGCATCAATGCCTGGGCCCACACCCAGGAGCCTACGCGAATCGTGAGCGTCGTCTGCACTTGCAAATGCACACGCACCGCTGACGCGATCTGCACAGTGAGCAAACAGCCATTTGAGCAGTCAGGGCCAAGTTGTGGCTGATTAGGAACATTAATTAATGGTGTTGGCAAGACCTGCTGTGGAGTCGCCGCGTCAATCTTGAGCACCACCCCGGCAATCGTCGTGAGTGGATATTGCGGCGAAAGCGGCAACACCATCCCCGGTTGTAGTGCATGGCAATCTTGTCCAAGAGCCTTATTCAACGCCTGCACCGTCATCGGGTTGACATCGCTAAACACCTGCCCTGCCTTCGCCATACGCATCTGAAACACCAGAATTTCATCGCACGAGTCGCCACCCTGCACGGTATAGAGTACAGAACCAGCCTGCGGCAATACGGTTGGATACAAAGGCCGTGGCGTTGGCACTGGCGATGGCACAGGTCCACCCAGCGTATAAAACAAGTTCGTAATTGAGGGGATAATACTCATTCCTAGATGATTTGCATAGACATAGGTAGGTATAGCAAGCACCAACAGCAGAGGAAGTAATAAAAACAGTTTCCAAGGAATTGAGCGTGCAATAATACGAGCATTGTCCATTGGTGTATTACGTGGTTGAAAACGGCGAGCCATGATGTGACTCCAATCTCGATTAGGGTTCATCTTCCAATCAGTCGCCATTATAGCAAAATCCGCTGTGTTTGCCTATTCTTAAAAAGTGCTAATTCGCAGTTTTTGGCTTCCGCGAGTTCTTTTCCACCACGGGTTGTATATGAAATACATATAAGTAAGCACTTTTGAACTTGCAATGAGCAAAGATTGACACACGCTCCTTTTATTTGGTACATTTATATAGGAACATAATCTAAAAGGTTGCCATCCCAACCTGAAAGAGCACTTGGCTTGAACTTCGAAATAGTGTCAACCCTGACAACAGATCGCCTATCTACACTACTGCCATTGGGGGATCACACATGAATCACAATCTCGACCTTTCAAACGTTCTTGTAGACGATCAGCACAAACAATTTATTTTCCAGGTTGCCGATTCCTCAACAGTCTCGATCACGTTTGACAAACTTGCCGAATTGAGTGGCGTCGTCCATCGTATCGATGAAGAGCTTGCACATAAACACGCGCAATCATGGCAAGTGATCAAGATTTATCGTAACAGCAGCAACATTCCCATTGACATCGAAGTAGTGGGTACCGCACTCTTGAGGGCACACATCTCCTATCAGATAGAGGACAGCGTTCATCCGGAACATTTCCAGGTACAACAAAAAAACCTGCCCACAGCTATTTCCATCATCAATCGCCTGGGCTACGAAACCGACAAAGACGCCGAAATCGAAGCATAATGTAGGGGCGAGATTTATCGCGCCCCCCGTACCCGTTGGCGATTTGGCTTCCCAACGGGTACCGGGCGCGATAAATCTCGCCCCTACGACAGACCAGCACGTTGGGCAATTGCCAGTTTCTTCCATTCCACCCGTAACACTGCCGCATCAATCATCTGATCATCAATCACAATCGCGCCCAGGCCACCTTGCACATCAGCCTTCTCATACTCGTCGATGATATGCTTCGCTTTGGCAATCTCTGCTTGTGTAGGCGTAAACACTTCGTGGATAATCTCGATCTGCGCCGGATGAATGGCCCATTTGCCATCAAAGCCCATACGCGCCGCCATCTGCGAGTCGCGCCGACACGCCTCGTTATCGCGAATTGCCAGCGTCACACCATCAACCACCGTGATACCTGCCGCACGCGCTGCCGTAATACATTTTGCCTTCGCATAGTTGTAATAAAAGAACTGCTCGCCCGCTAGCTCCTGGGCACCGATATCACCAGCGAAATCAACCAGACCAAAGATTAAGCCACCCATACGTGGCGAACACTTGGCAATCTGTTCAGCGTGCAACACCGCGTCAGCGGACTCAATCAAGACCTCTAGCTTAATGCGCCCCACCTCAAAGCCCATGTTCTGCTCAATCTGAGTCAGAAAGATATCCACAAACAAAATATCTTCCGGGCCATAACACTTGGGAATGACAATCACATCAATCTGTGGACCCGCCTGCTCAACCACCTCGATCAGATCACGATAGAAAAACTTGCTGCGAATATTATTCGGGCGAAAGGCGCGAATCTTCTTGTCAAAGTCCAGCGTCGTCAGAGCCTCCACCACAGTTTTACGCGCCTCAACCTTCTGTGAAACCGCGCAGGCATCTTCCAGATCAAGCATCACCTGATCCGCTTGCGAGGCCGCCGCTTTCGCCATCATCTTTAAGCTATGGCCCGGCACCGTCAATTCTGTACGGCGCACAACAAAGTCACGCACCATCACCATCTGCGCCTTCGGTGGAATAATGTTCCCATTGATCATAGTTCTGTTCTTCCCCCTTTTTTCCGTATCTGCTCCATCTTTTCGTTCCACTCACGCTGCTGTTGCTCATCATAGGCAGCGGTCGGCACCATTACCCGCCGCTTAAAAGAGAGCACCGTTTCGCCGCGCTGATTGTATGCTATCGTTTCCACCACCACGATGCCCCTATCTGGTTTACTACGCGACAACTGCTTATCCAGCACCGTCGTTTCAGCATAAACAGTATCACCATGAAAGGTGGGGCCAATATGCTTGACCCGCTCAAATTCCAGATTCGCGATAGCTTTGCCGCTCACATCCTCAACCGTCATACCCAGCACAATGCTAAAGACCAGCGTTCCCACCACTAGGCGCTGTTTGAACTGTGTTCCCTCCGCAAAATTGGCATCAATATGCAACGGATGATGATTCATCGTTAACATGCAAAAGAGCGTATCATCATACTCAGTAATGGTGCGTCCCGGCCAGTGTTTATAGACTGCGCCCACCTCAAATTCCTCAAACGTGCGGCCAAACTGCATTGCTTTCTCCTTCGTAGGACTCGCTAAATCTAATCCCTACAGCTTGTATTTCTCCAACAATTGACGCGCAATGATCAGACGTTGTATTTCGCTGGTCCCTTCACCCACGAGCATAAAAGGCGCGTCGCGATAATAGCGTTCTACATTAAACTCTTTGGTATAGCCGAAACCGCCGTGAATGCGCAAAGCGTCTAATGTCACCTCCTGGCACATCTCCGAAGCAAACAGTTTCGCCATGCCCGCCTCCAGATCACAACGTTCGCCGCTATCCTTTTTCTGCGCCGCCTTCTGTAGCAAAAGACGAGCCGCTTCGATCTTTGTCGCCATATCCGCCAGCTTCAACTGAATCGCTTGGTGTTGCGCGATGGCTTTCCCGAAGGTCACACGCTGCTGCGCGTACTTGATGGAATCATTGAAGGCAGCCTGGGCAATGCCCACGGCACGCGCCGCCACATTGATACGCCCAACCTCCAGGCCGCTCATTGCATGTTTGAAGCCCTCGCCCTCTTTACCTCCCAGCAAACAAGTAGCAGGAATACGCACCTGCTCAAACAGCAGTTCCGCCGTGTCCACGCCCTTATAGCCAAGCTTATCAAAGATACGCCCAACACTCAATCCCGCCGTTCCCTTCTCGACAAGAAAGATGCTCATGCCGCGATAGGGCGGATGCGCCTGGGGGTCCGTGCGGGCCAGCACCGCAAAAATGCTGGCATTGACCCCATTCGTCACCCATAGTTTGGACCCGTTGAGGACATAATCATCACCCTCACGTGTCGCGGTCATCGTAATTGCTTGCACATCACTACCCGCGTTGGCCTCTGAGAGACACAAGCCGCCACGCTTATCGCCCTCGGCCATACGTGGTAAAAAAGAGAGTCGCTGCTCCTCGTTCCCATGTGCGGCAATCATATATGCCACCAGCACGTGCGTATTGACAATTCCGCTCAGGCTCATCCAGCCACGTGACAACTCCTCGACCACCTGCACATACGTCACAAAATCAAAGCCCAGCCCGCCATATGCCTCTGGAATCGTCGCGCCAAACACTCCCACTGCCTTGAGCTTTTCAATCAGTTCAGTTGGATAGTGATCCTTCTGCTCCAACTCATGAGCGACAGGAATCACCTCGCGGTCCACAAAACGTCGCACCTCAGCGACCACCAGTTGTCTTTCAGCATCGGAAGTCATGGCAAACCGTCTTTCCTTTTACACAATTCAAAACTTGCTGCTAAGCGACAGCAGACTCGTATGTTGTAGCAAGAAGAATTTGAACGCCTTCGCAGTGGCCGACAGATTCTTTTCCTTCAGATGCACCAGCAACCATTGACGCATCAGTGGGAAGCCTTCCACATCCAAAATCACCAGGCGATGCGTCTCTAGCTCCATATCGAGGGCCACACGCGAAATCAGCGCAATGCCCAGACCAGCTGCGACCCCCTGCTTGATGGCACTATTATTTCCCACCTGCATGCTCATCTGAAGCGGAAAACCTGCAGCATGAAAGGCATCTTCCAATGCTTTACGCGTACCCGACCCCATCTCACGCATCAGAAAATGTTCGCGGGCCAGTTCTTCAAAGGGAGCACGTTCACATCCAGCTAGACGATGTGTGGGAGGTGCTACCAGCACCAATTCATTGTGGGCAAAGGGAGCGGAAAACACTGGCATATCAGGGGGAAGCTTGCTCATAATTGCCATATCAATACGATTATTCACCAACTCCTCCACCAGGGGCGTTGGATTAATCACCTCCAACGTAATCTCCACCTTGGGATACATCTGGCGAAACTTGCCCAACAGGTTCGGAATAACATACGTCCCTACCGTGGTATCTGCACCCACACTTAAACGACCTGAGTGAGGGCTAGAGAGGGCATCCATCGTTTCCAAGGTTTCATCGATAAGCGTAAAGATTTTTTGGCTATACAGGTATAATTCCTCGCCAGCACGCGTGAGATGCGTCTTACGTCCAATTTTGTCGAATAATTTGACGCCCATCGCATCTTCTAACAGGCGTATCTGTGCAGAAACCGCGGGCTGGCTAAAGTGCAATTCCTCGGCAGCACGCACATAGCTAGAATGCTTCGCTACCACCTGAAAGGTTGCGAGTTGATGCAGATTGATTGTTCGCATGCAGTCCCCTTCGCAGAAGCAATGACACTACAGTTCACCTATTGCTTAGTATATAGTACTATCATGCAGGTTTCTGTCAACTTCTTTTCTCTTACGTATGCATTTGTTATAGTGAATAGAACAGAACAATATCACGGAGAAGAAGAGAAAAACCAGCTATGCCAGAACATACGCAGCAGTCATATAGAGAAGAGCATGATGTCCTACAGGATGATACCTTCAAGGTTTCTGCATTACGTCCACCTTCTGCACCTTCGGCTACGCTGCCCGCGCCCGCATCCCCCCCATCTCCTACAGCTACACCTAACGGCACGCAAGAACTGGTCATAGACGATGATGAGGATGCGGATAATGAAATGGGCCTCCAAACAACCACGAAAAGGCCCGCACAAACAAAGCCACTCGTAGTGGATGGGCAGGAAAAAGGCTCATTTCCAGAGCAAAATGCCGATAAAGTAGATATGACCCAAGAACAAGAGCAGCCTACCTTCAGCGCTCAAGAGCAAACACCAGAGCCTGCCACAAGCGAGCGAGCAGAAATAATTGCCACCGTCGCGGCGGTACTTGCAGCGACCGTAAACTATGCAGTGGCAGAATTGGCAACAATCATATTGTACAAAGTACAAGCCGTTCAGTCCGCCTCCGCACATCAGCCACCTGTGGAAACTTCCATTGAGCAAGAGATAGACGTATCTATGCTAAACATGGCACACCACGAAGCGTTAGAAATCGAAACATCTGTAACAAGTGAAACATCTGTAACAAGTGAAACATATGATATTGTCATAGCCTTGCAAGAGCGGACAACAGCCATCCTGAACACGCCACGTCCGCAAGAGATCGCTATCCCAGACCAGGAAATATTACCGACAACACCTGCTATGGTCGATCAAGCCATTCCTATCACGCCCATCGTGGACACAACTGAGGACCAATCGCGCCCAGGCATAGGGAGTATGGCGCGTCCCCAACGCTCATCCCTTTGGCGTTGGATGCTCAGGGCTGTATGTTTCATGCTACTCCTCACCAGCATAGCACTACTCTGGCGCGACCTTGCTGCTACGCATCTCCTTCTCACAACGCTTGATCCGCGTACGGGCAAGCTCAGCACTCAACAAGATGTCGCCAGCTATCAGGACAATCCATCACTTACCACATCAGTAGATCAATCTTCTTCAATTGCTGTGGCTCTCCACAATAAAACCACCTCCAACCCAGCTGGCACACAGCACTTGATCGTCTTCCACGCTCACAATGGACAGTGGACTGAGCAAGCACAATTTTCTGCACCACTCACACACGGGTCAGTACAACTCACTCCCACCGGGCAAGTACTCATTAATACAGCACAAACAATCCAGCTTCGTACTGTGGACGGCCATCTGCTCTGGACAGCTCCCAGCGATCAACCAACACGTGGCGTTCATCGCTTTCAAGCGGTGAGCAATACGCACATGCTCTATACCATCAAGTCGCTTGCACAATCACAGGTCGTCGCCTATGATGTACAAAGCGGTCGGACGAATTGGGTGCAAACCCTTGATGATAGCCTGAACTATACACCCCCGTTTCTACTTTCGGAAAACATGCTGTACATTGCCAGCGATCACTACATTTATGCATTGAATACTAGCGATGGAACATTGCGCTGGCAACAACCCTATCCCTCACGTACCTTATTACTGGTACATAAAGGGCAATCAACGCTTCTCATCGCGGCAGGAACGCTGGGCCTAGTCGCCTTGGACGCAAACACAGGACGGACCGTGTGGACCTTCAAAGGTCTGGTGAGCGACACGTTGACCGCCCCTGAGTTATACCAAGCGACAACAGATAGCAGCAACACAACCACAGCCCTCATCTACACAACCGGAATTGTATGGACCATGCCACAGATACAAGAGCAGGTCTGGCTCTATGCCGTTGATGCTCGCACAGGCACCCAGGTATGGGCAAAACGTGTGGGGAATAGCTTCATTAGCGCGGATGCCGGGCGCATCTTGTCACCACAATTTGATACCACCCATCACCTTGTGCTGCTCCAACAACAAATCAGTGCGGACAGTCAGCAGATAACGGCGTTCGATGCCAACAACGGCTCAACGCACTGGCTCACCACACTCAGAAACACGACACCAACCACCACCTCTCTGTTTGCGACGAGCGATGGCACTCTGCTCCTCTTTAGGACATTGAGCAATAGCACTGACTTGCTTTGGATAATTTCACCATGGCGTCTTCTGCTTCTCATAACCATGTTGCTGAGCCTAGCGATACTTTACTTTCTCTGGCTTCCCGCATGGTACGAAATATTCGCTCGTACCTTTCTACCAGCGGAATCATCTCTGCAATCTGCGCAAAATAGCCCTCATCGTCATTACAAACAGCCACCCGCAACTACAAGGGACAACAAAACAGGAAGAGTGCGTGTATGGGTGAATACATTCTTATTGCTCGTCTGCATCGCGACAGGTATTCTCAGCTATGTACGCCTCAATCAATCACAAGAAAATGTGTATCAGCTATCCACGCAAAACGGTGCTATCAAATGGCAACATACCATTACCCAATCTGCGCAGCCACTGCTGGCAAATGCTCACGGCAGCGTCATCGTCAGTAATGATAGCACTGGCAGCCCACTGACGCGGCTTCAAGCACTCGATGCTAGTGGCGATATCATGTGGCAAACCTTTGCCAGCGAAGGAACATTCGCTATACCGATTGCCCCCATCCCCTCATCTTCAGCAGGTACCATTCTCGTCACGCTGAGCGGTTCTGCCACGCGCCCATATCAGTTCGCCCCCGACGACACTGCCTATCAGCACCCCATTGATCACATGCTCTCGCTCTATCTCTTTGACCAAACAAACGGAGACATCATCTGGCAGCGACTTGTGCTTTCCCCCATCCCCTCTATCCCCCCAACAGCGCAACAACAAGGTGCAGTGGTAGGAGCCGATAGCAACGATCTCTATATTGCAAGTACGCCATTGACCACAACACAGCATTCTAGCGAACAGGCAAGCCAACTGATTGCCATCAACCGCCAAACAGGTGTGGTGGATTGGCGCATCTTCAGCTCTACGCGCGCTCCATCCGCCCCTGCACCCGATACTGGCGCACTGCTCCTCGCTCATGGAGTCGCTATCTGGCAAGTGAATGGCATTATCTATGCTATTGATAGTGCCGTGGGTCAGATTATCTGGCGCCATCCCTTGCAAAGCGATGCCGCTACCGTGCTCCTACAAGAAGAGCAGCAGATGTTTGCAACACCCAAGGCATTACTCGTCACCCGCCTCGACGGGATACACGCGCTTGATCTAGCTTCTGGCAATGAACTATGGCATCTCACTAGTCTGGGGATCGCCATGTTTCCAGCAAAGGCGGGTTTCGCCTTGGCTGGCCACGTCTTACTCGTGTATGGCGATGGACAAGTAGAGGCATTCGACACACAAAGCCATCAAAACCTGTGGAGTCAAAAACAATTAGGGTATATAGAACAGGTGGATGTTGCAGACGATGGCTCGTGGCTTTATCTTCTGCATACCACCACTCCCTCTGGCACCCCTTCCATCATCGCACTAAATACACAAACAGGTGCCACACATTGGTCATTTACACTACCGGGTCCAACCCCTGCCAACAGTAATAATGGCGATAGCTTCTTCTATACCCATGGTGTGCTCTTCGCCGTTAGTTGTGCGAATACAGCAACAGCGGCATGTCAAAAGCAGTATCTCTACGCATTGAACGGCGTTACGGGTGATATTGCCTGGAAGCTCACAGGCACCCCCATCTCCTCTATTCATGTCAGTCAGGACGGCACTACACTCATAGCGCAGACAAGCAGCAGCATCTGGGAAAATGTGTTCTCGCATATACAAGCCTAAGCACTCACAACAGTTCACCTTGTGAAACCTCCCTGTCAGGTTGTACGATAACACGAGAAGATACAACATAAAACATGATGATGGAAGATAAATGGAACGGAACCGAGGTACTATCATGGCGGATTTTTCCGAGTATACACCCGAACACGACACACAACATGGCGGAAGAGTCAGCACACAAGTCTTGCCGGAAACAAGTTGGAGCGACGATACTACCCCAGGTGTCCCACCTGAAGATAGCGTTACCATCACTATTACACGTCAGTTCGGCAGCGGTGGCGCGGAAATTGGCTCTCTAGTAGCACAGAAGAGTCAGTTGCACTATATCGATAATGAGATCATCAACGAGGTGGCGCGTAGGCTAGGCGTGGCAACTGACCATGTTGCGCAACAAGACGAGCAAACGACAGGTAGTGTACACTACATCCTGGATGCGATGCAAGCCAACTCCCTCTTTTCTTTCAATTACAGCTCATTACTCAGCTCCCCAGAGCCTTCATCACACTCGAGAGAGCTGGCTTATTTACGGCTCACCCAGAAGGTCATTCTCGAACTTGCAACACAGGGCAATACCATCATCATAGGCCGCGGCTCACAATTTCTCCTGCATAATGCGCCGCGTACACTTCATATCTACATCTTCGCGCCACTACCCTATCGCATAGAGAATATTATGAAAGCCCTCCAACTCTCGCACCAACAAGCCGAGCAGCTTATCGCGCAACGCGACTATGAGCACGATCACTATCTACGCCACTACTACGGTAGCGATGGACACCAGCCGAGTCTCTATCACCTGCTTATTAATACAGGACTCTTCTCCTTTGAGCTAGCGGCCAATTTAATTTTGCAGGCATTGCCCGTTGTCCAAAAGATTGCGTAATATAAACCACTTATCCCCTTGTAAACTCTTACATACATGTGGCATAATAGAGCCAGTGATACTCTTTGACCCTTTTTGAGTAACAATGACGTTCCTTGAGAAGGGTCATCTATTTTTGCAGATGCAAGTTCCGTAGAGACTAGCTCTGTTCTTATTGTAGAATATGCCCGAATGTGATATAATAGTTGCATGGTTGTACAGCTATCGTCACAAGAGAGAAAGCGCATGAGTAGTTCTTTACAGGAAGACATTTGCCAGCAGAGATGTGTTCATCCCGAGCAAGCAATGGCCGTAAGAAGGCATTTGCTCGCTCCCGCATCAACACGCGCCGTTGCCGACCTCTTCGCAGTTCTTAGCGACCCGACACGCATTCAGGTGGTTTTCGCCCTGCTTCACGCCCCTTTGGGGGAGTTGTGTGTGTGCGACCTAGCAGCCGGTCTTGGTCGTGACGATACGACTATTTCGCATCAGCTACGTGTATTACGTAGCCATCATATTGTTACGATGCGTAAAGTTGGACGAGTAGTTTACTATCGCCTGGTTGACGGACACATCCGCCAATTGCTGGTAGTAGGTCTCAAGCACGCCAATGAGCCACAAGCCGCTGCGCTCGTCCAGGAAACGGAGGTGTCGGCATGAGTGCTGGACACGCTGGACACAATCATACACATGGCATGGCGAAGCAAACCTTACGCCTCGCCTTTTTTCTCACCCTTATCATATTGGTTGCCGAAGTCGCTGGCGGTTGGTTCGCCAACTCGCTTGCCTTGCTTTCTGACGCAGGTCATGTCCTTACAGACATCTTCGCGCTCGGACTCGCATGGTTTGCCACCGCTCAGGCTGAACGGCCAGCCAACGCCAAAAAAACCTTTGGCTACCATCGCGTTGGTATCCTGGCAGCGTTAATCAACGCCTTTACGCTGATCCTGATTACCATCTGGATTTTGTGGGAGGCCATTCTGCGCTTTCAACATCCAGAACCAGTTCAACCGCTGGTCATGTTTCTTTCGGCAGGGATAGGTATCGCTGTCAACCTCTATATTGGTTTCTGCCTACAAAAAGAAACTGACAATCTCAATATACGTGCCGCCACCCTCCACGTCTTTGGCGACGTGGCGGCTAGCGTTGCCGTTGTGATAGCAGGCGTGGTTATTCTCCTGACTGGCTGGTTTCCTGCTGACCCCATCCTCTCGGTCGGCATTGCCTGCCTAATTGCCCTTGGTGCGTGGAGAATACTACGAGAAACGACCGACATCTTGCTGGAATCAGTACCAAAAGAGATTAATCTATCCGTTCTTGTACGCGATATGATGCGTGTGCCAGGGATACAAGATGTGCATGACCTGCATGTCTGGTGTATTGCCAATAGCATGTATGCCCTCTCCTGTCATGCACAAATTGAGGATCTGCCGCCTAGCCAGAGTGCCATCATTCTCTCCTCGTTGGAGACCATACTGCAAGAAAAGTACCGTATCGGTCACACCGCTATTCAATTTGAAAGCTATTCACATCAGAGACACTGCTGCGAGATGGAAGGCCTTTACTGCACCATGGATAAGACAGGGCAACATGTCCAGGATCATGACCACGACCATGAACATACTCACGAGGAAGTAATCCCCAGCAAAGATATCAGCAAGAAAAAAGAGCATGCCCATGGCTAACGTCATAACGTCTGCCACAACGCCCAGCGTTCGATCGCGCGAAGTGCGCCTTGGCATCTGGATTGAAGTGGTAACAGTAGCGTGGATGCTCATCGAGGCAACAGTCGCATTGCTGGTAGGCTTTACTACGCGTAGCGTCTCGCTACAGGGTTTTGGCTTAGACAGCATCATTGAACTCATCGCTGGCGGCATTCTACTATGGCGGTTGCTTGTTGAGCAGCAAGGTGGTTCGCTCGAACGCATAGAGCAGGCAGAACGACGCGCCTCCTGGGTCACGGCCACCAGTTTGTTTGCCCTCTCAGCCTATCTTGTTGGCAGCAGCATCTTTGCCTTCATAAGCAGAACGCAGCCGGAATCATCCTGGTGGGGCATAGGGCTTGCTATCGCAGCTGCGATCATTATGCCTGCGCTCTGGCAAGGCAAATTGCGCGTTGCCAAGCGCATCGGGAGTGCCGCGCTAAAAGCTGATGCCGCGTGCAGCGTCACCTGCGCCTATATGTCCCTTACCTTACTCGTCGGTCTTCTCCTCAATCGCATCTTTGGTTGGTGGTGGGCCGACCCACTGGCAGGACTGGCACTCGTCTACTTTCTCATACAAGAGGGGCGAGAGGCATTGCACGAAGCTCGCACCGGCGAAACATGTCACTGTGGCGACGATGACTGCGCTGATGCATAGGATAGCAAACAAAAGCATGACGCGCACACTGCCTTTACCCGTTACGAAGCAGTGTGCGCGTCATGCGTCCTGAATAGTACTCCCCTACTTTATTCTATTGCTTCCTTCTTTCCACTCCACATTATTGTAATCATGAACCGCCAGGGGATTATCAGCAGAAACACGTAACGATTTAGCTAAGCTGTACACACTACAAGAAAAATATGAGCTTGCAGAACCACTCTTTCAAAGTGCTCTTACTATAAGTGAGCAAACATTAGGGGCTGAACATCCATTTGTGGCAGATATACTACAGAATTATGCGCAACTCCTCCACAAAACCAATCGTCCTGATGAAGCTGCGCAGTTAGAAGCTCGCGTTCAGGCAATACGGGCAAAACAGCAGTAGCACGTGACGCTATGAGGCAGGCTTCATAGCGTCACATATCCACCCTACTATTGCTACTCGCTGGCCACCGCAACAGGTGCGCTCTCCACCTTTGGCCCGATCCAGACTGTCTGCACATTCACAAACTCTTGGATGCCGAAGGAAGAGAGTTCACGACCATAGCCGCTGCTCTTCACACCCCCAAAGGGCAGGCGCGGGTCAGATGCCGTCATGCCATTAATAAAGACGCCACCAGCCTCAATGCGGGCCGCCAGTTCACGAGCGCGCTCAATATTGCGCGTCCACAGATTGCTGCTCAGCCCAAACTTGGAGTCATTGGCAAGCTCAATAGCGTGATCCGCATCGCGCGCGCGAATTACCGCGGCGACAGGCCCAAACGTCTCGTCGCTGAACACAGGCATCTCTGGCGTGACATTCGTGAGAATGGTTGGCTCATAAAAGTAGCCTTTGCCTTCTCGCGCCTTCCCGCCAATCAGCACAGTTGCCCCCAACTTGACCGATTGCTGCACCAGTTCGTCGAGCGAATCGCGCAGGTCTCCACGCGCTACCGGACCAACCTTTGTGTCACGCTCCAGTGGATCGCCTACCTTCAGTTTGGCCGTATTCGCCGCGAATTTTTGCTCGAAGGCTTCCGCGACAGACGCGACAACGATAAAGCGTTTGGCGGCGATACAACTCTGCCCATTATTCTGGAAACGGGCCGTGACTGCTACCTGTGCCGCCTCATCCAGGTCAGCATCTTCCAGCACAATGAAAGCATCGGAGCCACCGAGTTCCAGCACTGTCTTCTTCAAAGCATGCCCACTGGTAGAGGCCACTTCCACGCCCGCCGCCTCACTGCCAGTCAGCGTAATCGCGGCAATGCGTGGATCTTCAATCAGCTTACTCGTCTCGGCACCA
This sequence comes from Ktedonobacterales bacterium, assembly GCA_038199755.1. Lineage (GTDB taxonomy): Bacteria > Chloroflexota > Ktedonobacteria > Ktedonobacterales > Ktedonobacteraceae > JBBPYR01. Next base: position 1,213 of record JBBPYR010000339.1, on the reverse strand, counting down.
GGGACCAATACCGTTTTGAGCACGCCCTCTGGCAAACCGGCCTCACGGAAAATACGCTCAATCTGTAAAGCCACGCCCGAAACGTTGGAAGCATGCTTCAAGACCGTCGTATTGCCAGCCATCAGCGCGGGAGCGGCGAAGCGGAACACCTGCCAATAGGGGAAGTTCCACGGCATCACCGCCAGCACAACGCCGAGCGGACGGAAAGCCACATAGCTCTCACTCGCATTGCTGGCAACACGCTCATCCCCTAGAAAGCGGGCTGCATTGTCAGCAAAATAATCACAGTTCCAGGCACACTTCTCGACCTCTGACTCAGCCTCGACAAGCGTTTTCCCCATTTCAAGGGTAGCGGTACGCGCTAATTCGCTCTTATGATCGCGCAAATGGTTAGCAACACTGTGTAAATACTTTGCACGTTCCGCGAACGAAAGCGTACGCCACTGCAAGAAAGCCTGTCGTGCTTGGCGCAAAGCATCTTCTATCTGCTCTTGACTATATGCCTGAAATGTCTCCAACACCTCGCCAGTCGTTGGATTGATCGTTTGAATACTCATAAAAGTGTCTCCTGTATTAAACAAACACCCGACCCGATTGATCTTGTCCTTCATTATATCCCATAGCATGACCTTCATGCAGACTAGCCCTTGTACCGTCCCTGCTTTGCCGTGTACAATGTGTATGGAACCAGCAAACTGTCAACTGAATTGTGAACCTATGCAGTGCGGACTACTCAAGGAAAGCCGGAAGTAGGCTGCATAGCAAGCAAACCCATCGTCTAGCACATTGGAGGATACAATTCATGCAAACGTACATTAGCCTGGTAAACCTGACGGAGCAAGGTGGAAAGGAAGCCAGGAACGCACCAGAGCGTCTCAAAGCCTTTGATACAGCCCTCAAAGAAGCTGGTGGGAAGCTCGTAGAGTTCTATTTGGTGATGGGCCAGTATGATTACATCGTGATTACGGAAGCCCCCGATGATCAGACGGCGGCACGACTCATTCTGAACACGATTGCACGGGGTAGTATGCGAACACAAACCATGCGTGCCTTTCCCCGCGAGGAATTTGAACACATCGCACGCGGTTTGCACTAGCATACGATACGAGGGGTAAAGATAGACAGAAGAGAGGCGAGCGACATGTCGCTCGCCTCTCTTCTGTCTATCTTTACCCCTCGTATCGTATGCTAGTGCAAACCGCGTGCGATGTGT
>JBBPYR010000338.1:0-25773 GCA_038199755.1 Ktedonobacterales bacterium | reverse complement strand
GGTCTTTTGCCAGCGCGATCATGACCACACGCTCAACATCGGGCGAGAGAGAGGGGTTTTTCTCACACATAGGGGGTATCGGCTCGTAGCCATGTTGAAAGCCCAGTTGCATGAAATCGCCCTCGGTGAACGGTGCTGTGCCACAAAGCCACTCGTAGACGACGATGGCGAGGGCGTATTGATCGCTGGCGAAACCTGCACGGCCTCTAAATTGCTCAGGGGCAGTGTAGACCGCTGTGCCCGCAATAGTTTTTGTGTGTTGATAAGTAGCGGTATTGACCGTAGTCGCGAGGCCAAAATCGCTCAAGAGAATCGCGTTGCGCCCGCCAATGAGCATATTTTCGGGCTTGATATCGCGGTGAATGCGTCTCTGGTCATGGGCATATTGGAGTGCTGCCGCGACCTGTTTGATGTAGGGTAGGATCGTACGAGCAGGCAAGACAGAGCCTTTCGGATGGCGGTCACGCAACGTTCCGCTCGCTTGATCCATGACCAGATAGGGTGTCTCGTCCTCGATACCAAAATCAAGTACACGAATAATGTTGGGATGGCGTAGTGCCGCGATGGTGCGAGCTTCCTCAAGGAAACGCTTCTCATCCTGATCGTATACCAGAGAATGTAACACTTTGATGGCGGCGAATGTGTCCATCTCAATGTGTTTGCCCTGATAGACATCAGCGAACCCACCATGACCCAGCCGCTTGATAAGGCGATATTTGCCGAACTGCTGTCCGGCGCGAGTTTTTGTCAGTTCCTTAGGTTGACTGGCATCCTCAAGCGCGTTGGCAAAGTCTCCGATAGTTGAATAGCGGTCTTTGGGATCTTTGGAAAGTGCCTTCATAATGACATCCGAGACTTCCTGGGGGATATCTGGTACTAGGGTATACAAGGGTACTAGCGGTTTGCTGTCGGACAGTATGCCTGGCATAATGGTATTATCTGTAAGTTTATGCCCACTGAGCCATTCATGTGCCATGAGCGCAAGTGCATACTGATTACTTTCTGGAAATGTGGTTCCGCTCATCTGTTCTGGCGCAACGTAATAACCAGGATTGCCAGCAGGAAGCTTCTTTTCATCAGGGATAAGGGCTATATCAATACTATCAAACAGTATTTCATCGTTATCACCGATAAGCAGGTCATTGGGATTGATGATAGCAGGTACGAGGTTATAATCATGCAATTCTTGGAGTGCTGCCGCAGCCTGCTTCACATATGCCACCACTGTAGCCAGTGGCAAGGGCTGCGCCTGACTGTAATAGTGTAGATCATGTAAGCTGCCACGTGCTACAAAATCCATCACCAGAAAAGGGATAGTATCCTTTATGCCTGAGTCAATGACACGCACAATATTAGGATGATTGAGACGTGCGATGCGGCGCACACCACGGCGAAATTGCTCTACATCCATCCCTCCATGCAAGACTTTTATCGCCGCCCTAGAACCGAGGCTAACATGTTCCGCGAAATAGACATCGCCAAATGGCCCACTACTAATGTGCTGAAGGAGTCGATAGCTGCCAAATTGCTGACCCAATGCATTGTCGGGCTGAAGTTTAGGCTTTGGCGGCTGACTTGCCCGTTCCAATGCCTCGGCAAACGCCATCACACTCTCAAAACGATCTTTTGGGTCTTTAGCCAGGGCTTTGAGGACGACATCTTCAGCAGGTTGTGGGATGGATGGGTCTTTGGAGCGGAGAGGGAGCGGTGGGGTGTTCAGATGTTGAAACATGATTTGAGTTGAAGTGCCTGTGAATGGAACAGAGCCAGTTAACCATTCATACACAATGACTGCAAGCGAATAAAGATCGTTGATTGGTTGGACTTTTACTAGTATTTGTTCAGGAGACATATAAGTAAAAAAGTCAGATGGTAGACTCCGACTACGGTTATCCTGTTCAATGAGTGCTTTATCAAAACCACCTAACAGAATGGTATTATTATTTCCTACAAATATTTCTTCAGGTTTCAAATGTTTATGAAGGATAGATTTACTCTGTGCATATTGTAGGGCTAAGGCAAGCTGTTTTACATAGGAAACTACAGTAGTCAAAGAGATAGCTGTTCCCTTTGGGTGATGTTGTTGTATTGTACCGCCAGGGATATATTCCATGATAAGGTAGAGTTTGCCATTCTGTAGACCTGTTTCAAGAATAGGCACAATATTGGGATGCCTTAACTGGGCAATCGTTTGTGTATATGAGAGTGCTTCTTCTATATCATATCCATGAAGTAGTTTAATTGCTACTTTCTCATGTGATCGGATGTGTTCAGCCAGGTAGACATCTCCCAAGTACCCACTGTCAAGGAGGCTTGTTATACGATAGTTTGCATATTGTTGTCCAATTGGACTCATATTGGGTAAAGGTGTAGGTGAGGCTGTTTTAGGATCGGGTGTAGAAAGTTTTATTTTTGGTTTGCCTCGCCTCCCAATTGGTGATAACTCGATGATGTTTGGACCGGGCTGGGCACCTATCTGCCCTTCTGTATCGCTCACTTTTGTCTCCGTTGGCATACTTTGTGGAGATGCAGGCATAGGAAACTTCTTCTTGCCAAGACCAAAGATACCGCCTTTTTTTTCTACATTACTATCACCACCAAGACTTTGATTTTCACGCAGTGCCTTTGTGTAGCTCTCTAATGACGAATAGACATAGAAGCGTCTCTGACGCGCAAACTCAGCAGGACCCGGACCACCAGGGGCAATGAATACAATCTCTATTTGTAATTTGCGATGTAACCTTTTCAATTCATCAAAATCCACAGGACGTTGAAATGCTTTATTCTGTCCAGGGGGTAGCACAATTACTACCTGTTTTCGTTGAAGTTTATCCTGTGTTGTGATAGCGTTCAGTACACTGTTTTTTTCATCTGTAGGACTCACATAGATGATACCTATATTTTCGCTACGCGGATCATTACCAAGAAGCTCGCTGCCTTTACCTTGCCTCATATGTTCACTTCCCCATGAGAATAGCTGTATGTAAGTGTACTTCTATTTTACTTGGTGTAGCAATGATAGTAAATAGAAAATGTAGCTCAGTTGCTTTTTCGTGATAGGAATATAAAGTTGCGTTTCCTCTGCTTGACAAGCCACGCCTATATGCATGAAGATACAGGCATAACGATATTGAGCCTATCACAAACTAACAGCATTTTCGTCAGCACAAAGAGGGCTACATATATGACGACTATTGAATCGCGAACAGGGGTGGAGCAGCAGGCTGGGGGACAGGGAGAGGGTCAGCAGAACCAGCAGGTGCGGCCTGCTCACACGCACGAGCGTAATCCAGGGATGCCGCTGGACTTGGATTGGCTGCATCGAGTGCATATCAATCGCAGCGCGGTAGAGCGGCGGGCGGTGACTATGACGGGGCGGCGTACCGTGAAAAAGGAGTGGCAGGCGGCATGGTTGTTGCGAGCGATTACGTGCATTGATTTGACGACGCTGGCAGGAGACGATACGCCAGGGAATGTGCTGCGGCTGTGTGCGAAGGCAAAGCACCCTGTGCGGCACGAACTGCTAGGGGCTATTGGCGCGGACAGCCTGAACCTCACCGTGGGTGCGGTCTGCGTGTATCATAATCTTGTTTCTATAGCCGTGGAAGGATTGCGGGGGTCGCATGTGCCAGTGGCGGCGGTCTCGACTGGTTTTCCGGCGGGGCAGAATCCGTTTGAGCAGAAGGTGCAGGAGATTCGGGCGTCGGTGGCTGCGGGTGCGAGAGAGATTGATATTGTGATTTCACGCGCACATGTGCTCACAGGCAATTGGCAGGCATTGTATGACGAGGTGAAGGCCTTCCGTGCGGCGTGTGGTGAAGCGCATATGAAGACGATTCTGGCGACCCATGAACTGGCGACGATGCGCAATATTGGTATGGCAAGCCTGGTGTGTATGATGGCGGGTGCTGATTTTATCAAGACCTCAACGGGTAAGGAGGCGGTGAATGCAATACTGCCCGTGGGCTTGGTGATGGTGCGTGCCATTCGCGATTATGCTGAACGCACAGGCTATAAGGTAGGGTTTAAGCCCGCGGGCGGCATTCGTACCGCCAAGGAATCGCTTGACTGGTTGATGCTGATGAAGGAAGAGTTGGGCAACGAGTGGCTGCATAATACGTTGTTCCGCATCGGTGCGAGTGGCCTATTGTCAGATATTGAACGGCAGTTGTCGTTCTATGCCACTGGTCATTACGCGGCGGCACATCATAACCCGATGGTGTAGGAAGGAAGCTAGAGCATGAGCGTTGTGGATATTTTTGAGACGATGGAATATGGACCTGCACCGGAGGCCGACGCAATGGCGGTAGCATGGCTCAAAGAACATCAACCCTTTGGTCTCTTCATCAATAATCAGTGGGTGCCACCTGATAGCGGCAAATATCTTGAGAGCATCAATCCGGCCACGAAAAAGCCGTTGGCACAGGTGGCGGCTGGCAATAGTGCTGATATCGATTTCGCGGTAGCGGCGGCGCGGGAAGCCTTCGAGACGTGGAGCAAGACGCCGGGACATGTACGCGCACGCTATATGTATGCCATTGCGCGGCATATTCAAAAGCACGCACGTTTGCTGGCAGTGTTGGAGTCAATGGATAATGGCAAGTCTATTCGCGAGACACGCGATCTGGATATTCCGCTGGTGGCACGTCACTTTTATTATCACGCGGGTTGGGCGCAGTTGATGGCCGCTGAATTGCGCGGATACGAGCCGATTGGCGTCGTAGGACAGATCATCCCCTGGAACTTTCCCCTCTTGATGCTGGCCTGGAAGATCGCCCCTGCGCTGGCAATGGGCAATACCGTGGTGCTGAAGCCAGCACGTTACACGCCGCTCAGTGCGCTCAAGTTCGCCGAGATTGTACGCGAGGTCGGGCTGCCGCCTGGTGTGGTGAACATCGTGACGGGCGAGGCCGCGCAGGTAGGAGATGCGCTAGTGGGCCATCCCCTTGTTAATAAGATTGCGTTCACTGGCTCAACCGATGTCGGGCGCAGCATTCGACGCACAACGGCTGGCTCTGGCAAGCGGCTCTCGCTCGAACTCGGTGGCAAATCGCCCTTTATTGTGTTCGATGATGCCGACCTGGATAGCGTGGTGGAGGGTGTGGTGGATGCGATCTGGTTCAATCAGGGCGAGGTGTGCTGCGCTGGTTCGCGTCTGCTCATGCAGGAGGATATCGCCGAGCAACTGGTGGCAAAGCTGCGGGCGCGGATGGAGCGGCTGCGCGTGGGTAGTCCGCTGGATAAAGCGGTAGACATGGGAGCGATTGTGTCGGCGCAACAATTGCAGCAGATTCAGCAGTTGGTCGAGCAGGGTGTGCAGGAGGGTGCGGAGATGTGGCAACCCTCGTGGGCGTGTCCCAGCGATGGCTACTACTATCCACCCACGCTATTTACCAACGTCTCGCCCGCGACCACCATCGCGCAGGTAGAGATATTCGGCCCCGTGCTGGTGGCTATGACCTTCCGCACACCAGCAGAGGCGGTTGCGCTGGCGAATAACACGCGCTATGGCCTCGCGGCGAGCGTGTGGAGCGACAATATCAACCTAGCACTTGACGTTGCACCGAAACTCAAGGCGGGCACGGTATGGGTGAACAGCACCAACCTGTTTGATGCCTCAAGCGGCTTCGGCGGTTATCGTGAAAGCGGCTATGGACGTGAGGGTGGCAAAGAGGGTTTATATGAATATGTGCGCCCAAGTTGGGAATCTCACCCTGCTCATTCTGCTAACACAGCTAACACAACTCAGGCCAATAGATTTCCTATAGCCGAAAGTGCTAGTAGCTTGTTTACTGGGCATGATTCCTTGTTGGATCAGGATGTGGAGGAGGAGCTTCTCGCGGCCAGTGCGGTCACGAACGGGCAGGCTGTGTACGTGTTGCCCGCAATAGATCGTACGCCGAAGTTGTTTATCAAGGGCAAGCAGGTGCGGCCCGATTCTGGTTATAGCCGCGATGTGTACGGGCCGGATGGTCAGATGGTGGGGCAGGTGGGCGAGGGCAACCGCAAGGATATTCGCAATGCGGTCGAGGCGGCGCACGCGGCCAGTGGTTGGGCAGCGGGAACGGCCCATAATCGCGCCCAGATTCTGTATTACATCGCGGAAAATCTTGCGGTGCGCGAAGAGGAATTCGCGCGCAGAATTATGCAGCAGACGGGACGCTCGTACCATGACGCTATCAACGAGGTGCAGGTGAGCCTCTCACGCCTCTTTAGTTACGCGGCCTGGACTGATAAGTTTGAGGGAGCGGTGCATAAGCCGCCCATGCGCGGGGTAGTGCTGGCGATGCCAGAGGCCATCGGCGTGATGGGTATTGCCTGTCCAGACGAGTATCCGCTATTGGGCTTTATCTCACTGGTGGTGCCTGCCATCGCGATGGGTAATACGCTGGTAGCAATTCCATCGGAGCAGGCACCGTTGAGCGCGACTGACATGTACCAGATACTGGAGACTTCAGATGTACCGGCGGGCGTGGTCAATATTGTGACGGGTGCGCGTGATGCCTTGATACAGGTGCTGGCCGAGCATGACGATATCGATGCCGTCTGGTATGTTGGTACGGCTGAAGGCTCACGCGCTGTCGAACTAGCTTCGGCGGGCAACATGAAGCGCACATGGGTCAATTATGGGCATGGCCGCGACTGGCTGGATGCTGTGCAGGGCGAGGGCCAGGAGTTTTTACGCGAGGCAACGCAGGTGAAGAATATCTGGGTTCCCTACGGGGAGTAGTGTAACCTCGATACGAATAAATCTATAAGAGGCTGGCTGACAGTCCAGTAATGGATAGGAGGATCGTTTCACCTCAGTTAGCCAGCCAGTCACTCTCCCCCTCCCCTCATCATCTTATTTGCTGCCCTTCTTCTGTTTAAGATAATGACGACAAGGGCCTATCAATATAAAGCAGACCGCCAGCACAATCTTCGTAGGACATGGAGCCGCCACCGAAGTGCTCTAGGCACCAGCGACCCAGCCCCTCTAGCTTTGCGGGGGTGAAGAGTTGCTGGTGCCCATAGGCTGATTCGGGTATGCCAGTTTCATAGGGAACGGCGATAATGAGGCGGCGGGCTACAACGTGTATCAGGTTGTCTAAAACCTGATACATTTCGTTTTCCGTAAAGTGTTCGAGGACATGCAGCAGGGTGACAGTGTCAAAATGTCCGAGCGTGTTCACCTCCTTTGCAAGAAGGTCGGCGTGTAGAAATTGCACTTGCTTGAGGCCCCGTTCTTTGGCTATTTTTCTGGTGACGATGAATGGTTGGTCTTCGATATCAATGCCAACTATTTTTGTCAGGGAGGGGATACGCTCGGCTATGACGAGGGGCAGCAAGCCAAAGGAGCATCCGGCATCGAGCAGCGTTTCCCCCACACACAACTCGCACACACGTCTATACAAGCTTGTGAAAACGGCAATAGGCGACTGGCTGTTTGGTGCGGCAGTCGCCTCAGACAGCAGGGCATGGTAACGTTGTAAGGTGTTGGTGCCAAAGAGGTGCCATGCGTGGTCAACATCTTGTGGATAGAGTGAGCCTACGATGGCGCAAAAGACATCACCAAAACGCTGCGGGTGCTCAATCAGGCCAAGCGGCTTTAACTCTCCAATAAAGTAGTGACCGAGTTCGGCGTCAATGGCGGCAGGGGCGAACCAGTGTATCAAGATGGTGGGGTCGCCTTCATGAGAGAAGATCAGGAAATGGGGAGTTTCCTGAAGGGTGAAATGTGCCGCTACAAACCGCTGTTTGAGTGCGTCGCGGTTGGCACGATAGGCGTTAATACCGACAACATCATTTATTCTACACACGCGCTCTTGTATGGGTACGCGCCTTGGTTGCGTGCTATGAGATGAAGACTCACTGCTGCCATCATGTTTCATAGAAATCCCCCTGCCTCTGGGATGCGACAATAGGCATTAATTTTTGTTCATCGTCATAATCTGATCCCTGTGGAATTGAAAACGGTAACCCCAGCTAAATAATTATACTATACAGTAAACCGCGTCGCCCGCTTGCATCGTACATGCTGCTTGCGCGTCATCGAGGGTGGCGTAGAAGCCGCGTGTGCCGTTGAGCAAGAATTGTAGAGTTTCTTTCAGTTGCTGGTTTGAGAGCGGCATCAATCCGTATTGATCGGCGGCGAAGGTGCTGAATGGGACACAGGGAGCCGCTACCAGCAACTGCGTGAGATAGTAGTAGTCTCCGCTTTGCGACGATTGAATGGCGAGGCGTTGCCCTAAGTCATTGAGCGTATAGGACGTTGCAGACTCGATCAGGATGTTTTCACCTGCGATACCATCGGTGAGGTGCGCCCCGAATTTGTCGCGCATGGCTTGGTAGTGGCTGGTAAAGCCGATGGAGATACCATTCAAGCCATCGTTTTGGCGTGTGTTGGGATGGTCGGCATGGTGTATGTCGAGAATCTGACTGCCATCCTCGGCGAGGCCGAGCACGCCGCTCTTTGTGATGTGTAAGCTATTTACTCTGCGTAGGGGCGAGGGGTCATAGTATTTGGCAGGACCATGACCGATTTTGAGGGGCGAGGGTTGTACCTGGACCTGTTTGATGTGGCCGATGAGTTGCATTTGTATATCTCCATGATGGGTTATGTTGATGAACAATGGTGTAATACGGGTACGGGGGACGCGATAAATCTCGCCCCTACTTGCCTACGACGTAGCGTAGTTGTTTCACGACTTGTTCTAGTTGTGAGGCGGCATCGGTCGCGGAGGTGGCACTATGCGCTAGTTGTTCTGTCACCTGGGTTGCGACTTTCAGGGCGGTTGCCAGTTTCTCGTTGCTGCTCTCCTGGTATTGCGCGGCCTGCTCGATGTATTTTGCCGCCGCAATGATGCGCTCTAGCTTTTGGCGCGCTTCCTGAGTGTCGAGATACTCCCAACGTTGTCCCAGTTCTGCTCCCAATTCGTGCAATTGGTGAGCCGCGAATTGCGTAGCTTGCGTATAATACTGCACTGATTGCAAGCCAATATGCGAGGAATCGACCACCCACATTTGCTCTGAGGCGGCGTCGCGCTGACGCACGGCAAGTTCGCTCAATGCCAGACTGTTGTTGCGCAGGTAGTCAACCGAGTTCATGATCGGGCTGCTGATACGCCGACCCGCGATGATGCCGCCAATGGCGACAATGATCGTAATAGCAAGCGCGATCAACGTGGTAAAGAGCAATTGGGTGTTGGCGACAGCGGTTACGGTGCTGACAGGGCTGAGCACAAAGTAGCTCCAGGGAACAACTGTAGTATGCTGTTGCACCACCGCGAATTGTTCGGTTTTACCTGCGAGCTGCATTTGGAAGGTGGCATGCGAGGCATGACTGTGTAGTTTACTTGCTAGCGCGGGATCTGGTAACACGGAAACCATTGCGCTTGTACCATAGCGTGACTCGTTGCTAATCGTTTGCTGCACGTCGGCTGGCAGGGAGGCAATCGCTTTGAAAAGGTTCGCCCGTTGTGGATCAGCGATCCGCACACCGTTCTCGTCGAGAATGAAGGCGTAACTACCGATACCGTTGCCGCTATTACTGCCTTGATCTTCATTCACGATCTGCCAGATATAGTCCAGGTTGAGTGTAGCGCGAATCATACCGATGAATGCATGAGTGGTTGCACTCACAATGGGCGAATAGATATCGACAGACGCTTTTTGCGTTTGTGGCAAGTAATAGACGGCTGAAGCGAATGTTTTTCCCGCCTGTACCGCCTGTAAGTTTTCTGGTGGCACAAGATACATACCATGCTGTTGCGGATTCGTAGGGTAGGCCAGACGCAGGTGACCTTGTGGGTCGAATAAGGCCCAGATGCTATAGCGTTTATCACGAAAACGGCCTGCACCCAACGCATAAGTGGCATGGCTTGCGAGGTCTTGATACGTGGGGGTCATCGACGGTGGTGCTTCTAGGAACGTTTGCACCGAAGGGACCTGTGCGAGCGTTTGAGTATCAAGGAGACGTTCGCTAAAATACGTGTCAATCAATTCTGTGCGGGTAGAGGCATCGCGTGCCATCCCCGCGTTTGCCTGTGCCGTGAGCGCGGGCGGTATTTGCATCTCACTAATAACAATGGTAAGCAGAAGCGGCACAATAGCCGCGCACATTAGCCAAAGCGAAAAACGTATTGATAAAGAAGCTCTTCTCCGTTTTAGGGGAGCAAGTGCTTGTTGAGACATGAAAAACCCACTTCCATCCCTAGTAAATTACTGAACTACGCGAGTATAGGCCAGGTCGTCCTGTCATGACCACACTACCTTATCTCCTGGCAACGCCATTTACGAAATGGCTCGTCATTTTATTGTTCATCTATCGTATATCGTGCTTAATTGTATGCGAGCGAACTCTTGTTAACGAGCGATACAAGCATATCACAAAGGCATAACGTTGACAATTATTCAGTGCATAAGCAAGCTTTTATCATCTATTATATGTAAATACACGGGTATTACATGAATGTTTATTCATTTTCAGTAACCTTTCTCACAAAGATAGGAAGAATGTGCTATATGCTAATAGTACTAAACTTTCGCATTTCGTGGCAGGAACATGAGATAATAAGGCGACTTGTTCGTATCTTTTTCTCATGCTATACTGCATAGATGCATTGCGGACTGTGTAAGTATTTGGAAGCAGGGAGCTATTGTCGATGGAGTCTCGCAACCCTTCTCAACTCGGAGGCACGCAAGCGGGTTTGAGAGGACAAGGGAACAATATACCGAAACCCGAGCAACTGCCCATTAATGAGCTTGCCCGTTGTTGTTCGGAAGAGACAAACAAATTTCTCAAGCAGAATGCGTCAAATGATCGTTATTGCCTTGAAATGTTTCGTCGTGCCATCGTCAAGCGTGATGATGGTGCCTGGACTTGTATTTATCAACAATATGCGCCACTCGTGCTCACATGGGTGACGCAACATCAAAGTGCAACCCCGCTCTTGGGGCAAGATGGAAGCGGACCCCTCGTCAATGCAGCCTTCGCCAAATTTTCGCAGGCCCTCACACCTGCAAAAATGGAAAATTTCGACTCACTTGCGGCCATTTTGAAATACCTCAAGATGTGTGTGCATAGTGTCGTTGCAGATGAGGTTCGGTCTCGCCAATCCCGTCAATATGAGGAGACGTTAGAGCTGATAGAACAAGAGCCTGCTAGCGATGATCCCGCCGATGATGTCGTCTCAAACATCTCGGCACAGGGGTTATGGCAGGTGATTCAGGAAGAGCTCAATGGGGAAGATGAGCGTGTACTGATCTATCTTGCCTATATTCAAGGCATGAAGCCAAGCGAGATCAGCAGTCAACATCGTCGCTTGTTTCCTACCGTTGATGATGTCTACCGCATCAAGCGCAACGTGTTAGAGCGCTTGCGTCGTAATCGGCGCTTGCTGGCATTGTTCCGTCAAATGTACTGAGGACGACTGCTAAAACAGTAGCAAGACCCGTTTATTGAGATGAAGTGGAAAACAAATTGCTGAGTAGGATGTGGTTGTACTGGCGGCACTGGGGAGAGTCGTTAGTTTTGCTACACCTGAATATTATGTTGACTAAAGGAAACGCTCATGGAGTGTAGTAAACCGGGCACCATTCGCGATGAGGAACTTATCGCCTGTCTTGCGGGGGAACAGATACGACCAGTGGTCATAGAACACCTAGCGGAGTGTGAACGCTGCTCATATCAATTGGCGACCTATAAACGAATGGACCACAGACTTTTCAAAAAGCTCTATCGGTGGGATTGCCCACCGAGCCAGGTACTAGGTGAATATCAGATGGGTCTCCTGCAAGGGAATGAAGTGGCCTGGATAAAAAATCATCTTAACATGTGCGTCTCATGCGCAGCTGAGGTGACGGTCTTGACTGAATTCCTGGCGAATGATCCCATGCTGGTCGAGAGTATACCTGTACCGCAGGTGAGTGTGTCAGCACGCTCCTTCCAGAATAACCATCATCCTGTTCAGGATGCGAAGCGAACCTTGGAAGAGTTGCGTGAACGCACGTTAGCGGGTGCGCGTCGCATCATTGCCACGCTGGTACCGCCGCAGCCACGGCTCGCCTTTCAGCGTGATGTGACTCAACTCCCTGTATGGCCGCGTCTGTACACCGCCGAAGATCTGAATATCTCCATTCAGGCTGAACGCGGCCTCAATCGCCGCGATGCTTTGCAGTTGATCGGCTTGGTCACACGCAAGGGAGCTGCCCTAGAGGCTCTTCAGGGGACTTCTGTGCAGTTGATGACGCAGGAGAATGCAGTGTATACACAGGTTATTGATGAACTGGGGAACTTTGTGTTTTCCTCCGTCGCTCCTGGCACGTATACGTTAGAGCTTCAATTAGCGGAAGGCGTCGTTGTTGTAGATCAACTTGCGGTTATGCCTCAAGAGTAATGTGTCTGCAAGTGTGCGGGTGACGGATATAGGGCTCACCGAGTTCCGTGTTTGCCTCCCTCACACTTACGGGACCTTGATGCCGAGGATGGCGATAGTATGCTGCCGCAGAAGCTAGTTGATACCTTGCTAGACGAGAGTGAAGAGCGAGGAAAGCAACTATTACAAACGCATGTGCCGCGTTACAGCCCAGAAGCTCTTGACAGGCTCGTACATCTAATTAAGAAACAAGCAGACCGTCATTGGACCAATGACGGTCAACGTTCGTTGCTCTTCTCCGGCTACATTCTGCTGATCGCACAATTGACGGGCGAAAAATATTACCGCGCCCTCGGTTTAATGGCACGCGGTGATGCCTTGCGGCGTATGGAGCGCGACCAGGAGTCATTGCCCTTCTTTGACGCGGCGGGTGAAGAATTTCTGGCGATGGGCGATCAAGTTGGTTGGGCGCGTACACGCATCGGGCGCATTAGTGCCTGCCTGAATTTGAGTCGTACAACTGAGGCTCTGCGTGATGCCACTGCCGCGTACGATATTTTTATGAGCCATCATAAGCTGGTCCGTGCGGCACAGGTGGATGTGAATGCAGGCGTTATTCACTACGAGTTAGGTCAGTATGAGCAGGCGTTGCGTTTGTTTGATCGAGCCATTGAAACCTATCAACGACACGGTGAAGGGGTTGACCTGAATATTGCGCGTGCCCGTGGCAACAAGGCTCTCACGTTGGCGGCGCAGGGCAAGTTTCGCGAGGCCATCGCCCTCCACGAGCAGGCGCGTCTGATATTTTTGAACTATGGTGAGGCACAAGAAATATCGGTGGCACGCGAGGATTTAAACATTGCTGATAGTTATGCCGCGCAAGGGCATTACAGCGACGCACTGCGCCTCTTCAATCGTAGTCGTGCCTTGTTCAAAAAACATGCCATGCTGGCATCGGCGGCAGAGGTGGCGCAACCGATGTGCCTCTGTTTGATGCGCCTGAACCGTGTGCGTGAGGCATACGAGTTAGCGCAGGAGACCGTCACCTTCTTCCACACCTCATCTGCCCCTGCCCATCGCCACAATCTTGCACGTTCTCTGATGCACCTTGCCGCCGCGGTCACGGCGGAAGGAGAATTTCGTGAGGCCGAGGAGATGCTGCAAGAGGCAAGCGATCTGCTCGAAGAGGGTGGCTTGATGCGTCTCTCCGCCCTTGCCCGTTTGCGCCGTGCCGAACTGTATTTTGCCGATGGTCAACTTGAAGCCAGCCTACGTGAGGCGCAACACGTGGCCGATTCGTTCGCGGAACGGGAAGATTTGCCACAGTTGGCACGTGCCAACCTGTTGCTGGCACGGATCTCTTACACCAAAAAAGACATTGCCACCGCAGCTCATCTGTGTCGTCATGCCCTTGATATCGCTCAGGCGCAGGGTTTGCTCGATCTGCGCTATGAGTGTGATGACTTACTGGGGCAGTTGGCGGAATTTGTCGGTGATCTGGAAGCAGCTGCACACTACTATGATCGTGCGGTGCAGGGAATTGAGGATGTGCAGAGCCGCTTGATCCTGGATGAGCGCACGAGTTATCTTGAGAATAAGGGCGGCATTTATCAACGTGCAATGCTGTTGGCTTTGCGCACAGGAAACATAGAACAGGCTTTAGTCTATGTTGAGAAGGCGAAATCGCGCGTGTTGGGTGACTACCTGCGCAATAATATGGATATCCACTTGCGTGCTGGCGATAAAACAGGCGAGCTGATTGTCGGAAATCTCTCCAAGTTGCGCGAAGATCAGGCGTGGTTTAGCTCAATTGTGTATGAAGTTGAGAATGACGCGAACTTGACCGATACTGCCATGCGCCGCATTCAGGCGGTCGGGCCAACACGAGCCAAGCAAGAGATGCAGCGTTGTGAGCGTGAAATTGAGCACCTGCTAGAGCAAATACAGGTGCGCTCCGGTGGTGAATTGGTGGCACGGCAACAGCCATCGTGGACGAATAGCATTGTAACATCGCTCTGGCCCACGCTCGAAGCGGGCACCCTGCTGCTAGAGTACTATATTGCGGGCCAAGACCTGTACATTTTCTCGATGTCGCGGCAAGGCATCGATGTGCAAGCTGTGCCGGGGGCGGTTCCGAAATTGGAACGCTTGCTCACGGTCTGGCAGGCAAATCTGGATATGGCGGCTCATGCTGCCGGGACAGAAGATCGCTCAGCCGCCTTTGCTGGTTTACAAGAGAATAGCCTGGGCTTGCTACAAAAGCTGTATGCTATTTTGATCCGTCCTATTCTGGAGGCGACCCGCAACTGTGAACGCCTGATCATCGTTCCCTACGGTATGCTGCACTATTTGCCCTTCCATTGCCTTTTTGATGGTGTGCAGTTTTTGATTGAGCAGTATGATATCTCGTATCTGCCTGCCGCGACTATTCTGGATATCTGTCGGCAACGCGGGCAGCAAATCAGTCGCGACGGGATCGTTCTTCAGAACGCGCTGGTGCTGGGGCTCTCTGATAAAGGACGGCTGCTGTACGCTTTGCAGGAAGCAAAGGCGGTCGCACAACAACTGGGCGTGGCACCAGCACTGGATGCTGATGCCACTACCGCACTGCTAGTGGAGAGAGGATCGCTGAGTCCGGTGGTGCATATCGCTGCTCATGGCCTCTTCCGTCTCGATGCTCCCAACTTCTCCTATATCAAACTGGCGGACCACAATCTCGATACCATTGAAGTGTTTAACCTTGACCTTTCCGCGTGCTCACTCATCACGCTGAGTGCTTGTGAAACTGGACGAGCCGTGGTACGTGGCGTGGATGAAGTCATCGGGCTTGGACGTGGCTTTTTGTACGCGGGTGCCGCCTCGCTATTGCCCACGCTCTGGAAAGTGGATGATGCCAGCAGTGCCGAACTGATGGAGATGTTCTACTACTCCTTGCTCGGAGGGGCAACAAAGGCAACGGCCTTGGCGAACGCGCAACGCTACTTTCTGGCCCGTGCCCGTACCTCTGTGCGCCCCTATCGTGTTCATCCCTACTTCTGGGCCGCTTTTCACCTCATCGGCGATTATGGTACGCTGTAAGCGTGTTATTCATACTGAGAGCAAGAGAGAAGGCTACTATGTCATACACGTACCTAACCCCAACCTATCTCTATACAGCAGATGGTATACGAGAAAACATGGTTGTCACGCTGGATGAGCAGGGACAGATTATCTCGCTGCTTGAGGCGCATGAGGCACCAGCGATTGAAGGTGAACCGGGACGTAGCGATATGCAGGATACGTTGCTCTTACCGGGCTTTGTGAATGCGCATAGCCATGTGTTTCAACGTGCGCTGCGCGGCCATACGCATCACCCACAGCGTTCACACGCTACCCAGGCAGGGCAGGATACGTTCTGGACGTGGCGACATGCTATGTATGCTGAGGCGCAGCGTTTGACGCCTGAGAGCTTGTATGCCAGCGCGTATACAACCTATCGAGAGATGTTGCGGGCAGGGTATACGACGGTGGGTGAATTTCATTATGTGCATCATCAGCCTGATGGCAAGCCTTATGCGCAGGCGAACGCCATGGCGGAGGCGGTTTGTAGCGCGGCACACGACGCAGGTATTCGCATAGTATTGTTGATGACGGCATACGCGCAGAGCGGCTTTCATCGGCCACCAGAGAGGGAGCAGCTACGTTTTTGTGATGCCTCAGTGGATGCGTATTTGCAGCGCGTCGATGATTTACGCAGCGAGGGAAAAGTCGCGGTTGGCTTGGCTCCGCACTCGGTACGGGCCGTTCCGGAGTCCTGGTTTCGTGCCATCGCCGCGTATTGCCAGACGTACAATCTCCCTCTCCATGTGCATGCTGACGAACAACTACAGGAGATTGAGCAGTGTCAAGTGGCCTATGGTTGTACACCTATCGAATTGCTTGACCGCTTTGACGCGTTGGGGCCGCGAACAACCATTATCCATGCCACGCACGCCAACGCAACGGAATTGGCTCTGCTGGCGAAAAACGGCTGTGTAGTCTGTGTGTGTCCAACGACGGAGGGCGATCTTGGCGATGGTATCGCGCCCTACGCTGAACTGATGGCCGCTGATATTTTGCTCGCTATAGGCTCTGATAGCAACACGCGCCTTGATCCCGTGGAGGAACTACGCTGGGCGGAGTATTCGGCACGCATGCGCTATCAGCAACGGCGCGTGCTGGTGTGTGAAAAGATGGACTCCCCCGGCCCTCTGCTGCTCGATATTGGCACACGCGGTGGTGCCATCGCCTTAGGACAACAACAGATAGGGGAGCTTGTCCCTGGCAAAGCCGCCGATTGTATCGCCATCGACCTCAAGCACCCGTCTATGCAAGGGTGGACACGGGAAGACCTGCTGGATATACTCTTTTTCGGCGCATCTGCGGACGTGATAAAGGCGGTGTGGGTGCAAGGGAAAAAGGTTGTATAAACCGTTGGCCTGGGCAGCGTATCATTGATGCGCTACCCAGACCAACGGTTTATTTATTGCGCCTGGGTTTTTCGCCGGGAACGGGTTCTAGCACGGGATAGGTCTCGGCGATGCGTAGTGCTTCGGCGATGGCGCGTTCGAGTTGGGTGTCAACACCGTTGGCGTAGTCCTGCGGCGAGATGTCAACCTCTATGTCAGGGTCAGTGCCGTAGTTCTCGATATGCCAACCAACGTCCATGAACCAGTTGGCGTACTCTGGCTGCGTTGTGCGCGTATTGTCCACCAGCCAGTGCCGCGGTAAGATACCGATAACGCCACCCCAAGTGCGCTTGCCGATGAGTGGCCCCAGTTTCATCAGCTTGAAAGCATGGCTGAAGATGTCACCGTTTGAGCAGGTGTGCTCGTTTGCCAGGGCGACCATCGGGCCATGTGGCGACTCCTCTGGATATGGCTCTGGCTTGCCCCAACGCGAGAAGGAGTAGCCGATGCGTTTACGTGCCAGCTTTTCTAACAGCAATTCTGAAACATGGCCACCAGTGTTCCAACGCACATCGACGATGAGGGCTGGATAGTCAAATTCCATCAAGTAGCTGCGGTGAAATTCCGCGAAGCCGCGAATGCCCATATCGGGAATGTGAATATAGCCGACACGCCCATTTGAGTGTTGATGGACGAACTGACGGTTCTGCTCCACCCACTCACGATAGCGTGCTTTGGTCTCGCTGGTGAGCGTGGGCACGGTAATGATGCGCAGCTCTTTGTTGTGTACGGACTCAATGGTGAGTTGTACTTCGCGGTCAGCTTGAAAGACGAGTAGTTCTTGCGGGCTACGTTTTGGCCCAACACGCTGTCCATTAATAGCCAACAGCGCATCACCACTCGCGACACCCAGCCCTGGTAGTGTCAATGGCGATGTGGCGGTGGCGTCAGAGGGGTCGCCGCGCACAATGTGCCCTATGTGATAGCGTTGCGTGGTGGCGTCATAGAGCCAATCTATGCCTAAGAAACCTTGGCGATAATAGCGAGCGGCACGATATTCACCACCACTTTCATAGGCATGTGACGTACCCAACTCACCTTGTAGCTCATGAATGAGATCAGAAAGCTCGGAGCGCGAGCCGACACGTGCAAGCAGCGGTTTGTACTGGGCATAAATGGCATCCCAATCAACTCCCGACATATCCTCGGTCCAGAACTGTTCGCGTTGCAAACGCCACGCCTCGGCGAACATTTGTTGCCACTCTGCCAGAGGCTGCACGGAGATGCGGATACGATTCAGATTGAGCCATGCTGTTTCTTTTCCCGGCTGGTCGCTCTCACCCCGTGGAGGCTTCTCACCTGCCTTGACGACGCGCAGATGATGATGTGATGAGTAAATGAGCGTTTTTTGGTCACGTGAAAGCTTGAAACTGTCGGCACCGTCGATGAGTTTCTCAATCTTTTGCGTTTCTAAATCATAGCTTTCGATGATCCCTTTGGGGCTGTGATTCTCATGTCCGGGATGTGACAGGCTGTCGATGGGAAAACTGAGGAAGAGCACTTTACCCTTGATGGCGTGTATCGTGTAGTAGCGTGCTTCCTTGACAGGAAAAGGCTGGGCGCGTTCGATGATGCCTTCCAGGTCGATGACGACCTCTTTGACCTTCTTTGTATCTTCCACTTCCTCCGCTGGCTTCTGCTTCTCGTCTTCTGTATTGGTTTCTGTCGCTTCCTCTTCACTCTCATTGGTTTCTTTTGCTTCAGCCCCTTCTGCTGCGGCTTCACGTCGTTTTGTCGCCTCTTTTTGCAGCTTGGACTCTATGATAAAGGGGGAGTGCAGGTTGCTTTGCAGTGGAAGAGCATAAGGCATGATGCCACGTGGAAAGCCGTAATCAAACTGATGGGCGTCACGGACGGGGTTGAAGATGCGCTGACCCAGAAAGTAGAGATATTTGCCCTCTGGATCGAAGGTCGGTGACGAATCTTCTAGCACGGGATTGGTAACAATATGCGATTGCCCATTCTCCATGTTGTAGAGCTTGATGGCGCGGCGTTTCTGGCCAATGGCAAAGCTATAGGCCAGCCAGCGGCTATCAGGAGACCAGGCGAGCCCGTAAATGCGTGCATAATCGCTGCGATCAATGCGCTCGGCGGCGGCATTTTCTAGGTCGACCAGGATCAGTTCGTGGCGATGATTGGCGATTGCCACCACGTCAAACTCTGGCGAAACGCTTAACGAGGTGCAGCGTCCAAGCTCGATCTCTGTGAGCAGCTTGGGGTCGACATCGGATTCTGGATCAAAGACGACGAGGGTTTCACGACCGGGGGCGTCACAGATAGCAACAAGACGCTGACCATCATTGAGCCACGTCAGGAAGCGATAACGGACACCATCGGGTTCGCCGTGTTGAATAACTGCTCCTTCCCAATTGCTCATGGCAAATGCCTTGCCACGTGTCGTCAGGGCCACGGCATGACCTTCTGGATGCAGGTCATAGGTATCAAGGTACAGTCCGGCTGAGACAAACTTGCGGTTCAATTGTGAGCGCTGGCTTGGTGTCGTGAGAGGAAGGCGTTGAATAAAGTCGGCTTGCGGCTCGAATAGATACAGGTCAGCACCAGCACAGAAGACGAGACGCTGACCATCGGTGGAGAGGTGACGCGCATAGAAATCTTGCTGATCGCTATGGCGGCGCAGGTCTTCCCCTTGCGGTGTGCAAGAGTAGATGTTGCCGATGCCTTCATGATCGGAGAGAAAGTAGATGCGTTCGCCCACCCAACAGGGGTCGGCGACATTGCCGTGAAAGTTTAACAGACGTTTGAATGTGCCCGTTCCCTCGCTATCGCACCACAAATGGCCTACGCGCCCACCACGATAGCGTTTCCAGTACGCTGGCTCCTCAATGTTGCGCCCGATGACGACGCCACCACGGGGACCGTAGGAGATGGCATTGGCACGCCCAATGGGGAGTTGGGTCGTGGGTCCACCCTGCGGGCTAATGGTATAGATCTGGGTAAAGTAATAGCTGAAATGTTCTTTACTACTGGCATAGAGAATGTGCTCACCTGAACGAGACCAGCCCAAGACGTTGCAGAAGTCGGCGTCAAATGTCAAACGCTGTGCAGGTCCACCCAGGGTAGGCATAATGTAGACTTCAGGGGGTCCCTCTTCGCGGCCAACGAAGGCAAGGTGCTGCCCGTCTGGTGAGAAACTGGGATGACTGATGCGCCCATTGCTGTTGGTCAAACGTTCCGCTCTTCCCCCTTGATCAGAGACAAGCCAGAGGTCATCTTCAGAAACGAATGCAATATGATCTTGATGGATAGTTGGGAAGCGTACATACCCTTGAGCCACCATGCGGCCTCCTTCTCTCTTACGTTAACGGCATGGTAGATGTGCCGTGTATTTCTCTGTTTGGAGGGTTTATACTCATTGAGGAGCAAAAAACGCACTGGCAGAGATGTAGAACATGCATGAAGTTGATAAAGAAGTGAGATATTGTTTATATTAAGGACTATTGTAGCACAACTATTGATAATATGTCGAGTAGAGATGATGTGAAAATCGGCTCCCCACAGAGTTTGGATGCCTGCATGTCATGGTTGACGGAAGAGCATGAAACGTCTATAATGCCGAAAATAGCATAGTCCATGTTGGACGGGTGCCACAGTATGCTTTATGGGTGGAAAGAGCGGTTTTGTGATCAATTAGTTTGGAAAAGCAGCTAGATAACTACTTATTGATACCTTCTTCTAACTGACCTAGCGGAGTAGAGTGACAAGACGAGGAGTCATTATTTTTATGACACAGACAGCGAATAATGAGAGTAATTCAGCACAGCAGAGGCGCCCAGGGCAGAGGCAGCAAGAGCGGTTGATGCGTATAGCACGCCGTAAGAGACGACAGCAAATATGGGGAAGTGTGATTGTTGCGTTGGTGCTGATTGGCTTTGGCATCTTTGGTCTCGTGCAGTATCAAGGCTATACTACACATCAGCAAACTCTGTCTGCGGCAGCGACCTCTACGGCGGATACGAAGGCTAATGTGCAAGCCACGGCAAATGTCAATGCCAGTGCAACGGCGGGTGTTCAGGCATCAGCAACGGCCATCTCACAGGCACTGCTGACGGCGACCTCTGGCTCACCCATTCCCACGACGGGTCCGGCGACGCCGCCAGTTGTGAGTGGCACGCCAGTGACGTTGGCGGGTGGCTTGCAATATATTGATGTCAAGCAGGGGTCGGGACCGGCAGCAGTGGCGGGCGGCACTATACAGGTTGAATACACGGGCTGGTTGAAAAGCAGCGGCAAGAAGTTCGATAGTTCCTACGATCATGGTGGCCAGCCCTTCGCGGTAACACCGCTTGGTTCGGCACAGATCATTCCCGGCTGGAATCAAGGCCTGTTTGGTGTGAAGGCTGGCGGAGTCCGTCGCCTGATCATCCCACCTGCATTAGGCTATGGGGCGACGGGTTCATCACCGGTCATCCCGCCCAACGCAACCTTGATCTTCGATGTCACCATTGTCTCGGTGCAGAATCCTTAAAAGCTACGCTTAAAAGCGACCACGCGCGCGTTCCCGCGACGGGAGTATTTCCAGACAGGTTGTCCACCACCCGGTAAGGATGGTCTCGACGAACTCTTCTGGCAGGTGCTCCTGTCTCATTTCGTGGGCTAACCGTTCGTGGTCATAGACCACTGACAGTAATGCGCTGCTAATGTGTTGTTCTTGCGGATCAACCGTCAAGAGCGCGTACCATACTGTGGTTTGCCCATCATTGGGTGGGCGTCCAATCGCTCCAACATTGATAAGCTGCTTTCCGTTAGAGAGCGTGCGCTGCCACTGCATGCCTGTATGGGTGCAAAGAATGATATCCGCCTGATAGTCCGTAAAAAGCTTCTCCAGAAATGGTTCCGGCGTGGTTGATTCCCACAGAAACTCGTTGACCCGGCGTGGAGAGCCATGAGCCATGTGGATGCGTTTACCCGCTATTTCTAAGGGAATAGAGGGTGGTAAGGTGCGCAGCCAGTCTTTATGGCGGTCAGCGGTGTTGGCCAGGGTGTAGTCATAACTGATCTGCGCGTAATAATTATCACGCGGATCGGTGTAGCCACAGGCACAATCGGTGAGGCGATTGCCGATGCTATGATCGTAGTTGCCTTGCATGCAGATGACTTCATGCTCCCATAGCAACGGAAAAACCTTGTCTGGATGTGGCCCGAAGCCACCCATGTCGCCCAGGCAATAGATCGCTTTGGCACCGCGCTTCTGTGCATCCTCTAGCGTTGCTTGCAGTGAAAGATGATTGTTATAGCAGCCGCCGAAGACAGCAATGGTGTAGGTGTTTTGTGAAGGCGGCGGTAATTGCTGTTCTGTTTGTTCCATCACGTATCACATCCTCTCTTGCTTGACTGTTATCAAGTGCGGCAGGTGACGCCGAAGATGTGGCAGGTATAACACGGCTGCCATGCCAGTTTAATGGGTCGCAAGCCATCGCTCATCTGCGTGCCCATTTTGGCCGAGGGAATATTGATCAGCAGTGGGCAAGGGTAGACACCGTCATCGGTCACCATGCGGCAACTGCTGCATTGTAGCTTTTCCTCTTCTCCCGGGTGAAGATCGCCTTCATGTAGCAATTCGTCTGATGTGTAGCCACGTGTGCGCTCTGCTTCGCGGCCAATTAAGAAGGGCGTAAGAAATTTCAGACGGGGCTTTGGCAGGCCGAGGCTGCGCACAAAATCCATAAAGGCGGCGCGTTCCTGTGGTCGTCCCATCTCTGGCCGTACTTCAGTGACGGTGATAACCGGATTGATGCCGTGCCGCGCGAGGCAAGCGATGCCAGCTGTGATGCGCCTGAAGGTGTTTTTGCCTCTAATAGGATCATTGTCCTCTGCTGTCATTCCATCCAGGCTGATGCGTAAATCAAGCGAGTAGGGTGCTGTACGGAACGTTTCCCCTAGCCAAGCCGCTTGTGTATCATTGATAAGAATGCCGTTCGTGAGAATGGTCAGAGGCCCCTGTGCCAGTGCCATGCTGATAAGCTCGCGGATATCGGGATGCATGAACGGTTCGCCGCCAGTAAAATAATATTCGCGCACCCCCTGTTGGCGCGCCTCGCTCAAGGCATCATACACCTGTTGCACCGTCATCATTTCATGCTGATGATTTTTGGGGCTACAAGAGATGAAGCAATGGGTGCAGGCGATATTGCAAAGTGTCCCTGTCACCTGCAACCAGAGCGTGTCGAGGGCGGCAAGTTCAAGGGTTGGCGCGTCTGAACTCACCGAAAGGGATGGGGATACGTCAATGATAGCGAGTGAGCGGCGAATCTCGGTTCTACTCATAAATGGCTCCTCTGGCTAGCTTCCTCGTAACGGGAGAGAGGCCAAAGCACTTTGACCTCTCTTGATAAACAAACGCTTTATTCGATAGCTACATCTATTGAAGCAGAGGGTACCATATTTTCGAGCGGAGTACCAGAACCTTCGATACCTTTGAAGTACCAGGGGATCATCGCAGCGGCACCGACAAGCCAGAGCACTGCTAATGTCACTACGGCACCAGGGATGCCGAGTGGTCCAGCCGCAATGGCCACCAGTAATGGTGCGCTTGCGGCTGCGCCGATGCGACCAACACCGACAGAGAGGCCGATGCCCGTTGAGCGCAGGTGGGTGGGGAAAATCTCCGAGAAGGTTGGGTAGGCACTCGTCCAGGCACCCGTGGCAAAGAAATTTGCCAGCATGAACGTGAGCAAAACGACCAGCCCGCTATGTGTCGCCGTCGCAGGGGCGAGCAGCACGGCTGAAACAGCAGCTAAGGTGTAGAATAACGGGACGGTAATCTTGCGCCCTAAGCGGTCAATGACCAGTATCATGACCAGACCACCCGCGAGAGCACCCACATTCCCCAGAAAGTAAAACCAGGGAATTTGGGTTGCGGGAATGTTTACAGCGGGAAGAACGACGAGGGCCAGGAACGCGAACATACCATAATAGCCAAATGCCTCTGACAAGTCGAGGATGCAGCCAAGGGCGATGCGACCGGGATAGTGCGTGACCAACTCGGCTATCTGGCTAAAGAATGGTTGTGCTGCTTTGCCATCGACAGAGATAGCCTGAACGGAAGTTGCTGTTGGCTGGCCTGCCTGCGCTTCGATTTGTGCGACAACAGCCTCAGCCTCCTGGCGACGACCCTTCGTGAGGAGCCAGCGTGGTGACTCAGGCAGGTTGCGTCGCATCCAGACGATAAAGAGGGCGGCAACGGCACCAACGGCGAAACCGACGCGCCAGCCGACATTGACGGCAAGCAGGTTGATAAAGAAGAGATTCACGAGCGCGGCAATCATGGCTCCGACCGGCCAGAAGTTCATGACCAGGGCATTGATTCTGCCGCGATTGGTTGGTGGAATAAACTCACTGATAGCGGAATTGATAGCCGTATATTCGGCTCCTACGCCGATAGCGGTGAGGAAACGAAAGATCATCAGAAACGTGTAGTTGGGCGAGAGGGCCGTGAGCACGGTGCAGATGGAATACATGACTAGCGTAAAGATAAAGAGGCGTTTGCGCCCGAAGCGGTCTGCCAGATAACCAAAGACGAAGGCACCAATCATAATACCGATGAGCCAAATACTGACAACCCAGGAGGCTTGAGATGCGTTCAGACCAAAGACGCTTTGAATAACACCCAACACGCTGCCAACGATATTTACCTCGAATGCATCAAGTAGCCAGCCAACGCCGAGTACCACAGTAATCGTGGTGTGGAAACGGCTCCAGCGTAAGCGGTCTAACCTGCGCGTAACATCAGTGGTGAGTACTTCAGCCGCCATGATAACCCTTTCTGAGGAATGCATTTGTGATGGTTGAGCACTATGCGTGAGCACTATGTGGACATGCTACAAGCGGGAAAACATTCTAAAAAGAGTACGGTCTAGCGGGTAATCTAGATCACCTCATCTGATGTAATCTAGATTACCTAAGAAAAAAGAAAAATACAAGTGGTGGGGGACAAAGGAACAGGGGCATTCCCCTTGCGGGTGCCCTGCCAATATACATCATCAATGTTAGAAGGTGTCTTCCGCCATATGTTGTAAGCGTTTGCAGTCTTTGAGCACGATAGAGCCTGAACGTTGGGCAATAATACCTTCGTTGCTCCAGCGATTGAGGGTTGCGGTAATGGTTTCGCGCCAGACACCAAGCAGAGCCGCCAGGTCTTTATGGTAGATGGTGATCTCTGGTGGCTCTTGTTGTGTATTATCCGCGTTGGAGGTAGGAGCAGTAGCAACCTCTCTGGTCGCGCTGGCAAGTTCGAGCAATATCCAGGCGAGGCGGCGTTCGAGTGGCTCGAATGCTAGGCGAATCATGTGGCGTTGTTGAATAAGCAGACGTTGGGCTAAGTGCTCCATAATTGAACGCTGCATTTCGGGATGGCTGGAAACATACGCGGTGAAATCTTGCTGTGCAATCACGTCTACCTGGCTGTGCAGAACCGCCTCGAACGCACTTTCGCGTTCGGGCTCGTCTAACAGGGCCTCTTCGCCGAAGAGATCACCCGGACGCACCAGCCCGACGGTAAGGTGGCGTTTCTCGTCGTGTTCAACACAGAGACGCCCGTAGCCGGTGACGAGAAACATTACCTCATGGGCAGCTTGTGTTTCACGATACAGCAGTTTTCCCCGCGCTATATCAACCCGGTGCGCGAGTAATTTGAGACCTGTCGGTAGAATGATCCCAACCTGCAAAAGTTCGCTTGGCAAGGTATGCATGCGTTTAAGCAGATCGGTACACAATTGGAGTATGGGTGTGCAGAGATGCCCCAACACGAGACTGAGGCAGAGCACCATGCTCACCTTGGTGGTAGATTCGTGACGATAATAGAAGTGGCGCAGTTGCCAGGGAACCAGACGGTCCCGTGTGTGAAGAATGTGCAGACGGTGAGGACCCAACCACGAGAGGTGCGGTTGGGGCATGCTATCAAGGCTATTTTC
>JBBPYR010000337.1:0-17244 GCA_038199755.1 Ktedonobacterales bacterium | reverse complement strand
TGGGAAGGGACGAGGATTGCGAAACATGAATGCGGTCCTTCACTTTCTACACAACAAGCAATCACACAAAACAAGCAATCAGGACGAAAAATACACTCTACACAGAAAACAGCAAGAGCCGCGATCCATAACAGGATTCTGGCCTGGGAGACCCATGCTCTGCGAGGAAAACGATTCACTCGCGTAAAAAGAGAAATTCGTTTCCCTGTGAACAGTGTAAGAAAAAAGAAGAAGAAACCAATGGTGGTGAAGGAGGAAAGGAGCAATGCAGAAAGGACAAAAACACGCCGTTACGTCTCTTTATGTGTCATAACAGTTCATACTATACCATGAGACTGGATATTCTCCCTGAACTGGTGAAGAAAGCTCAACCTTTTCTGCGAAAACGCAACCATCTGGAAGTCATAGGGCACAGGCAGTGAGGGAGGTGGAGGTGATAAGGATGTGCAAACTGTAGGGTGGAGAGATTTTGGAGGCGAGCCTGTAGCAACAAGCCCAAGAGAAGAGTCGCTAGGCAAAGAGCGTATCATTCCTTTGTCGCCAGAGTGCCCATAGCAGGTGACGCATCAATTGCATAGAGTCAGATACTCGCAGCGGGGCAAGAGATGGACATAGGTCCATACAATGAAGAATTTTACACGTATCCTGGGCCTACCTCTTGCACTCGCTCTCCTCTTGAACCATTTCCGCTTCTTCCTCGCGGTTTTGGAATACTCCTATAAGCCCTGTTCACGCTTGAAAGCCAGAGCTTTGTGCTATCATGGGTGGTGGGTGAGACGGCAAACACAACAAAAGGAAAACGACCCGCCCCGTAGGGGTGAGATTTATCGCACCCCGTACCCGTTGGCGAATTCCATACTAGCGAAAACCATTGCCCGATGCGAATCGCTTGGGGAACAGGTACGAGGGCGCGCTAAATCTCGCCCCTACAAGGGCTTGCAGCGCGCTTCGCTGCTGCTAATCACCATCCAACCTGTTTTATTACCTCGATAGAAGAGCGCAAAGGAGTTGAACGCATGAATAAGCCAGAATTGGAGGGGCTACTAGAAGAACTCGATCAGGCCTTGGTGAAAGCCTTCCCCGCTTCAGAACCGATGCGTGTTCTCATGGTCGGAGGTGCCTGCTTACTCTTTCAGAATGTCATCACGCGCCCCACCACCGATGTGGACGTGATTATCTTTGAAATGATGGGCAGCGAGGAGAGCACCCTCATTTTTAAGTCACCGCTCGCCGACAAGATTCGCCGCATCATCAAAGGTATCGGCAAACGTCATGGGCTGAAGGGACAGCACCAAATGTTCTTCAACGATGACTGTTCGCCCTTTTTACTTGAACTGAGTGAGAACGAGCTTCCACCCATGCGCCTGCTCAAAGCCTACCAGATGTTGCATCTCTACGTCCCAAGCGATCTAGATTATATTTTGGCCTGCAAGCTCATGGCGGGCAGGCCCGAAAAAGACCTTACCGACATCGATGCCCTGCTGCGAATGCTCAGCATCCACAGTCGGATACAGGCGCAACAAGTCGTAAATCGCTATTTCCCCTCACCCATTCATCAAGCTACCTACCAATTATCCCGCACCTTGGATGGCATATTCGGGACTTGAACAGGGCTGAAGCTGGTCCCTACCTCGGTGACATGATCGGTAGGGTCGACTTTGCAACAGCCCTGGGGACTTAACTTTTAACACTAGTCAGATGCTTATTTCTGTGGTATCCTTTAATAAGTAGTAGCAGTCTGCTCACGCCGCAGAAGATTGAAACAAGCAAGCAACGTAGAAGGATAGCAGTTGCAGCAAGCAGAGAGGCAACTGAACAGTGAAACAATTTACCACACAAACATTAGCAATGGCCTATGACGAACTCGCTTCGGGCAAAGAAGGGTTTCGCGTAGCTGTGGGCAATTTCATGAACGCCTTCTTCTTATATAATATCGAGAGCCGCCAGCAACTGCTTGCCGACCCCATCCACATACCCGACAATCCCACCGAAGAGCAACGTGGCTGGGCTGCCTTCTGTGCGGCTGCGGCTGAATACCTGGCCGCACGCTATGACTTGGAGTGCCCCACCTGGGCGCACGACCCTGCTCATAGCATGCCTGAACCGTGGTATATTGTCGCCAACGCGAATCAAGCCATGCGCGAGGACTTCCACGAAACCGCTCCCGAACCGTTCCGGCGGCGTAACGTGTTTTGCTCTGACCGCGTCTTCAGCAATCCCCATCCATCATCACGCGAACCCGGCAGCCTTGACGACTTGCGCCGTATCCGCAGGGAGATACTGGCCGCGCTGCCGCAAGCGGAGCGTGACGCCTATCTCACATCCCATGCCGCCAAGATGGTTGGGAAGCCACGCGTTAAAATCGTGGTCTAGCCCTTCAGAAGTTTGCCATGGATGAACTGAAGAGCTGCATCCACCTGCGCTTCAGCCAGCCCATGAATGATCAAGGGACCAGCAAAACCAATTCCCTGTAGAAGACGCAGATAGTAATCATAGTCAAGTATTCCCTCTCCGGCAGCCCGGAAGCTATCATCTGCCCCGCGATCTTTGGCGTGGGCAATGACGATATGCTCTCCCAGTAGGTCAAAGGCCTCATCCATGACCTGATACATCGGTCGTTCATCGCCCGGCACGATCAGGTTCGCAGGGTCGATCACGACCTTCAGGCGTGGGGACTGCATCGCGGCAAGCAATGCCTGTCCGTGCGAGGCGGTGTTCACCACATTCGCCCGCTCCGGCTCAAAGGCCAGCGTCACCTGCTCTTCCTCAGCGATACGTAGGGCAGCCTCCATCGCATGTAAGAGATCAGACCAGGATTGGGGAGAAGCGTTCTCTGGATGCCAATGCCACATATCTACGGGATCGCGTGTGCCTGTACACAGCGTAATGATGGCCGTTCCCAGGCCCTGACAGGCGGCAGCCAACGTTCGTAATCGGCGCAGGCCCCTTTGTTGCACCTCTTGATCGGGGTGGATCATGTTGTAGGTGCCCGAAACAGCAGCGATCTCGATGTCTCTGCTCTGCGCTGCCTCGCGAATACGAGTGATCAGGGAAGGGGCGATCACATCTGGGAGGGATGGCACACCCGCGCAGGACAGATTAAACTGCACGCAGCTCAAGCCATGCGCTCTCACAGCATCGAACACCTCTTCGACGGTCGGGCGAGCAAACGCCTTGGCAAAAATTCCTAGTTGCATCATACGCCTCCTGTCACATCGGCCACGGTGACCCATGCACCCGTTTCGACCGAACGCGAGATCGCCACTAAGGTTCGTATGACCGCGACACCATCCTCGATCCCTGCCCCATGCTGAGGCACTTCGTGTAGTATTGTCTCTGCAAAGCCCTCGATTTGTCGCTTATAGACATGGGCATCGGCACCCAGGACGCGGTGATACTGTCCATCACGCACGCTGAAACATTCCACCTCACTTGAGCGCATATACCAGGGATTGAAGGTCTTGCCAAGCACACTGCCATGTTCCCCGTACACCTGAAAGCCCTCATGCCAGTCCATCCGCACCGCTATCGTCAGGTCAAGATGCCCCATGCTGCCATCAGCGAACTCGGTGTCAACAAACCAGCAATAGGCCCCAAACTTCTCGACCAGTCTGGCCTGGACACGGACAATCTCGCCACCCAGAAAGCGGGCCGTATCGACGAGGTGACTGGCGTGCCCCAAGAGATTGTAGCGTCGTTTATCCGCTTTCGGATTGCCTGCTGGTCGTCTCGCATGGGTACTCGTGACCGGAATGGACTGGAGGTTGTCTGTCTCAAGATAGCGGTACGTTGAGTCGCAGTACCACGCTTTGAGCGCGAGGAGTTGGCCGATCTCTTCCTGAATGAACTGATGGGCAAAGGCGATACCTGGGTCGAAGCGTTTCATCGTGCCAACCTGCAACACCAGCCCAGACGACAGGACGCGCTGACGCAGTGCTTCGCACTCCTCAACACTGACCCCAAGCGGTTTTTCTACCAGCACGTGTTTGCCAGCGGCAAGAGCCTGAGAAGCCATAGTTGCATGGAACTGATCGGCGGTCGCCACAATCACCGCTTCAACATGCGGATCGGCCAGCATCTCATCGTAGTCGAGATAGGTGACATGGGGATGGTGGATGGCGACCATATTCGTGACCAAGTCTTCTGCCAGGTCGCAGATGGCGTACAATTCGGCGTTACGCGCCCTTCGACAGGCCTCAAAATGGGCGGACTGCGAGATCGGACCTGCTCCGACAACCCCAATTCTCAGTAATCGTGCTTCTTTCTCAATCATCTTTTTTCTCTTTGTCCACGCCGATGTGAAACAACACATCGGTAATCCTTCGTGTTTGCATGTTTACTTTGTTTTACTTTCTAAGTAAGATTATAGTTGTGAATGTGATAATTATAAATGGGCTGATGGTAAGATGCCGAGTGGATAGAGGAAACGACGCTTGACAGACAGAAACGCTCTGTGATAAAGTGAGCACATCTTTTCAAAAAGCAAACAGCAAGTATATCACAGCAAATATATCGATGAAGCAAGGGTGAAGCGTTGACAACTCCTCCAACGAATGTTCATTGTCAGCGTTCTTGCTCATCATACGAGTGTGTTCGCGCCGCATGCGGCACACGGCGAGGAGAGAGAGCAGAAATATAAGCTCTACCATTCCCCCTTCTTTTTGGACACAAACCATTTCTTCTCGTGAATACAGTTCGTAAACAGGTGTGCAGCGTATCTACCGCGCGAGAAAGCTCGAACTTGTTTGAAAAGATTTATGCTACTCCTCCATCTGTGAAGGAGTAGGATAGAATTTTTTTGAAAAGGTAGAACACCTCCATGAACAAGTCAGCCGGTCCTACGAACTCGAACACATCTGTAGGACGCCCGTCTCTCGTGCTTCTTCTCGTTATCGCACTTTTGAATACGATGGGTATAACGATCATTGTACCTATTGTTCCGTTTCTCACGGTCCAGTACCTGGCTCATCCGAATAATCTCGCAGTCATCGTGGGATGGCTGACCGCAGCCTATGCGATCTGCCAGTTGATCGCCGCGCCAGGTTTAGGCGTTCTGAGCGACCGTTTTGGGCGACGCCCCATTCTCTTCATCTGTCTCCTTGGTTCCGCGTTTGGCTATCTCATCTTGGGCCTTGGCGGTGCGCTCTGGTTGCTCTTCCTCGGGCGCATCATCGATGGCTTGACAGGCGGCAACATCAGTATCTTGTTTGGCTATGTCGCTGATATCACGGAACCAAAGGACCGTGGCAAGTACTTTGGCCTGCTGGGCAGTGTGGCAGGTGTCGGTACTCTCATTGGCCCTGCGCTTGGTGGACTGCTGGCCTCGATCAACGATCACGTACCATTTCTTGCTGCCGCTGGCCTTTTCCTGCTTACACTCGTCTGCGGCTACTTCTTGTTGCCAGAGAGTTTGGATAAAGAGCACCGCATCACCTCGATTGCTGTGAGCGAACTCAATCCCTTGAAACAACTGGTGTCCGTGTTTCGTTGGGCAAACTTGCGCTGGTTACTACTGGCTTGGTTCTTCTATGCTTTCCCAGTGGGCATGTTGCAGACGACGCTCACCGTCTTGATGAAAGACAGCCTTAGCTTCAATGCCACGCAGGCCGGTCTCGTAGTCACCGTGCTCGGCGCGGTAGACATTCTCGTCCAGGGTGTGCTGGTTAGCTGGTTACTCGCAATGCTGGGAAACATCAAGCTCGGTCTCATAGCCTTAGTACTTGTCGGCATCAGCTACCTTGTGCTTGGTTCCATCGCGTTTCTCGCTACACCAATTCTCTTGATTGTCGGTATCATACTCTTCGCAGGTTCAGGTAGCCTTGTCGAAAATGCTCTGCGAGGCCTCATTTCTAAGATGGTTGGACGGCGCGAACAAGGTCGTGTGAGTGGAGCCATGCAATCGTTGCAATCGCTTGGATGGATTGTCGGACCACTCGTCGGCGGTTTTGTGTATACAGAATGGGGGCATTTTCAAACATATGCCTCAGCTTCGTTCATTATTGCCCTCGCCATTGTCTGTGTATGGATCGCTATTCCGCGCCTACAGAGGTACGAGGCGAAAGAGCAAACGCTAGGTGAATAAGAGGAACTCATTCGCACCTCATGTGGTTGACTTTGCAATGTCTGTCCAGCATTGGGGAATTCGGGGCAAGGTGAACAGGATTGCGCGGTGAAGGCGAACATCTTTCAAAGATCGGCCTGAAAGATGTTCGCCTTCACCCGAATGATTTCCATAGGCAGCCAGCAGCTCTGGACAACACCAATGGCAGGCAGCCTCAGGATTGGGCGACTTTGGGTGGCCCGCTCGGAACTTCGATGCCGAATTGTTGGGCGTACTCCGAATTGAGCCGATGCCAACCGAACTTCATCGCCTCGCCAGCAATGATGCGTCCGATGGGAGTTCCGCTGAGAAGGTGATCCAGAACATCGAAACAAATGTGCCACCCCGCAGCACCCATTGAGATGAAGCGGCGATCAATGTCGTGCCACAGCGTCAGGCGCGTGCCGCCACCAAAGGCTTCGAGTTCCCACCGGATATCGTTGCCACCCCAGTTGTACTCAAGCACCTTGGGCGCGTCGGCTCGTGTCACTCTTGTTTCGGAAACCTGCGGCGTGGGTGCTCCCACCGTGGTGAGCTTCACCGTGGCTCCAACCGCACCCAGGCTCCCATCGGCTTCAAAGGGAGCCCACTCGCGCAGATGCGCCGGGTCGGTAAGCGCCTGCCAGACTTTTTCCGGCGAGTGGCGCAGTTCTCTGACGAGAATGAGCGTCCACTTCTCTTCGTCCTTTCGTACCTGCGCCCCGCTGGCCGGACCCGGTGTGTACTGCTCGCGATCGATCATCGTCTTCTCCTTGCCTTCCTTTTCGTTGGGGTTGATTACTCCATGTGGTCGAGGTGGCGTTCGAGAGCATCTACGTGAGTGGACCAGAACCGACGGAACGGAGTCAGCCACGCATCCACCTCCTGAAGCGGTTCTGGCTTCAGCCGATAGAGACGGCGCTGTGCGTCCACGGTGGCTTCCACGAAACCAGCCTCGCGCAGCACTCGCAGGTGCTTTGACACGGTGGGCTGCGACATACGAAGCTGACGCCCGATCTCGCCCACCGACAGTTGTGACGAGACCAGGAGGCTCAAGATCGCACGGCGGTTCGGCTCCGCAATGATTTCGAATATAGATTCCACTCTCTTGGTATACTCCCCCTTTAATAGCGTGCCAGTTGGGTGATCTGAATGAGGTTGCCGCAGGTGTCGTTCAGCATCGCAATGGTTGCGAAGGTCACGTCGGTGGGCGGCATCGTGAACGCGGCACCGAGGACCTTGATCCGCTCATAGTCGCCCTTGACGTCGTCGGTGTAGAACATGGCCGCAGGCTGGCCCTGTTGAAAGATCGCCTGCTGATACGCCTTGGCCGCGGGGTTGTCGTTCAGCACTAGTTGTAGCTCAGTGCCGTTCGGCTCTTCAGGCGAGGCCACGGTCAGCCAGCGAAATGGGCCCTGACTGAAATCGGCCTTCTTGACAAAGCCCAGTACCTCCGTATAGAAGCGCAGGGCCTTGTTCTGGTCGTCCACGTATACCGTGGTCAGTTTGATTTTCATTTTGTTTCTCCTTTGTCACGTTCGCGGTTTGGGCCGCGTCGACTTTTCCTTGTCTTCCTTTTCGTTGGGGTTGATTGCTCTACAATGATTTGGAACGCAGGTTCCACTCTGTTAGTATACCCTATAGAGCATATACGTGTCAAGGTATATAACGGCAGGATGATCGGGAAATTTCCGCCTTTTCTGGCCGAAGAAGGGCCGAAGGATTGAATTTGAGATGCGCCTCCGCCCTTCCCAAAGAATGCTCATTTACCGTATATCGATGGAAGAAGCCAGATGCGGAGCGCAGTGTCAACCGCATGTATCATAAATATCGGCTCGTCAGCGAGTGCTTTGCACCGAGCAGTGCTCGTGGGGTACCCTCGAAGATGACCATGCCCCCCTTATTGCCACCTTCTGGACCCATATCAATGATCCAGTCGGCATTGCGAATGACATCCATATGGTGCTCAATCACAATCACTGTGTTGCCGCCATCGACCAGCCGGTTCATGATGGTGAGCAGGCGACCAACATCCGACAGGTGCAGCCCGGTCGTCGGCTCATCCATGACGTAGATGCTGCCCCGCTTGTGGAGTTCGCTGGCGATTTTGATGCGCTGGCACTCGCCGCCTGAGAGGGTGCTCAGGGGCTGGCCGAGGGTCAGGTAATTAAGTCCTACATCGCTCAGTGCCTGAAGCTTTGGCTGCACTTCTTTGATCTTCAAAAACGCCAGTGCCTGGTGAACGGTCATGTTCAAAACATCAGCAATGGATTTCCCGTTCAATGTGTAGGCCAATACCTCGTCCTTAAAGCGTTTCCCGCCACACACTTCACAAGGAAGCTTGACCCCCTCAAGGAAGCCCAGGTCGGTGTAGGTCACGCCAAGCCCATGACAGTTAGGACAGGCACCTTTTGAGTTAAAACTAAACAAACTGGCATCGGCATTGTTGGCTCCTGCAAAAGCCTTGCGCACGTCATCCATGATGCCGGTATAGGTCGCGGGATTGGAGCGGCTGGATGTGTTCAGGGATGATTGATCAATCACCACTGCTTCCTGGTGCTGACTGAGAAAGGCTTCATTAATTAACGAGCTTTTGCCTGAACCAGCCACGCCAGTGATGACCGTCAGCACACCAGTGGGAATATTTACGCTGACATCCTGCAAATTATTCACCGTAGCGTGGACGATCGGCAGTGCCCCGGTCGCCTGGCGAAAGCTCTCCTTAAGCGGCCTCTTCCGCAGCAAATGCTTGCCGGTCAGCGTATCGGCTTGGAGCAGACCGCTGAAATCGCCTTCATAGACAATCGCGCCTCCTTCGCTCCCGGCATATGGTCCCATATCGACGATGTAATCGGCACTCTTAATCACATCAGGATCGTGCTCTACGACAATGACCGTGTTCCCTTTGTCGCGCAATTTTTCCAGGAGTTCGTTCAGTCGATGGACATCGCGCGGGTGAAGGCCGATGCTTGGCTCGTCAAAAATGTACATGACATCTACCAGGCTGCCGTTAAGATGCTTGACCATTTTGACCCGCTGCGATTCACCACCTGAGAGTGTATCGGTGGATCGATCCAAGCTGAGATACTCCAGGCCAATCTCCACCAGATGTTGTAGCCGTTGGGTCAACGTGCGAACGATTGGCACCGCCGTCGGTTCTGTGATACCCTTGACCACCTCTAAAAGCTGATCAATCTCCATCGCTGCCATCTCGGCAATAGTGTACCCCTTGACCTTACAACTTAAGGCGGCCTGGTTGAGCCGGGCACCCTTGCAGAGCGGACAGGGGCCGAGCTTCAAAAAAGGCTCGACCTTTTGGCGTATGCGAGGCGAGAGCGTCTGGATGTCTCGCGCAACGAACTTGCGATTGAATTTGTGCATCAGACCCTCATAGGTGTTGTAGGCCAGGCCCGTATGTTTGCGTGGTTCGCTGTAGAGAAGCAGGTCCAGTTCCTCTGTTGTATAATCTGCTATCTTCTTGTCGTTGTCGAAGAAGCCAGAATGCACATAAAGTTCACTTTCCCATCCAGCCAGTCCTGGGGCGATGACAGCTCCCTCGTTCAGCGATTTTGTTGTATCAATCAGTGCTTCCGAGGTAATGCCTATCTTACGGCCCAGGCCATTGCATTCCAGGCACATGCCCTGTGGATCGTTGAAGGAAAAGGCGTTGGCAAAACCTACATATGGTTTGCCGATGCGCGAAAAGAGCAGCCGCAACACAGACGCGATGTCAGTAACCGTGCCCACCGTCGATTGCGATCCCCCACCCAGGCGTTTCTGGTCAACAATCACTGCCATGCTCAGATTCTCGATCTCATCGGCGTCTGGTTGGGGATAGCGTGGTAAGAAGTTGCGTACAAACATACTAAAATTCTCAAACAGGAGCCGCTGCGCTTCATTGGCAATGGTATCAAATACAACTGATGACTTTCCCGAACCAGACACGCCAGTAAAAATGGTGATTTTGCGCTTGGGCAAGCGCAGTGAGACATCCTGCAAATTGTTCTCGCGTGCGCCCCGAATTTCAATATATTCTTGAACCATGCTGATGTATACTCCCTCTCATATCGCTAGAATAGTGCCAGCCGGATCTTTCAACCACGCTCTATCTCGATTCCGCTGTATGGAACGCCTTTGTTCTGGCACCTTCGCGTTTCTGCTCTCGGCTGTACAAAGGAACAGTATAGCACAGAAGGATTGGCAAAACTTCTCCGATCTTGTTCCGCTCATCGTTGCTTGCATCCTCCTGAGACCATGCTTCTTCTTTTGGCGCAAGTATCGACTGTTACGTCTTCACGGAATCACCGTCCAAGGTTCTGTGACCGAACGTCACTTGGAGCACCTCTCCAATGGACAGCCGTGGTACTATCTTACGTGTCGCTACATGTACGAGGGGCGACCCTATGTCTCTGATCAACCCGTATGGCGGGGCCTCTATGATAGTGCAGATTTTGAACTGAAAGGTAGAAAATTGACCGCTTTCCAGGTGAACGGAAAGATGAATGCTCCATCATGGTTGCAATTTATTGGTGATAATGGGGTACGAACCCTTGAAGGTGAAAATCTTTACCGCACGAGTGTGGAATAGACTACGAGGCGTAGGGTTGTTTGCTTTTGACTAGGAATCCAGGTACCTGCACAGGTAATCAGGTTGAGATACTTCCCTCCCGTATCTCCAAAAATCTCTTGCACCGGTGCCTCTTGTGGAGCATACGAGGCTGTACGCGTGACACGGAAGCGCAATATTTTCCCCGTTGCGTCCATCACCATGATTGTCTCACCCACCTGTACTTTCTTTAGGTCCCAAAATACGGCAGGGTAGCCACCTGGACGATCTAGATGTCCATCAATGACTGCGCTTCCAGCCTCTCCGGGGCGCG
The DNA here is from genome assembly GCA_038199755.1 of Ktedonobacterales bacterium. Classification (GTDB taxonomy): domain Bacteria; phylum Chloroflexota; class Ktedonobacteria; order Ktedonobacterales; family Ktedonobacteraceae; genus JBBPYR01. The sequence continues at coordinate 6,285 of JBBPYR010000337.1, read as the reverse complement.
TACCATTCCTATACCAGCCGACACCGTCCCACTGATTGTGTTGTGGTGTCCCCAGATCGCCATTGGATTGGATATTCACATTCTCCACAGGCGCATTGACGTTGATACTGGGAATAATAAGACGTGTCGGGACCGCCGCTGAGACCGTCACAACGGGCGATACGACGAGGGTTGGGATCGTCTTCGTAGGCGTTGGGCTTGGCTTGTGTATCGCTAACGGCTTCTTCGCGGCTGCCGTCGTTGCCTGCGAAGAAGTTCCGCACCCTGTAAGCAAAAGCAACAAGAGTACGAACGAGCACATGAAAAATCTCGAGATGGAGCGCATAGCAGAAAGGTCCTTATATCTATCTCGCCTGTACGGACTGTAGCACGTCCTATGAACGTTCAACCGCCAACAAGGACGTGCTTCAATCCCTACAAAACATCAGCACCTAGCAGTGCTACACTATTTCTGGTGAGCAAGCGCGAAGCGACGCGCTACCATGCTAGAGCCAAAGAGGAAGAGAGCAAGCGCGCCAAAGAACCACGGCATCAAGGGATTGCTGCTCCCTCCATGCGTGACAGGGCGTGGGTCACTGCCCGTGCCCGGCATACCTGGCACACCTGCAACGGCACCGATCTTAAAGGCGAGTGCGGGAGTCCCCTTGAGCTGGCCAACAGCGAAGACGCTATAGATCATGCCACCCGTGAGTGTCGCGGCAACAGGAACCGTTGCCCCGGCCTGTGTCGCGGTAACCTTGAAGGTATACGCCCCACCAGGAACCGAGAGATAGCCACTCGCGTTGGTGTAGGTCAAGCCACGGATAACCGTGTTGCCACCAGCAGCAACATCAACTGGACCTGCATCAGGCGAAAGATGGTAGACACGAACCCTCGCCATGTTGCCAGAGACGAGGTTGTTGTCGCCAAAAGCTGCCAACGAGAAGCCACTGGCAGCAGTGCCAAGTGCCGCAACGGTGTAAGGAATACCAGCGTTCACCGTGACGGTTTGCGTAATCACGGAAGCACCAATGCCCTTGCCAGCAGGGGCAACTTGGATTTTGTGTGCCCCAGCGGGGACTGGCACATAGCCTGTTACGGTACCAAAGGTAAATCCTGGCAGAAGTTTTGCACCATCGACAAATACGTCTACGGTTCCTGCTCCTGGTGCGGCATGCACCACGCGTACAAATGCCATATCAGCGGCAGACGCGGCAGAGGCTGGGGTGAATGGTAGGACCATACAGGCCAGAAGTGAGAGTAATCCGAGCAGTAATGTGCTACGGTGTACAAACATTGCGAAAGTATGTTTCACACGCATGGGTGATTGTCTCCCTATGTATATAGAACAAGACATCCTGTTCTCTCGTTGCCCTATCCTCATACACATGTAAAGGCCACTTACATATGTGCAAGAACGAGCAGGGAACGTGAAAAGAGGATGAGGTGAGAGTGCTCTGTATCTTGCAGTAGCACTCTCTAAAGGTGTAAGACGAACGTGCATCGATGCTGTTCTGACATAGAGACGCTGACTTTAGACAAAAGTAGTAACACTCAGTACCCTTTTTACCCTTTTTCTAAAAATATCTCGTCAAAGTAGTGATAAAGAGACGACGAAAACACCATCTTTGACCTCAATATGACTATTTGTAACAGGTCAAAGAACTCTCACTTAGCTTTATATTTTTTTCATGAGAGGTACGGGATGTGTCACAAGAAATACCAGAAGTAGGTATGGCTATCAACGCAGAGATACCAGCCTCCGAGCAGGGTCAAAGCAGTACACACAAGGATACTGAAACAGAGCAGAGCGATGGGCTTTGGCAGGCAGAGCTCGTGGCGCGTTGTCTGAGAGGGGATGAACGTGCATTCGCCATGATTGCTGACCAGTATGGCAATCTGCTCTTGCGTACTGCCTACCTTCTTGTACAAGATGAAGAGGCTGCCAAAGATATTGTACAAGACTCGCTTATCCTTGCTTGGAAGAATATGGCAAAACTACGTGAACCGGCATTTTTACGTGCCTGGTTATTGAAAATTGTTGTCAACCAGTCGGTCAGCCTCAAACGACAATGGGCTAGGAAAGCAGCACTCTTGCGTGAACGATTTATCCAAACGGCTATCGATGACTCGATTCAAAGCGCGGATTTTGCACGAGGACGCCTGGAAGATCGGCTAGACGTTGAGCAAGCGATAGCACACTTACCGCTAGATCAGCGTGTCGTACTTGTTCTCTTCTATTATCATCGTATGACGATGCCAGAGATAGCCACTATGCTTGGTGTTGCCGAAAACACCCTCCGTAAACGTCTGCAAGCAGCATTGGAGAAGACACGGCGCGCTTTACGGATTGAGTTAGCAGGAAAACAGAACGCAGCATTGACCCATGAAGGCGTCACTACGCGTATCAGTATGCATCGAGGAGAAGCGTGATGAATGAACACGATGGCGTAGACTCCCAATCACCCTTCCACCTTCACAGTCCGCAAGCAGAGGATGGTGAGACGATGCTTGAGACACGTATTACCAATGTATTTCAGAAGCAGGCGGCACAGGTGCAATTTACACCGGCACAGCGCGAACGTGTGATCCGGCGTGTAGAAACACGCTCTCAACGCACCCTTTTTTCAGCATCAACACGTGTGTTGATAGCAGCACTTGTGGTTATTCTTTCAATAGCGGTATTTCTCTTTTCATCTGTCGTACCACGTCCTCCTCTAACAGCCACAATCCATTATATCGTAAGTACCACGTTAAGCACTCCTGCCGCATTAGCCAATGGGGGACAGCTTGTCTCGCTCGATCCTACACAGCATCATCTAGTGTATCAGTCGGCACAAGCGCAAGGTGTCATGTATACCGCAGATGTGAGTGATCCAGCAGGCAGCAATCTGCTGGCGATGCGCTATGCGCGTGATGTTGCCTGGGCACCCGATGGTTCAGCGTTGGTGACAACCATTGCTCCAGCGGGGGTCATAGAACCACTCCTCGCCCTTGTTCATACAGGGCAATATATGGACACACTCGGTCATGCAGCACTCGCGGCGAGTTGGTCGCCAACCTCGAACCAAGAGATTGTCTACGTCACACAAGAGAATGGCGTCACAAATCTGTGGAGTACGACGCCTCTCAAAGGGCAAACATCTCAGCTGATCGCAGCGCTACCAATTGCATCACCTGTACAACGATTAGTGTCGTCGCCTGATGGACGAGAGCTTGCATTCATAACCACTACAGCACCCACCCCTTCGTCAAAACTGGGCGATCAAACTGGTGATGCTATCTACATTATGGACAGCAATACACACCACGTGCATGCATTACCCTTGGCAGACCATGCCGCCATTGGTAATGTTGTCTTTTCGCCTAATGGACGCTATCTTACCTATGAACAAATTGTCTCACCAGCCCCAACCATGCTCCACACGCTTGACCTCGTAAAGCAGCAAGAGGTAGTTACGATTGCTCCCCAGCATACATTACTCGGCTGGAGTTGGTCCCCTGACAGTAACGTACTGGCGTATAGTGACGGCGGCGTTCTCGCCGCACATGTGTTGCATGGTCCGCACATCACCTTTCCTACCATAAACGCAGCCTATCCTCTCTGGCTTGCTGATGGGCGCATCCTCATCTTGAGCATCACCAGTGGCGTCGGCAAATTAGAAATTCTCGCCCGGAACACAACACCATAAGCCTGAAAAGCTTCTCCGTTAACACTCCCGTTTCGTTTTTTCCTGCGTAGACTTGTACAAAGGAACGCCATAATTGGGTGTTATTCGTATCGTAGTTCATCTGATATGATCCATTTGTTTTTTGGTTTACCTTTACTATGGTAGGTGTCTCAGTTGCATTCAGCGTTACAGTATAGTCTGATCCGTCTGGCGACACATATTTGATACTTGTTATGAGTCCTGTACTATTATCTATGGAAAGTGTTGTGACTCCACCAGCTATGACTGATCCCCAAGTTTCTTTTACTGTCGCCGTTTCATCAACGATAACCTGGTCAGTTTTCGCGTTAAAACTCATAGTCATATCGGGTGACAGTCGTAACATATAAGCTACTGCTTCACATACCGCTTGAACAGCTGAAAAACACAAAAGACAATCGGAATAGCTATTCCCCATGCTAGCGTATACAGAATAAGAATCATCATCCCCCTTCCCACTTACCCACAGTTTACTCTTTCGCGCTATTGTAGCAGAAAGCAATATACTCAACAAGAGGGATGACTACAATGTGTGGTTCTCATCACCAATGTTTTTACCACTCGCCGACTAGTTCGATATTCATAGCCAGGTTGACGCCACTTTGGGCTAACACCTGCTGATGAGCTTCTACGATAAGCGCGGCAATGTCCGACGCAGTAGCATCGCCAAGATTGACAATATAGTTGGCGTTCCGCTCAGAAATCTGTGCATTGCCCTGCTTCTTACCCGCTAAGCCAGCTTGCGTAATTAGCGCATGGGCCGTGGTGCCGCGAGGGTTCTTGAAAATCGAGCCGCAGTGTCGCTGTGCCGGGTCATCCTGCTTGCGCTCTTGCGCGTAATTCTTGATCTGAGCATGTGAGGTCGCGGTATCTTGCTTATGGACACGTAACGCCAGCGTCACCACCAATTCGGTAGGTTCAATCAAGCCACGCGCCGGAATCACGAGCTTACCCTGTGCATCAACATGCGTGAGTCGTCCTTCACGGAAACGACTATAACGGTATCCCAGATCCAGAGCTTCACGGGGGTAGCGACGAATCACCACCACGGGGAAGACAGGCGGCTCCTTGCCTTCAACAAAACTTCCACGGGCATCCAACACCTCAATCCATTCCAGTGCCTGCCCCAATTCCTGATTATGCGCCCCAGCATTACTCACCAGACCGCCGCCCAGCGTGCCTGGAATGCCCACGCCAAATTCTAGCCCACTCCAGCTGCGTGTAACTAAGCCTTCAATCAAGCTGTTCCAGCGCACGCCAGCCTCAGCAACCACCAGTGCTGAAGCGTCGGGCTGCTCTTCAATATGATATTCTTGCAGCGCAATACTCGCGACAATGCCACGAACTCCGGCATCCGCATAGAGAATATTGGAGCCAGCACCCACTACCAGCAGCGGCCAATCTTGCTGCGCGCACAATTTGACAAGGTCACTCAATTCTTGGCGCGTGTTCAGGGCTAACCAGATATCCGCTGGCCCTCCGGCACCAAAAGAATCGTGCTGCGCGAGTGCTTCCTGAACATGCAAACGTTGCCGGAAGTAAGGATGGAGCATATTATAAGCCACGGTGCTCTCGAAGGTCATACATTTTACCCTTTCTGTTTTATCTCAAATTACACCATAAGAAGCATACAAAAAAGAAATCACAAAACAATCACAACGCTATACAGGTGCTCTCAAATACATCACAGAACGCTATCCGCCTTGAGTGATACAATACTCTGATGAAACCCCACGCACCTCGCAGGTGAGTGGATGCGAGACAAGGAGACACCATGAGTTTTAACGTAAGAAACCGAAGCTTTTTGAAATTGGAAGACTTCTCCCCGCAGGAGATTCAGTTGCTATTGCACCTAGCCGTGGAATTGAAGGCGGCAAAATATGCCAGAACTGAGGTGCAGCAGCTGCGCGGAAGGCAGATTGCGCTCATTTTCGAGAAGGACTCCACGCGCACACGCAGCGGTTTTGAGGTTGCCGCCTTCGATCAGGGAGCGCATGTCACCTACATCGGGCCGAGTGGCTCGCATATTGGCTACAAGGAAACCATGAAAGACACCGCCCGTGTGCTTGGTCGTATGTATGATGGCATCGAGTATCGCGGCTTTGCGCAGGCAGATGTAGAGGAATTAGCACGGTACGCAGGCGTGCCTGTCTGGAATGGCTTGACCAATGAAGCCCATCCAACCCAGGTACTGGCCGATCTGCTCACGATGCAAGAGCATAGCCCTAAGCCACTCAACGCCATCTCCTTCTGCTTCCTTGGCGATGTTGGCTATAATATGGCCGATTCACTGATGATTGGTGCCATGAAGATGGGTATGGACCTGCGTCTGGCTGGCCCTCGCTCAACCTGGCCTGTCGAGGAGCGTATGAAGCTAGCACTTGATCTCGCCTCAGAAACTGGCGCAAGACTCACCGTGTCAGAGGATGTTGAGACAGCCGTCAAGGGTTGCGACTTTCTCTACACAGATGTCTGGGTTTCCATGGGGCAGGGGACTGAGCTATGGAGCGAGCGCATCAAGCAAATGTTGCCCTATCAGGTGAACGATCAGGTGATGGCGATGACCCAGAATCCCGCCACAAAATTCTTGCACTGC
>JBBPYR010000336.1:0-15602 GCA_038199755.1 Ktedonobacterales bacterium | reverse complement strand
GGCCCTGTCACCGACAGGGCCAAGGCCGATTTGCTTGTCTCTTTTTATGCCCCTAGTTCGATTTGTGCGATATCATTGAAGTTCGGCGAACCCCACCCTGTGGCATAATCCCAGCCACGGGTAGCGGGATAGAACAAATTGCTCCCATTGACGATATCGGTATACGGATGAAACTTGCCGGGATGGTTTGCCAGCGACCAGAACTCAGGCACGCTGCCGAGCGTCGTTTTGCCATGTTGCTTGAGTGCCTGGTCTACCAGAACCGTTCCCGCGGCCCAGATGGGAGCCGCCGCGCTGGTGCCGCCAGAGGCATACCATGCCCCCTGATAATAGATGGCTATGTTAGGATATGCTGCCGCGGACACGTCAGGTACCTGGCGTAAGCCATTAGGAGCACTGACCGGAACAAGGTTTGCCGTGAATACATTGCCTGATGTGCCGTTAAAGCGGTTGGTTGTGCCATAGCCCGTTTGCCAGTTTGGGCGATGAAATCCTCCGTTCTGGCTCACGCCGCCGCCACTGCCCCACTCGTTTTGACAAAGAGGTGCCCCATCGTCCGCGCCCCAGACCGTCTCGCTGGTGCGCACATTGCTATTGTTGACTTGTAAGTGCGTGCCGCCAACGGCTATGGCGTAGGGCGCACTGGCTGGGAAGGAGACGACCGCGATATTATGAATGCGGTCGGTGAATGCGCCACAGTCGCCGCTACTGACAAAGACCGAGATGCCTTCAGCCGCGAGGTTACGCAGGCTACGATTGACGGCAGCTAACTCGCTAGCACTAAAGCTGTCTTCACCTGTGCCATAGCTAACACTGAGCACCTGCACTCTGTGATCAAAGGCGACACGATTAAAGACATCGACCAGAGCCTGCGCAAAAGAAGTGTTCTTGGTGCTGGCTTGATAGTCGAGAATGCTTGCCTGTGGTGCCAAGCCTGTGATAAGTTCGAGATCCATTGCTGCTTCACCTTGACCAGCACCAGCGGCGGTATGACCATCGATGTCGATGTTCTGGATGGTGGGTAGGGCAATACCGACACAGGCTGCGTAGTTCGCGATGTCGCTGGGAGCATATGGCTCGTCAAATTCTGCGACACCAATTGTCATACCCTGGCCCTGAATCTGCTGTTGATAGAGCGAGCTCAGCTGATAGGCGGCAGCCAGTTTGTTACGGGTCAAGCTTTGTTTCGCGCCATAGCCTTTGCAGTTGGCGACCAAGGCAGCTCGTTGTGCGGACAGACCAAAGGGTGGCTTAAACTGCGGAATGGCAAAGTTATCTAGGCCAACGACCGACTCTACCAGAGAACGCACTGGTTGCGGCAGGGTTGGCTCCCCCTGTTGCATGAAGAATTGATGGCCGAACAGATTGAACGATTGCAATTGAATCTTCATGGTGTGCTCAATCGTCGCAACCTTCGCCTGCACATTGATGCCTGAACGTAGTGGATCAATGTTCACGATGGTATAGCCGTTCTGAGTCAACCATGTTTCCACCTGTTGCAACTGGGCGTCAGTGACGGCATAGCGTTGCACAATTTGATCGTTGGTCATAAACTGATGGTATGTAGCGGAGCCAGGAGTATAGATCTGGGCGAGGTCCTGCTCCATGGCGGCGTCGTTATACACAAGGTTAAAGACGAGTGGCTTCACTTCATTTTGGGGTAGCGGTTGCCCACCGCTCGCCTTTGATGTTCCACTGGGCTGACCCGCGACCGGACCATGTGGTGTTGGCATGACCTTTGGTGTTTGCGTCGCCTGGCTACTCCCGGTTGTACTAGCTGTCGAGCTTCCTGGCAAGGCGCAGGCACTCACGATCAATGCTAGCGCAATCAAAGCCAATAGTGGGCGTAAGTAGAGACCTTTTTGTTGCATATATATCCTCCAGGGCACATCTGTTTTCACGTTTCCAAGGCCCATTATAGTACAGTTATTTCTTATTGCAACTATAGCAGTTGAGGACGAAAAATGCGGTGAGCAAGGTCATGTATAGGCTGTGAATCGGCTCACATCTTGCTGAATGAAGCCATAATTATGCTTAGTCGGTTCCTATTAAAATACTGTTAACAGTTTCATCACAAAGGAAAATGCGTTAGAGATTCAGACCAATCAGACTGGACTTTCACATATCCCTATGGTATAATCCTCTCATCACATACGAGACACGAAACTCAGTCTATCCGCATTACTGGTAACAAGTTACGTGATGTGCGGATGTTTGCAACCAGGGTAATCTGGGTGAGGATTGAAAAGTCTATGCGTGCAGCCTTCTCAATGACGAGTAGCAGCGACAAGAACAGTTTGCTGCGGACGATAACCATGAGTGACACTGACACGCGTATAAACACTAGGGAGAGATTGTCCCTGGTGTTTTTTATTTCCCATATGTACTACAAGTTCATTTATACGCCTTAGTTGCCGGGCTCATCGATCCATTTTCTTTCCTTGGGCCACTACGCTACGCATCGGTGGAAGTCGATCATAGTATTATGTTTGAAAGGAGGTCGTCATTCATTCAGTGTGTGCTGAATGAGGAAATATGCTACGTAAACAGACAGAGATACGAACTGTCGGCAGATACCACGTAGGCTTACAGAGGCGCAACTACCACAAAAAGCTACGCTAATCCATAAGCGTATTAAAAACATACAACACGTGGATGCTGAGAGGTTGCTAGATTATAAGGAGAGTACGAACATGAACTCAAGTATCATCAGCAAAATCGCAAAAGCCAAACGCTACGCCGAGGAACCAGAGCGCATTCAGTTTAATCGCTTTGAAGCCACATTTCAGGGCGAAAACGATGTTCACACGACCAACTACGATAGTGGAGAGTGGCATTGCACCTGCCGTTTCTTCCAAGATTGGGGCGATTGCTGCCACACTATGGCGATGCAACGCGTATTGGGCGTTACTATTCCGGCGGCATATCGTCAGGGGGTCCCCGCCGGTTTAGGAACTAGCCCGCTAGTGCATTAACTTAGGGCGTTGTCTTCCCTGGCTGTAAGGGTGATACATTCCGTGAAGCAGCCAATACATATAATTAAAAGGCACTGATTGATTGCAAATCAGTGCCTTTACTGTTGTGTTCAAGCGAATGATAAGGAACTGTAAGTATCACGCTCACGAAGACCTACCGCTGCGAATAGGTCTTGTCTTTTAGCCAAGCGTAAAATGTAGCACAATGATGGTGGCGAACATAATGATTGCCAGAATCGCAATGAACATCAAATCCTTACGCACATAGGCATAGTGTTCAGACGTGACGAGTGGCATGGCAACCCTCGGCGTCCGCTGCTGTGCTGCTTGGCGACGGGCCGCAGTGCGCGAAGACCCACCAGTACTACCGTTGCCAGTGCCTTTAGAGGCCGTGTTGACGACGGCAGTGCTTGTCACAGACTCGATTATAGGGTCCACCGCACCTTCTGGCAAGCTCGTTTTAGCTGCTGGCACCGTTGCTATGGTGCTGGCTTTGGCAACGCTAGTCGTTGCTCTGACAGCTCCGTCCTGTTCCTCCGGCTCCTCTTCCTGAACCTCTATAACTGGACGCACTAGTTCAAAGCTCTTTTGCGTTTTTGCTTTTGTGCGTTGCGCTCCACCTCGTGCAGTCACTGACTTTTTTGGCATAATTGCTTTTCTCCCTGCCCGGTAGCCGCTAAAAAAGGCTTTTTGGCTTCGCGAGCGTCTGTGTATCGCTGTACAAATGCTTGTTGCAAATACAAATATAAAAACCGTTGCTGCTCACTGCTTCTCTTACCATAATACACGTACATTCAACGCAGATATTGCATAATCCTGGTACTTTTTCGACATTATACACGAAAGTGGCCTAATCGTCGAGTGGATAGGCTGAATTCCACCTCTTGATATGATTCCTATATTTGTGATATGATTCATATCATGAAAGAGAAACATACGTATCAAAGTCAACTTCGTAAGGAGCAAACACAGCGGACACGCGAGCAAATTCTTGCAGGTCTCGTCAGAACCATGGCACGAGGTATTACAGAGGTATCCATTCCTGCGGTTGCTGAGGAGGCGGGCGTTTCAGTGCCAACGGTCTACCGTTACTTCCGCACGAAGCGCGATCTGATAGAAGCTCTTGGCGGCTATCTGGTGCAGAAGGTGGGTTTTAACACGAGTGCAGCACCACCTGGTAATCCCGAGGCTTTAATGGTAGGTGTCAAGCAGCTTTTTATCAATTATGAGGGACTTGATGAAATTATACGTGCGGCAGCGATCAGTGAGTTAAGTTTTGCGTTGCGCAAAGAAGGCTTACCCACCCGTCTCAAGATGATTGAGGAGGCCCTGTCGCCTGTAAAGGAGCAATACAGCGAAGCCGATTGGCTACATCTCTGTCGCGTCGTCTTAATTCTTTCTTCTACGTCAACGATTCGCGCCTTCAAGGACTATTTGAATCTTTCAGGAGAAGAGGCGGCGAACAGCGTCAACTGGGCTATTCGCGCCCTGACCCACCAAGTGCTGTAGGAACCATCTGATGGCGAGAGCTGAACAATTTAAACTGGTCATCAGGGAAGCCCATCCGTAGGGGCCAGATTGATCGCGCCCCGTGGCGATTTATCGCCTGTGATCCGGCGGATCTCGCTCAATAAATTGAGCGTAGGGCGCGATCAATCTGGCCTCTACGGGTCTGTAGCGCGCTTCGCTGCTGCTTGTCGCAAGGGAGATATACCATGAAACAAGAACTACTTGTACCAGGAGATGACACCTGGGATAGAGAAAACGAAGCACCCCCGCAAACGTTTGATTTGTGGACGCGGGCGAATGTGGGTGAAAATCTGCCGTTCCCAATTACGCCGTTGACGGAGACAAACTTTCCGCGCTTGTTTGGATTGGTTGCCAAGTCGTCATCTGGTGAAGCGCAATTTCAGGGGGTTCGCCGTTTTTATGGTCGGCTTTACATCAATGAGGGAGCACTTCTCCATGATATAGAAGAGAAATATGGCATTCCGGCCACGCTGATAGACAAATTGTGGGGTAGCCGCTCACGAGAGGGTCAGCAGAGAAAGAGTAAGTTTCGCCCGTTGCGCCTCATACGCAAACTGCCAGCGTTGTTGCGCCAGGGAACCCAGGCAATGAAACAAGCGGGGCCGAAGCATACTCCCGCCCAATTCTTTGCCCAGGTCGATCAATGGGTCAATGCCTCTCTGCAACAAGATTTCAGTGTGCTCGATGATGCAGCCCTGTGGCAGCAAGGTCTGCCGCTATGGAGTGAACGCGGTGCCTATGCGTTTAGCACGAACATTCGCATTAGTATGCCCTCAGCTTTCCTGTATGCCACCTTGCAGTGGCTCGTGAACAAGTGGACCGGCCAGAAGGAGATCGCTCAAGAACTGGTGGCGGGACTTCCCGGTATCTTTAGCGCGGAAGTTGGTCCTGCACTCTGGAACATGGCTGAGACTCTGCGTGAGCATGATCTGAGTGCCATGCTACAGGCGCGGACTGCGATAGATGCTGCTACCCTTGCACAACTGCGAACACATGCAGAAGCGCAGCAGTTTTTTGAGCAGCTAGGCGAGTTTTTGCGCCGTCATGGCCATCGCTGCCCTAACGAACTCGAATTGCTCAATCCGCGCTGGTCGGAGGCTCCAGAGCAGGTCCTGCACCTTGTGGTGAACTATATGCAGGCTGGCGAGGCGATCAATCCTGTCATAGCGGAAAAACGTCAGCGGCAGCGGCGCGCTCAAGCTCTTACGGCTGTAAATGCAAAATTAGGTCTCATCCGTCGCTTCATCGTGCATTTCATGCTCAAAAAAGCTCAACGTGCTGTCACCATCCGTGATAACAGTCGCTATTACATGACCAAGCTCATCTTTCCCATGCGGAAACTCTACGCGCAACTAGGTCAACGTTGGGTGGAGCGTGGCTGGTTGCAACAGCCTGACGACATCTTTTTTCTGACGGTGACAGAGATAGAGCAAATCATCCATGCTGGCGCGCCAGAGTCATCGCAAGCCCTACAACGTTGTGTCGCGAATCGCCGTATCGCCTACGAATACTGGATGCATACCATTGCGCCCGATGCCATTGGTGCCGATGGTGAGCCATTGCGAGAGACTGCGCAGAAGATGCATACGTTAACAGGCACGCCAGCGAGCGGTGGGCAGGTGCGTGGACGCGCCCGACTTGTGCAAGATGTGCAGTCCGCAATGGCACTGACACGCGAAGATATTCTAGTGACGCGGGCAACTGATCCCGGCTGGACGCCCATTTTTCCACTTGTGGGAGGCGTAGTGCTTGAGATTGGTGGTCAACTCTCACACGGCGCGATTGTGGCGCGCGAATATGGTATTCCCGCCATCGTCAATGTGCGCGGAGCCATGCAGACCATCCGTGACGGCCAAATGATTACTGTGGATGGCACCACCGGATACATCACGCTTTCTGATGAATAACAACGGATAGCTAAAAGGGATAGAGGTCATGCTCAGCAGTCGCTGAGCATGACCTCTATCCCTTTTAGCTTACAAATTTTGAGCTAGCGCATTGCCTGGGCAGCGGGGTTGAGACGCCGATAGCGGCCACCTATTGCCTCGCCCAGACCGATAGCTGCTAGGCCAAGCAGCAGATGTACCACCTGAATAATCCAGTGTAGCGGCGAGTCTGGTAGGATACCTGCCTGCGAGAGGCCCAGTGCTAACATGATGATGCCCAGCACAATCGCTCCTGCTCCCAATCCCCAACTGCCGCCTTTCGCCATGCCGATGGCGAAACCGAGTACCCAGAGCGAGAGCGTCACGATAAGACCCAGCAGCATGTGAAAGGGTACGATGCTATCTGAGTTGTTGAACCAGAAGATGATGCCTAGAATCAGTGCTAATATAGCACTTACGCGTAAAACCATAACTGTGACACGAACGAGCATGTAACTCTCCTAAATCTAGTATAGTTGTTTGTTTGCGATGTAAAATGTGTGGCTTCCAAGCACTTATGAATGTGCTGGTATTGCAATTATAGCAGCAAGCACAACGCATAGACCACCACCACTTCATGCTATGGTATACTAGCAATTAGATAAGTGGATACGTACACTTGCAAAGAGGTTCTCTATGGTAGTACAAAGAAACCCGCACTATATGAGTGTAGAGCAGTGGCGTGAGTTGGAGCGGGCTAACCCAGAAGCGAAATACGAATATATTGATGGGCAAGTCTACTTCATGTCAGGGGGTACCCTTGCTCATGCACGTATTGGTAGCAACACGGTCAGAGCCATCGAGGATGCACTAGGAAGCAATCCTTGCTATGTTTATAATTCAGATGCCAGTGTACGGGTAGCAGAGACGCGCTACACCTATCCTGATGCATCGGTATCATGTGACCCACGCGACCAGCCGACGACAGAACAAAAGCAGATAAGCACCCCAAGGGTTGTCGTTGAGGTCCTTTCAGACTCAACAGAGGGTAGGGACAGGTTAAAAAAGGCCAATATCTATCGCGCATGCGCCACCATCCAAGAGTACGTCTTGATCGCTACCAAATATCAGGCGGTAGAAGTTCAACGCCGTGCGGGAGATGCTTGGACGCTACACCTGTTTGGCCCCGGCGATGAACTAGAGCTTACCAGTATTGGCGTTCGCATTCCTATAGCCGAACTCTACCGAGGAACGACAGTCCCTATAGGGTTGAATGACCAGGATGAACAATTTTGAGGTCAGGGCGGTTGCAAACCGCTGTAGGGACCAGCTTCAGCGCGTCCCAAGGGCGATAATGAACATTCGCAAATTCATCCGGCAACAGCGAATCGTAAATCATGCTGGATTAATTTGTGAATGTTCATTATCGCCAGTGATCCCGCGAATCTCGCTCAATGAATTGAGCGGAGGACGCGCTGAAGCTGGTCCCTACGGAACTTATCATAAGATGATTCTCGAACTTGCAACAGCCCTGGATGTAGAGATGACGCAGTTTGACAAACAAGCCGCGCTATGCTACCCTGTATCTGGCATAAAAGGGCAAACTGACACAGCATTGATAGACAAAAACGAAGCGAGAAGGCTAGCCCATTCGAGAGGCTAGTCTTTTTTTATATACTTATATACAAGGGCACGCTACTGTGCATAAGCGCGCCCCTACAGGAGCATTTAACATGGCACGAATAGTCGTCGCAATGAGCGGCGGCGTCGATAGCTCGGTCGCCGCCGCGCTACTGAAAGAACAAGGTCACGAGGTGATCGGCATCATGCTGCGCCTGTGGTCAGAACCGGGCGTTATTGAAGCGGAAGATGACGGTGTAGAGCGTGTCGTGCAAAATAAATGCTGTTCCTTGGAGTCGGTTGACGATGCTCGGCGCGTGGCGCGTATGCTCGACATCCCCTTCTACCTGGTCAATGTTGAGCAGGAGTTTAAGCAACGCATCGTAGACACGTTTTACGAAGATTATGTCGCCGGACGCACTCCTAATCCCTGCCTCAACTGCAACCGTCACATTCGCTTTACCGTCCTGCTCAAGCGCGCTCTTGCCCTTAACGCAGACTATCTAGCAACGGGGCATTATGTGCGCGTTGACGATCATCCCAGCACGGGCAAGCGTCGGCTGCGGCGTGGCCTTGACCCCGAAAAAGATCAGTCCTATGTCTTGCACGTGCTCAACCAGAGCCAGCTTGTGCATGCTTGTTTCCCGCTGGGTGACTTTACCAAGCCACAGGTGCGTGCAATGGCGGCGGAACGCGGCATGAGTGTTGCAGCCAAGGCGGAGAGCCAGGAAATTTGTTTTGTGGCCAACAACGATTATCGTGGCTTCATTGATCGCTATGCGGAAAATCAAGGCGTCTATGAGTACGATACCGTAGGAGTCGGAGCTAACGGAGTGGGCGGAGGCATTGCCGCGGCAACCAAGCCGTTAATCACGCTACCGAAGCCTGGGCCGATCTACGATCAGCAGGGCAACGCGCTCGGGCGGCATCGTGGTCTGGCTTACTACACCATTGGGCAGCGTAAGGGCCTGGGACTCACCTCTCATGAGCCGCTACACGTGCTTAAGATCGACTCTGAACACAACTCTTTAATCGTTGGGCCTGCCGCCGCATTAGAGCAGAGTACATTCGTGGTAAGAAATATGCATTATCTCAGTGGCGAAACGCCAACCGAGCCGTTCGAGGCGAAGGTGCGTGTGCGCTATAAAGCATCAGAACAGCCTGCGCTGGTGACGCCCATTGAGGGAAATCGTGTGCAGGTGACACTACTCAACCCACAGCGGGCTATCACCCCTGGACAAGCAGCCGTGTTCTATGGCGGCGCGGAAGGTGATGAAGTGTTGTGTGGAGGCATTATTGATGACAGACCAAGCACATATTAGAAATTTCTGCATTGTCGCCCATATCGATCACGGCAAGTCCACGCTCGCGGACCGTCTCCTGGAATATACAGGGACGGTCTCAAAACGTGAACTGATGGAACAGACGCTGGACCAGATGGATCTGGAGCGTGAAAAGGGCATCACCATCAAGGCGCAAGCCGTGCGCATGCGTTATACCGCCCTGAACGGTGAAGAATACGAGCTAAACCTGATTGACACCCCTGGGCATGTTGACTTTGCCTACGAGGTGTCGCGTAGCCTTGCCGCCTGTGAAGGAGCCATCCTCGTCATCGACGCTACGCAAGGTATCGAGGCGCAGACGCTGGCAAACCTCTATCTCGCATTGGAAGCGGATCTCGAAATCATTCCCGTTATCAACAAGATCGACCTACCCAGTGCTGACCCGCAAAAGGTGATGCAAGAGGTCGAAGATGTCATCGGTCTGCCCAAAGAGGACAGCATCCTTGCCTCCGCCAAAGAAGGCATTGGCACACAAGATATCCTCGAAGCTATCATCAAGAAGGTTCCGCCACCCTATGGCAAGACCGACCAGCCACTGCGCGCCTTAGTCTTCGACTCGCACTATGACTCCTATAAGGGCGTCATCGCCTACGTGCGTGTGATGGATGGCTCATTGCGCGAGGGCGAAAAAGTCTCGATGATCGCCGCAGGTAGCACCACCGAAATTTTAGAAGCGGGCTATTTTCACCCGCGCCTGACCTCTGCGACGCAACTCACCACGGGCGAAGTGGGCTATATCGCCACAGGCTTTAAGAATGTCAAAGATTGCCGCGTTGGAGATACAGTAACAGTGCCCTCGGCTCTGGGGCATGTCGTGCCATTAGAGGGGTATCAACCAGCCAAGCCGATGGTGTTTGCGGGTCTTTATCCCGTTGAGGGCAGCGATTATCCGCTGTTACGTGATGCCTTTGATCGCTTGAAGCTGAATGACGCCTCCTTATTCTATGAGCCAGAGACCTCAAACGCGCTCGGCTTTGGTTTCCGCTGCGGCTTCCTGGGCTTGCTCCACATGGAGATTGTGCAGGAACGTCTGGAACGCGAGTATGATCTGGACATTTTAGCGACCGCTCCCAGCGTGGAATATCATGTCTATAAAATGAATGATGAACTTGTTGAGGTTGATAACCCGTCAGAGATGCCATCGGCAGGCGAGATTGACCGTATCGAAGAGCCGATAATGAATATCTCGATCTTTGCACCTGCGCGCTATATTGGCACGATTATGGAACTGGTGACATCGCGTCGTGGCGTGTATACTGAACTCAAATATATCGAAGCTGAACGCGTCTTGATGACTTATACTATTCCGCTCGCAGAACTGATTATTGATTTCTACGATCAACTCAAATCGCGTACACAGGGCTATGCCTCGCTGGACTACAGCTTTGGTGCCTATCAAGCCTCGGAGTTGGTGAAGCTCGATATTCTGGTGAACGCGCATCCTGTCGATGCCCTCTCACTGATCCTTCACCGCGATAAGGCGTATGCGCAGGGACGCATGTTAGTTGAACGGCTGCGTAGCCTGATCCCGCGCCAACTCTTTGAGGTGCCTATTCAGGCTGCAATTGGCTCAAAGGTCATCGCACGTGAGACCGTCAAGGCCATGCGGAAAGACGTACTTGCCAAGTGTTATGGCGGTGATATTTCCCGTAAACGCAAACTGCTAGAGAAGCAGAAAGAGGGCAAGAAGCGTATGAAGATGGTTGGCAACGTGGAGATACCTCAGGAGGCATTCATGGCCGTCCTGTCATTGTCGGATTAACCATCATGCGTACACAGATGGAAACAGTGTTGCAGCAGATACAAAACAACATCGGTGCTGCTCTTACACATATAGATGGCACGCCGTTTCAAGAGGATAGCTGGACACGGGCTGAGGGCGGTTTTGGCCGAACGCGGGTCATGCAACATGGCAATGTGTTTGAAAAGGTTGGTGTCAGCACTTCGACCGTGCTGGGAACGCTGACAAAAGAGGCTGCAAAACTGGCT
Source organism: Ktedonobacterales bacterium (assembly GCA_038199755.1). GTDB lineage: Bacteria > Chloroflexota > Ktedonobacteria > Ktedonobacterales > Ktedonobacteraceae > JBBPYR01. The sequence continues at coordinate 4,280 of JBBPYR010000336.1, read as the reverse complement.
ATGGGGCGCGAAGTGCAGTTTGATGGTGAGCGCACACCGTTTTTCGCCACCAGTATTAGTCTGGTCATTCATCCTCACAACCCGATGGCTCCCACCGCGCACATGCACTATCGCTATTTCGAGTTGGGAGAGGGCGTAGGGGGTGCTGAGGGCACGAACTGGACATTCAGTGGCAGTGCTGACCTGACGCCCTGTTACCTGTTTGCAGAGGACGTTATCCACTTTCATCATGTGCATAAGCAGGTGTGTGATCGCTATGACGAGTCTTTCTATCCGCGCTTCAAACAGGCCTGTGACGCCTACTTTTATCTACCCCATCGCGGTGAACATCGCGGTGTTGGCGGCATCTTCCTCGGCAATCTTAGTGGCGATGATGGAGAGCGGGAGATGCTCTTTTCGCTCACACAGGATTGTGCTGAAGCGTTCGCGCTGGCATACTTGCCAATAGTCGAGCGACGGAAAGCTATGCCCTTTAGTGAGGAGCAGAAGGAGTGGCAACGCTTGCGCCGTGGCCGCTATGTCGAGTTCAACCTTGTCTGCGATCGCGGGACCGCCTTTGGCCTCAAAACGGGTGGGCGTGTAGAGAGTATTCTCATGACGCTGCCCCTTATTGCTGGATGGGAATATAGCTACCAGCCCGCGCCAGAAAGCGCAGAGGCCTATATGCAAGAGGTGTTACAGACTCCGCGTCAGTGGCTATAAATACAAGTATAGAACGGGCGAGGCAAAATCATTGATTTTTGCCTCGCCCGTTCTATATTATCAACAAAAAGCTAGTGTTCCACAATGGGCCGCTGGGCCTGCTGCATGTGATGAGCCGTTGTCTCATGTGGGTCGCTGTCGTGGGTATGGGGGTCGGTGTGAATGATCGCCTCTGCGACGCCTTTGATGCGATGAAAGAGGCGATGACGTACCTCTTCTGCAATCTCATGGGCTTTCGTCAGCGTCAGCTCGGCATCGACCTCAATATTCATGGCGATATACAGTGTATGTCCCACCCAGCGGGCACGAATATCATTGACGCCCTCAACGCCGGGAACCTCGCTGCTAATGGCAAAAATGGATGGTACCAACTTGGGGTCAACCGCGTCGAGGATGCGTTGTAGCACGCTGCGCGAGGTAGAGTAGACCACCGTAATGATGACAACGGTAATGACAAGGCCCGCAATAGGATCGGCGATACGCAAGCCAAAGGCGGCTCCCACCAGACCGAAAAAGGCGGCTAATGAGGTGAGGCCATCAATGCGTGAATGCTGCCCATCGGCAATCAGCGGCACGCTATTGATGCGCTTGCCGACGTTAATCTTGTATTGGGCGAGCACCTCATTGCCAGCTACGCCAACAAGGGCCGCGCCCATGCTTAGATATAACTGTGTTGGAGCGGCACCGCTCGTGAGCTTCACAATGGATTCGACCGCGCTGGCAACCGAACTGGCAATCATGATCAGTAGAATAAAGATGCCCGCGAGGTCCTCGGCGCGATGATATCCATAGGTATAGCGTTGATTCGCTGCCCTGCTGGAAAGCACAAAGGCGATCCATAGAGCGATGGTGGTAAAGACATCGCCCGTGTTATGCAGCGCATCTGCAAACAGGCCTGCGCTACCACCGATAATAGCAATAGCAAATTGGATCAGCGAGACAACAAGCATACCAAACGTGGAGATCTGTACAGCACGTAGCCCTACTTTGTTCCCATACAGGTCAGCGTCCACACGTCCATGTTCGTGCCCCCCGTGCCCCCCATGCCCCCCATGCCCCCCACTCCCATGATCGTCTTCATCATGGTCATGTTCATCGTGGTCGTGTTCGTCATGGTCGTGCTCATCATGCTCGTGGCTATGAGGATGATCGTGGTCATGCTCGTCATCATGGCTATGAATGTGTTGGCTCATAACGTGTCTCTCCCTACATTTTTCTTGACGCTTCTGTCCGATAAATCCATTATCAGCTACACGCTTATGTTTATGATATGAATGACTATTTCTATTTTACCCATATGGCAGCAAAAGTTCCAATAGGCGGCAAAATTGCCTGCAAGATAGTGCTAGGCAAGCATATAAAAAGGCGTACTCTAGAAACCTAGAGTACGCCTTTTTATTGGTATGTGGTTATAAGACTGCGCTGAGAGCTTTTCGCACTCTTCTTATTTGTAGAATTTCGGCACGTTGATGTCATAGAACGTCGCTTCGAGGTATTCCAGCAAGAGGGCGAAGTTCAGGATTTCGGTATCGCTACCTGCCGATGGAGCTGGGCCATTGAGGTCCTTGATGAACGGCAATACATCGGCAACAATGGTATGAAACGGGATGGGCTTGTCGAAGGCACCATTCGGGCTCAAAGGTGAACCGACAAGTGCATCTAGGTATCCTGCGTGACGTGCCTCAATCGTGAGGATTGAGCCTGCGGCGGCCAGGTAGGCTTTACTGCTGATTAAAGGAGCGGCTAAGAGATAGGCACCCACACCGACATTCTCGAAGACCCGAGCTAGGTTCATGAAATGCTCGACATCTTCTTGCTCCAGACCTTTGAAGGTTGGCTTGTGGCGAGCATGACTACCGAGGGCCGACTTCAAGAAGGAGACGTGGGCATTTTCATCGCGCATAATCTCTTCAAAGGCATCTTCAGCACTGAGGTGTAACGCTGACTTAGTGGCTGCGCCTGCTGTTTGCGTCACGAGCAATGTGGCTGATGCAACGGTTGTTGCGCCCAGAATTGAGTTGCGCAGCAGTGTACGGCGCGTTGTTGTGCCTTTCAGCATTTGGAGTGGGCTCTGGTTGTTTTCATTAGAAATTTGGTCTGACATATTTCTCCCCTTTATATAAGTATGTGTCTATGTGTGAAGTACTATTACTATCACACTTGCAAAGCACTGACTTTGTGTCTCTTCAAAAACACAGTATGACCTACGGATATCAAGTCATACAGATGTCAGCATATCTCTTCCATTCTACTATTCCATTTATAGGAAGAGTGGAGATTTCAATAGAAGAGTTTTGTTTGCTTGCTTACATAAACATATACGCCAGCTCGTTATGAGCAGATTACATCAATTTAGAAAGCCAAAATTTGGTAGTCTTATTGTCTAGAGATGGTCGCAGGAGTATAATACAGTCGGAGATATGGGTATTGCGCAATAATGTACAACCTTTGCACGTGTTATTCGTTTAAGTGAGTAGATTATATCCGTTTTTAGACAAACCTTGCTCGCGAAGCCGCTTTGCTCTATGCATGGCGAGGAGAGGCCGTTTCACACCTATTCTATGGATGCTTTTGTTGATTATTATGCCCTGTTAGGTATTGATGTTGATGCGCCAAATAGCACCGTCAAGACCGCGTTTAAGAAGCTGGCTCACCAGTATCATCCCGATGTGTATAAAGGGGATGATGCCAATGAGCGTATGCGTCTGCTTGTGACAGCGTACAAGACGCTCAATGATCCCGCCGCACGTCAACAATACGATGCTGTGCGCTCAGAACATCGCCCAGATGCTCCCTCTCCCCGTGTGAATATATCTGGCAAAGTGGGGGGCAACAGGAGGAAGGGGGCGGGGGGATCAGCGTATGGGCGTGCATCTACCAAGGATGTTTCGCCGGACGCACGGCGTGATCGGCAACGCTATTATGACTTCCCAGATGTGCGAGAGGGGCGTTCACTCCACATTGATCTTATCGATATGCAATATGACCTGTCGCCGGAAAAAGCGATGCTGTTGCAGCGACAAGGGTTACTGCGTGGCGTGGCACCACTGAGTGATGCCACGACGTACTATTGCCATCGTTGTCATCATCACTGGCCTACAACAACTCCCTCCTCGCTGGGTATGAATCATGCCGCTGGATTGCCCTATACCTGCCCGAAATGCCACGCCGACGATTGGTCTGAATATCTGTTACTACGCTGCATTCATTGCTGTGCCATTTTGGAGAGTGAGCAGATACGCTACGAGATCGGCACATACAGCTATGGCAATGGCAGGCAAAGCGATCAGGCGGGTTTGTGCCCACCCTATGAACTCTTTCCGCTCTGTCCATACTGTAGTGCCGCTCATTGGTGTCCTGCTGAGGATGTGCGAGTTGATGAATTGCGGCAGCGGGCAGCCAGCCGTGCCGCTTTGCTGCGTATGGTCTGGTTGATCATCGTGGTGATTGCGATTGTCATCCTAGGTATTGTTGCTCTGGGCGTGCTGCGCTAATAACGAGAAGAGGGCGAGCACGCAGCGCGAACCAGGGGAGTTGCAACTGCTCTCGCACTTTTATGCCGCGGTTTGCCGGTGTTT
>JBBPYR010000335.1:0-13617 GCA_038199755.1 Ktedonobacterales bacterium | reverse complement strand
TGGTAGCTCACGGCGGGTTGGATGGGGTCGAACATGCGGTAGGGGATATCGCATCAGGAGCGTGTAGCTTCACTGCCAGGACGCTGGTCTCGACGACGCTGGGCAAACAGGCCATTGGAAGCTTGCATGTGGGAGACAAGGTCTGGGCCTATAATCCCAAGACCCATAAGATGGAGCAGCAACCCATCGTGCAGGTGTGGATCCATCCCGATCATGATCTGGTTGATCTCACCATCACAACCACCACACCTACGACCCATGGCCTTGTTCAGCATAACGAGGTGGTACATACCAACCAGAAACATCCCTTCTTGACCATCGAGAAAGGCTTCTTGCCGGTTGCTCAGATCAAGGTGGGCATGCATGTGTTGCGTGCTGATGGCAGTCTTGGCGTCATCACGATCTGGAAGAGTGTCCCTGGAACCAAAACGATGTATAATCTAGAGGTTGCCCAGGATCATACCTTCACTGTCGGCGATGGGCAGTGGGTGGTTCATAATTGTGCTCAACCTCTTGCTGGTATGACAGGATCCTATGGTCAACTTAAAAGACTTGCGTCTGGTACAGGCCTTCAAGCGCATCACATCTTTCAAGATGCCATGATGAGAGCTTTATCTAACTACGATACTCGTTTAGCCCCTGCAATTCTTTTAGATGCTAGCGATCACATGGCGGCTACTGGTGTTCAAAGGAGTGCAGGAATGACACTTAGGCATCTAGCAAAGTTCTTTGGCTATAGACAACTACCATTTGTTGAGGCAAAAGATGTTGCATCTCAAGCATTAAGGGCTGCTGGGGTAGGAGGTACTGATTTTACAGATGCTATGAAGTATGCAACCGACTACTTTACAAATGGATGGTCTAGTTCGATGTTAGACAACTTAGATATTCCATCAAGGTAAATGTCTGATAGAAATTTGGAGTTACTAGTCTGAAAGATTAGCTACTCTTGAACTAGATTAGATTCAGGAGTAGCTGGCTCAGGAAAAGAAGGCGCTCTAACGTATGCTCGACAAAATCAGCTTTCTATTCCTTACTTGCAAGCAGATAAGGAGTAAATGGCTCACATCTACTTTTATCTAAATCTAAGGAGATGATTCAAGGATGGTTGTAGGAACTAATCTCATTATGTATCAAGGCCATTCTAATGCAGTCTGGACAGTAGCTTGGTCGCCGGATGGAAAGTATGTCGCTTCTGGTGATAGTGATGGTTTGATACAGGTATGGAATGCTCAGAATGGAGAGCAAATATGTTCATGTTTTCATGAAAGTAATGTGTATACTGTGACGTGGTCACCCAACAGCACTAGTATTGCATCAGGCCATTATGACACCACCGTGCAGCTTTGGAATGCTCTCATCGGAACCTCACTGCGTACCTACAATGGTCATACTGAAGAGATCTCAAGTGTCGCGTGGTCGCCGGATGGAGACTCAATTGCTTCAGCAAGCTATGATGGAACGGTTCAAATTTGGAACGCCGATTCAGGCAATACAATTACTACCTATCGTGGACCCGACGAAGCCTTTGGAGGTGTCGCATGGTCACCAGATGGGAAATATATTGCTGCGAGCAGTTATGATATGACGATCTACATTTGGCATGCTTTCATGGGAAGTCTTCGTTACATGTGTCAAGGTCATTCTTCCGGAATTCATACAGTGGCGTGGTCGCCGGATGGCACGCGCATCGCTTCTGCGAGTGATGATAAGACGGCACGCATATGGGAGGCAGCAACAGGGAGATGTCTTGTCGTCTACCAAAATCATATAGGTACACTCTGGGGAGTGGCGTGGTCGCCGGATGGGAAATACGTCGCATCTGCGAGTGATGATCGTACGGTTCAGATCTGGGAGGCGGCAAGCGGGAATCATATCTATACGTATCAGGGACATGTTCATGATCGTTGGGTAAGAACGATTGCATGGTCTCCTGACGGAACACGAATTGTTTCGGGGGGAAGTCGTATCGCGCCTTCTGGTTTTGGAATTGAGGGAACAGTTCATGTGTGGAGGGCCTTATAACGACTGAGAACAAGGAAGAGCAATGACCTATGTCACGTGAAATCACCACACTCATGTATCGGGGACACTCTCGTGCTGTCTTGGCATTATCATGGTCGCCTGACAGTCGCTTTATAGCCTCAGGAGGTGACGACAAAACGGTGCAGGTCTGGGATGTCGTAGATGGAAGGCGCATCTGTACCTATGATGGCCCTTCGAGTTCTGTTCAGGCTTTAGCATGGTCACTTCAGGGCACACAGATTGTTTCTGGCTATTAGAGCGTGTTTGGGAAAGCAGCGAAGGATCCCATCTGTTACACTGTAAGGTATGAATACCATCTATCCAAGCGACCTTTCCGATGATGAGTGGAAGTGTCTGCAACAACACCTTCCTTCCGTGTCCTCTCGTGGCAGACCACGGACCCATTCGCTGCGAGAAATCTATAATGCGATCTTTTATGTTCTGCGAACCGGTTGCCCTTGGCGCTATCTCCCATCAAATTTTCCGCCTTGGCAGACCGTTTTCTACCATTTTCGACGCTGGCGCCTGAAAGGGAGCTGGTATCGACTCTTCACAGCTCTTCGAGCAGCTGAACGCCAGCGAGTAGGCAAGAACGCAGAGCCGAGTGCGGCGATCATGGATTCCCAAAGCGTCAATAGCGTCGAGGAGTCAGCCAGCATCTCTGGCTTTGATGCCCACAAGCATGTTAAGGGCCGCAAAAGGCATCTTCTTGTTGATACGTTGGGCTTGCCGCTCTCCATTTACGTGACCCCAGCTGATGTGCATGACACCAAAGGTGCCCGTTGCCTCCTGGCTGGGCTCGCTCCGTTGGTGCCACGTCTCAAGAAAATTTGGGCAGATGGAGCCTATCGCGGACGGGAGCTGGCTGAGTGGTGCCAAGCCGAGGGCAACTGGGAGTTGGAGGTAGTGGAACGCTCTCCAGGCACACGCGGGTTCAGCGTTCAGCCCAAGCGATGGGTCGTGGAGCGTACGTTTGGTTGGCTCTCTCGCTGGCGTCGCCTCGCGGGTCCGTTGGGAAAAGCTGGGGGAAACCTATCAAGCTTTTTTGCAACTGGCCTGCGGGCTCATTTGTTTTCACTACACTTCTCATCTCTCTTAGGTTTTCGGATAAGCTCTAAGGAATGGTTCAAATGAATGTGACTGTTTTGAACATTCAAGACAATCCAAAACAAATTTTGGAGCTGCTCAGGAAGCCATTTCAGAATTTATTTTGTACAATCTAGATTGTTTAAAATTGCCACATTTATTTGGGTTTATCTTGAGCTATACCTAAAGAATAGATTATTGTGTCATTCGTTGAATATCCTAGCATGTTTCCGACAGAAAACCTGCCCATGGTTAGCTTGAGAAGCGCGTTGAGACGATTTTGAGGAGAAATTTCTGCCTCATAATGTGGCATACCATCGTAGCTCATCTATTGGGTGCTCTTCGGAAAGAATGCAACCGCCAAATATGTCACCATAAAATGGCGTGTGTCCATCGGAAGCCACTGCTGGAGCAGCATCATCGTTTGCCATCATAAAATGGCGCGAGGTTTAGAAAGAGATGAGATAAAGGGTCCATCGAGCCGAAATCGTCTTTGTGCTGATGTCACGCTACTTCATGGTGGCAAGGAGCATCCGCTGAAGGTGCTTAGCAGCGTGGCAGGATATTAGACAAACCGCGCAGATTATGGGTCTTACACAATCTTGGTGATAAGCTCTCCAATATGAAGGTGGTTGTGCTGATCCTGTGCTCAAAGAAATGGATGTTTCGCTCAGATAAGCCCATCCTTCACCAAGATTGTGTAAGACCCAGATTATTCGACAAATGACATATTGACGAAAGATATCAGATGTTACTTAAGATACATCGAACAAAACAAAAACCAAACGAGAGGCTGTGTTTTGATAAAGGCTGGAGCTGAGAATAGACACTTTAAATAAAGAGAGGAGGATGATATGACAACAGATATGAAGGAGACACTGCGAAGGCTGTTAGAGAAATGTATTGCAATGGCGATAGAGGATGCGCAAAAACAGGTTGCTGGGTCGCTTCCGACACAACTTGCTTGGGGGTTGGAATCTTTTGGGCAGCGTGGAAAACTACTCACTTGGGATGAGGTCATGTTCTTTCTCTACCAGAATGGAACCTTTCCGAGAATTGTTGATGTTGCGGTACGAGGGATTAAAGATGAGCGAACTTTGATGTGGATACGTCCTTCAGACCATCCTTATGTGAGTAATTTTTCTCAAACGTGGAACACCCCAAAAGGAATGGGACCATTCAAAAGCGTTGGTCTAATAGCACCGTATGAAATATGGCATCGTCCAAGACCTTTGTCTATTGAAGATTTGAAAGAGTCAGGGGAAAGGTGGGTGCCACGCCCTCGCCTGAGGCAAAATTCTATACGTGAGCACTAACAATGCCGTTGTTCAAAAGCTGCGAGACTGATGTATTCATGTGAGGAATGTCGGCGAACCCGATTGTTAATCTAAGCAAAGCTGTCACCTCTCCGCTTGGCTTCAAAATGAAGTAGGGCAGCAGTCAGGTACTTTTCATTATCTCTGTTGCCCTTCCCAAACAGTACAGGCCCGTTTCCGAGCATGCAGCTTTCCAGTAGACCCCCATTATAGCGTGAGAAATAAGCAAGGGCATATGCATTGCATCTTTTCCATCATTATACGCGATGACAATTGGGTCAGAAAGCGATGATCATTCTGACAAACAACCGTTGGTAGTGAAAAATCGCACGAGAGATCATGAGTGGAATTCGGCAACCACTTCAATCTTGCCAACAATCTGATGATTGAACTCCTCCAAGTCTTCCGCTGGAATCCAATATTCTTGGTGGAGAGTACTTCCCACCTGATGGATCTGGTAACGATGCAGAAAGGCACTACGAACCCGAAAACGGGTGACATAGCCAGAGTTACCATCTCGCGCATTCCAATCACGGGCAATTTGCGTGGCGTATTCTTCATTGAGGACAGGATAGAAAATCGGTTGCCAGAAGAGCCGCGGGGGGAAAGCACTATAGTCACTTTCCTCAATCAGAGCTAACTCATCTGACCCGGTCGGGCGGAACAGGAGGACCGTCTCATCACTCTCAGCCGCGCTGTTGCTCATCAATCACCTCATCTTTTTGTTCGCATGCCGAGCTTGCTCTTTGCGTCCCTAGCTTTCAAACTCGGCTGATTTGAACTAAAGATACCATGCCCACAAGATAGTAACAAGTGGGAATATGTGCTTCGTAGCCCTTTTCCTAGTATAAGGTAATCTACTCTAGAGAGGAGGTACCTGTGAATCTTATCTAAGTATTTTTGGAACGGTAAACGATCCTATAAGCTCACCTCGTCTTACACAAGGATTTGTCGCGTTTTATGTAAAGCCCATCCGACAAGAAAACGTATTGTACCCAAATGGAGCATTTCGGCCTTACGGGGCAGCAGAACTTATAGATGAATCTGGGAAGATCTACACTGTCACTCTTCGAGGTGTTGGAAGGCTTAACAAAGAGAATCTTCAGGTCTCTCCTTCAGACGATTTTTTGGTGAAAGTAGACACGATTACTTTTGAACAAGCAACCACCATACAATGCATCAGGCAATATATTGGGCCGGAAGGTAGTACAGGTATTGCCTCTATTTTAGATGCGGAGTCTCTATTTGACAGATCAAATAGTCTTCATGTTACTGTAGAGATACTTCACTATGGATTACTACAAGTTGGTCAAGCCGAGATAGCTTATAAGGAAGGGCAACTCTCTCCTATTCACATTACTAGGATAAAGAGTATAGATGCTGCTAAGCCTGATTTACTAAAGCGTCAGTATGTCTTTTCTGTGAATGGCATATCCCTAGAACAAGCCCATGAAATGCAAACTATCATCCAAGAGTTTTAATCTTCTCGGTTCTTCCGAGTTACCTATAATGGAAAATTGAGGCACGGCCTCAGTGCTTATTGTACCTTCTGATTCTATGCTCCATTACCACCAACTTCTGCTACGATGAGCAGAACCGCCTGCTGTGGGCGGGCAACTCCGGAACGCAACCAGCGGCAGGCAACGGCACCTGTGGCAGTGCCACGCTGAGCAGCGGTCTCGCCGGGGGCAGCTACAGCGCGTCGTATGCCTACACGCATCTGGGCCAACTGTGGCAGGGACCCCTCGACGGGGGCAGCACCCAGTACCAGTATCTCTACTGCCAGAGCAGCCACCCCCATCAGCTCGATGGGCTCTATCCCACGGGAACCTCGTGCGCGAGCAAGAGTGGACAGGTCTACACCAGTAGCTACGATGCCTGGGGCAACGTCACCAGCCGCCTCTTCAACGGGACGACGGCGACCCTCTCGTATGACCCTCTTGATCACCTGGTCGAGTGGAATGCAGGCAGCAGCAGTCAGGAGTGGTATCTTTACGATAGCGCGGGCAACCGTGTGCTGCGGCGAAGCACGAACAGCAGCGCCACCACGCTCACCACCTACCCCTTTGGGAGCGAAGAGCATGGCTACAGCAGCAGTGGCACGCCCAACGGAGGCGACCTCTACTACTACCACCTGGCGGGGCAACTCATCGGCGAGTTGAACGGCACGAGCACACAGTTCTTCCTAACCGACGCCCTGGGCAGCGTGCTGGCGACGACCAACACCACGACGGGCAGTGCCGCCGTACAGGGCAATCGCACCTACGACCCCTACGGCCACCAACGTTACCAACAAGGCAGTCTGGGCACCGCCAAGGGCTTCACCGGGCAGTACAACGACACCCTGACGGGGCTGGACTACTATGGAGCGCGCTACTACGATCAAAAGGCGGGCGTGTTCCTCTCTGCTGATAGCGTACAGGGCAACCTGCAAGGCATGAACCCCTATGGCTATGTGAATGGCAATCCCGAAACCTTCGCCGACCCCACAGGACAGCGCGTAGTTGGCGGAGGCCTTGGTGGTCCTGGCGATGCGGGTGGTGGGAGTAGTGGAGAATCAAGCGGGAGTAGTGGAGTTTCTGTTCCTCCTCCTTTTGGTGGCAGCGGCTGGGCTCCTCCGGTGGCTCCGGTCTTGAGTAGTGGTCAGGGGGAAGCTTCTTCGGGTAGCGGATCCAAATGGTACTCGAAAGGATCATCGATCACGACGGTCGAGCAGAAACCGTCCAACTTCGATTCGTGTGGTATCGGGAATCAAGCGTTGTGTTCCCACACTCTGGCGAACTATGCTATTTACTTCGGTCCATTCCAAATCGGCGTGCCAGGAATATGGAATCTCGACAGTGGCTCCGGTGGCGGAGGCGATTCGGGAGGAGGCGATCGATCGGGAAATGATGGAGCGGCGGCAAGTGGTGAGTTTGTTCCATCTGCGGAAATTGCTACAGCTGATCCTGAGTACCCTGCTCCTCAATCTGTTCTAGATGCGGCAGTAGACACAGCTATCTTAAGCAATAATATCGGCGGAAAAACTGAGTGGACAACGGGAAGTGTTGTTATAACTGATGTAAATGGGAATTATCTAGGTGGTGCTGGCCCTTTCAAGGGTAGGGGTTTACCAAACACTCACGTAGAAATCGAGATGCTATCTGCAACTGTGAAGTGGATAAAAAGGGAAATAGACCCTGGTCAAAGCATAGCTGTGCATTTTGTAACCGAGAACCAAGCATGTGGAGCATGTTATAACATGTTTGAGAATGGTGAATGGCAGGAAACGCTCCAAAGGGCTTCAAATGATGTAGAAGGAGGAAACGTGGGACTTTTCGATTGGTGGCACTATAAAGACGGAAGGGTTCTCCTATGGTTTCCATCAACATTCTCCCGATAATAATCACTCGGACCTAGAGAGATTATTTACTAACGAAGGTATTCTGAAGCAGGAAGGATTCATCATTAGCAAAACTATCAATTGGTGCTTGTCTACTGGGCATGATTGTTATATAACAAAAATAATAATCATACATAGTAGACAAGCATCACGAAAAATACTCATTCAACAGTGTGAAGCTTAATGTCATTTGTCCAATAACCTGGCGCGTTTCCGACATAAAACCTGCCCATGATTAGCTTGAGAAGCGCGTTGAGACGATTTTGAGGAGAAATTTCTGCCTCATAATGTGGCACATCATCGTAGCTCATCTATTTGGTGCTTCTTCGTAAAGAATGCAACCGCCAAATTTGTCACCATAAAATGGCGCGTGTCCATCGGAAGCCACTCCTGGAGGGCCATCATCGTTTGCCGTCATAAAATGGCGCGAGATTTAGAAATAGATGAGATAAAAGGTCCATCGAGCCGAAATCGTCTTTGTGCTGATGTCGCGCCACTTTATGGTGGCAGGGAGCATCCGCTGAACGTGCAAGGATCAAACAACATACAGAAACTTTTTGGAAAGGATACATTCATCATGGCAGATAGGCAACAATTAGACATACTGATGCAAGGTGTGGATGTTTGGAACGCTTGGAGGAAAGAGCAGCCTGATAAACTGATAGACCTGAGTCAAGCAAAACTTCATGGAGCTGAGCTTTCAGGCATTGATTTGCGTCGTGCTAACCTCAAAGAAGTCGATTTGAGCGAGACACACCTTTACAAAGCAAATTTATTCAGGGCCAATTTGACAAATGCAAACCTGCGAGCAGCAATCGTACGCGAGTCAGATCTTAATAATACGATACTTCACCACACTCAGTTACAGCAAGCAAATCTTGCTTCTTCTCAACTCCTAGAAGCAAGTCTACAAGGAACAAATTTGTACGAAGCTGACTTACGCTTTGTTCGCCTTAGTAACGCGGACTTGAGTTCGGTCAATATGCAAAAAGCCAATCTTGAAGGAGCCTCGTTCTGGCAAGCAACGCTTCATAACGTGAATCTGTCTCATGCCAATCTACGCAAAACCAATTTTTTAGGAGCCAAACTGGATAGTGTCAACCTGAGTGATGCAACACTGAGCCAAAGCAGTTTCACCGGAGCACAACTAAAACCCATTAGTCTGAACGGAGTCAACCTGCGTGGGGTTCAGTTTGATGGGGCGACACTCGATTCCGTGGATTTGAGGGGCATCGACTTGAGTGGAGCCAATTTACGCCATGCGACTCTTGATCGTGTGAAGCTAGATCAAGCTAATCTCACGGACTGCCTAGTGTTTCGTCTCGTGGTCTGGGAGACCTCGCTCGATGGCGCAATCCAACACAATCTACGGCTGACCGACGAGTATGAGCCCGTAGTGACAATCGACTCTCTGGCGAATGTGCATCTGCTTTCTTTGCTGTTGAGCCACGACACTCCTCCACCGCTGGTACGAACGCTGACCACCAACATGGTGGTCATCCTGGGTTTCTTTCCATCCTATCGCATGGCCGTACTGAATACGATCAGGGATGAACTTCGTCGGCAGGGCTATACGCCAGTGCTCTTTGATCGGGAACGTGCTGCCTCTCCTCGTCCTGGTGATGAAAGCGTGGTAGAACGAGCGTATCCCGAGATGCTTGAACGGCTCGTTTCTCTCGCACAGTTTGTCTTGCTTGATCTGACAGAGATGAGTTTGCTGCCGAAGGAGTGGCAGACCCTGATGCCTTCTGCAACCATTCCCTTCCAACCCCTGCTTCATGCCAGGAATCGACAAGGGACAACGCTCGTACCTGAGATTGAACGATACCCGCACTGTCTGCCACTCTTCATCTACCATGATGAACGCGATTTGCAGCAAGGAGTGGAAGAACGTATTCTTGTCGCCGAACGGTTAGGACACCAGCAGGAAGATCAGGAGCGCAAATAATCTTCCTGATAAGGAATTTTCGAGAGAAGGAAAACCAACCAATGATTGAGTTAATAGACAGTAGCTTCTCTCCATTAGAAACGTTCAAACTTCAGTGGCGTTGGACAAGAAATGCGATCCTTCCAGAGCATGAGCTTGCTCAAATTCATCCCCTTATTGAAGTGCAAGCTAGAGCCATTTGGGATGAGACGAGTATATATTGGAACCAGATAGGTGGCTATCTTCTGCACTATAGAAAAGGTCTACCGCCCTATGCACCGAAGATTCCCCTTTTTGAAGGTCCTACTCAGGTGATTCCTACCAAAGAGACCTCGTTATCTGCTCAGATTTCACAAGAACTGCTTGCCTTTGAGACGCAACTAGAGATGCAGGTGATTGTGATGTGGGGGCCAACCGTTGCGGTCGCAACGCCATGGCGGCTTTTCTGTTCCTACTGGGATGACTTCTGCTATCCGAGTTCAGATGATATTCGTATCTTTCCGCGTTCAGAACGATGGTTCTTAGCCTATACGCACAATGACTTTTTCACGTTTGGAAGGTTATACGATCCTGCGCAGGAGAGGGAATTGCGGGAACAGCTTGCTCTTCTCACGGCTCCATGTCCGTTATCAGCAGAAAGCCAATTTGAGATACAGCGGCTTCTTCGCACTGGAGAGGTGATGGATAAGATTGCAGCAATCAAGCTGTATAGTCGAGAGGCAGGAGTTGGGCTTGCCAAGGCCAAAGAGGTGATCGATCAAATGATAACAGAGATGAAACGCCAGCAGGAAGAGTAGCAAGAGAACGACTTCATCATCAAGGAATGCACATGCCACAGTTATACGAACGGTACCGCCATGGCTTGTATAAAGAAACTTGGACTTCACGTTCCCTTAGAGGAACTGGTTCACCACTGTCCAACATTAGCGGATATGGAAGTTGAGCCGAATGAGTAAGAGAAGAGTGAAATGGGAACCTGTTTTCTCTAGATAGTCAGTTGACCAGAAAGACCACAAAGGTGAATATATCCCTTTGTGGTCTTTCTGCTCTCCTCAGTGCCACTTTGCGTTGATCTATAAAAGCTCTGCCTGAACGAGTATGCACGATACCAATAAGGGCTTCACTGGGCAGTACAACGACACCCTGACGGGACTGGACTACTATGGAGCGCGCTACTACGATCAGAAGGTGGGCGTGTTCCTCTCTGCCGATAGCATGCAAGGCAACCTGCAAGGGATGAACCCCTATGGCTATGTGAGTGGCAATCCCGAGACAAAGAATGATCCAACGGGGCATTGTCCGTGGTGTATTGGCGCAATTGCAGGAGCCATTGTTGGAGCTGCGGTTTCCTATGGAGCACAAGTCTACAACAACTATCAAAATGGGTCCTCGAATCCCTGGACCAGTAATATTGATTGGGGAGCGGTTGGTACAGGTGCGGTGACAGGGGCATTGATTGGAGCAACATTAGGGGCTGCCGCTCCTGCTCTAGCAGCGGGTGCAACTGCGGGGTTTGCAGCTCTCTCTGGAGGAGTAGGACTCTCTGGAGCCGCAACCCTAGCCTATGCAGCATCAACGCTCGAACCAGCGGTGGCCGACAGTAGTGTTGCGGTTGCAGATAGCAACACCGCTGCGACTGCTAATAGTGCTGCGGTTGCAGATAGCAGTGCTGCTGTCACAACTGATAGTGCGGCAGCGACCACTGATACGCAATATGCCAAAACACAATTGGATAGAGCAGCAATTAATAGATCTGTAACTCGACTCCCAGGAATAGGGAATCAAATGGGACGAATCACTCGCTCTTTTTCCATTTTACAACAAGCTGATGCAAACGGAGGTATAGCTGACGATTTATCTACTGGTTTTGCTCAGACAGCAAAGGATGACCCAGTGTATGGCAATATCCAATGCTCAGAAGGGAATTGTCTGGTTAATGCACAAGGTAAAGTTTCTTTTAATTCCTCTTACAATCTGTTCACTGCTCAAAAGAATGGATTGCCAGCTTGTGAGGCATGGTGTGGGGGACCGAATGGAACGATACAACAATTTGCAGATGCTTACAACTCTTCTGTAAGAGCTTGGTATCTTGATGCTCATGGAAAAGCACAGTACGATACGACTTCAGCTTGGAGTTCTCATTTGCGTTTTACTGCTGATGGAACCTTTCTCGCTTTTTTGAGTTTGACAAAGCAAGGAGAACTTCATGTTTGTCGCTTCACCACCTCACCTCTTGCGCTTTCTCGTGTAGGAACGGTGCCCGTAAGAGGCATCAACGACATACAGTTCTCTCCAGCAAATGGACTTCTTGCCGCATCGCTCGAAGGAGAAAATGGCATTGGCATCTATGATCTCATGCGGCTCAAACAAAAAGTATTTTTGCCGCTTCCTGATGAGCAGACGCCTGGCCTTCTCGCCTTCTCGCCCGATGGCCAATGGCTTGTTTGTGATAGCGTAGATGGAATGGTGTATGTTTGGTCGATGCAAACCTATGAAATGATTGCCTCCTTTGCTGCTCATCCCGGCTTATGGACTGAGCAAGCCTACGCGATAGGGGGTTTAGCTTGGTCGCCTGGAGGAAAGCTGATTGCAACTGGGGGAGCAAGTTTCTTTCTCCACAATAAGTCTCTGTATGATTATAGTGTCAAACTTTGGAACGTTGTAAACTAACTGCTTGTGAGGAAAATGTACATGCCGGGTAAGGAGGCGATAGACCGTCGTTTCCTCTACTTAATGGCCAATCTGGGTTTCTAAAGCAAATTTGATTACGCCTGCTGTCGCGATCTTTCCCTCTTCTGCACGCGTGAAAAAAGGGGCTAAAAACTGCCGTTCGACTTCCACGGCCAGATACTGATGATGTCGCCATCCTTTCTTTGATGTCTCGATGGCAGCCATTCCCAAGCGGTTAAGGAAGCATATGGGTACACTCTACGCGTAGATGTACCGCTCGTTGGTCGTGAACACCCTTTTTTTCTTGCTCTCTAGGAGATCACCTATGCGGTTTCAACCACTCCCACCAAAAGTCGTGGATCTCCTCGCGAAATCTGCTGCGCCACCGAGATTAGTCGCTCATCTGACCATCGTTCATGATGTCGCCATCACACTCACCAAACAGTTAAATGCTTGCTGGCCTCTGCTTGATTACGACCAGGAATGTGTTCTGATTGGAGCAGCAACGCATGACGTGGGGAAAACCATGTATCCTAACGAACTGACTGGTCCTGGAACTCAACATGAGGAGATTGGACCTCAACTTCTTCGGGAAAGTGGTTTCCCCGAGGCGCATGCGCGTTTCACTCGCACCCACGCCCAATGGGACAGGGAAGCACCAGTGCAGTTGGAAGATGTCTTGGTAGCATTTGCCGATACGATCTGGAAAGGGAAGCGAAACGAAGCACTGGAACGAGAGATTGCGCAACAGATTGCAAAACGATGCACGGAAGAAACGTGGGAGGTGTACATGAAACTTGACGATATTGCGTGCGAGTTGGCGAAAGATGCTCACGCCCGCATTCTGTGGCAAGGAACACATCCTCTCTAAACGGATAGGGGTGACATCAAAGATATACCTTCGATGTCACCCCTGCTCGTTTTTGGACAATGAAACCTCTTGACCTTTCAACCGATATCGATTGGAAATTCGTGGATGAGTACTTATAGAGGGTGGACTAAGATACTAGCGATTTTACACGTATCCTGGGCCTACCTCTGCAAGGCTTCCTTGCGCTCGTTCTGCTGTTGCAACGTCCGTAGGGACCAGCTTGAGCGCGTCCAAGAGACATCAACCTAAGAATGGCTGAGGTGGTGGGAACGCTCGTTTCAGGAGGGGCGGGGGTGGTGAGGACGGGTGGAAGGGACCCTCGGGTCGCCCGTGGGGTGGG
>JBBPYR010000334.1:0-11750 GCA_038199755.1 Ktedonobacterales bacterium | reverse complement strand
GTACATAGATCATCCGCGTTACCTTCCGGGTGGCAAGCAACGATTGCACCTGAGGAACCTGGAGGGCTTGGCTCTTGATCTCGGCTTCGGGCGTATCATGGGCAATCTCGATACGACCGCGCACCCGTCCGTTGATCTGTATTGGCAGGATCATCGTCTCGGCCCCAATGGCCTCGGCATCGAAGCTGGGCCACGACGTTGCATGGATTGAGTGATTCTGGCCTGGATGCTTGAGTTTCTGCCAGAGTTCCTCTGTGATGTAGGGTGCCATTGGTGCAAGGAGCAGCAGCAGGGTCTGCAACTCCTCCCGTGTGAGGGTCGAACGGGTTTCCAGGGCGTTGAGATACCCCATCAGCGCGGCTACGGCGGTGTTGTACTTCAAGGTTGCCAGATCCTCGGTCACTCGTTTGATCAGACGATGGACGACGCGCCGCTCCTCTCCCTGTGGGGCTTTAGCGGATGCGTTCTGCGCGTGCTGTGTGACCAGTGACCAGACACGGTCGAGGAAGCGCACGACCCCGCCGATCCCTTGATCACTGAAGTCACCCCCAGCTTGATATGGTCCCATAAACATCAGATAGACCCTGAATACATCCACGCCAAAGCGGGTAATATAGCTATCAGGGTTCACGATGTTGCCCTTTGATTTGGAGATCTTTGCGCCATCCTTTGTAATCATGCCATTAGCTCGGAAGTGCTTGAACGGCTCCTCAAATTCCAGGTGGCCCAGGTCGTGCAGCGACATGGTGAGAAAACGCACATACATCAAGTGCAACACGCTATGTTCCGCACCGCCGATGTACATATCGACCGGGAGCCACTTGCGCAGCAGATCAGGGTTCCACGGCTGCATCTCGTCGTCGTGCGAAAAGTAACGCAGGAAGTACCAGGCGGAGTCCAGACCGTTATCGCTGACATCCGTTTCGCGGCGGGCTGCCTGGCCACAAATGGGGCAGGTGGTGTGAACGAAGCTCTCGATTGCCGCGAGAGGCGAAACACCAGTGCCTGTGGGCATCCAGTTATCCACATCTGGTAAGAGAACCGGCAACTGCTCCTCCGGGACTGGAACAGCCCCGTGTTCCTGGCAATAGATGATCGGAATGGGTGGCCCCCAGTAGCGTTGACGGCTAATCAGCCAGTCGCGCAGTCGATATTTCGCGACGCGTTGGCCCTTGCCGCATTCTTCAAACCAGGTGAAGAGGGCGTCAGCAGCCTGGGCCGAGGTCATACCAGAGTACTCGGCAGAGTTGATCAGCACTCCTGGCTGGACAAATGCTTCCTGCGGCTCCTCTGCTGGATGCTCAATACCAGGCTGGACAATCACCGTACGTACCGGCAACAAGCCCATAGCTTTTACAAAGGCCATATCGCGTTCGTCATGAGCAGGCACACCCATCACCGCACCCGCGCCATAGCTTTCGAGGACGAAATCGGCGATCCAGATTGGTATGCGTTCGCCCGTCAAAGGGTGCAAGGCATAAGCGCCAGTAAAAACTCCGGTCATCGCGTGCTCTCTGCCAGTTTGCAAGCGATTGGCCGTCTGCTGGTAAGCTGAGACATCTGCGAATTGTGTTTTGTTGGTGATCTGTGGAATGAGCGGATGGAGCGGAGCCAGAGCCACAAAGGTCATGCCGAAGATCGTGTCAGGGCGTGTTGTGTACACCTGCACGCGTACATCTGGCATTCCATCGATCTCTAGTGCGAATTCAAGGCCTTCCGAGCGACCAATCCAGTTGCGTTGAAGCAACTTGACGCGTTCGGTCCAGTCGAGCCATTCCAGATTGTCCAGGAGTTTCTGAGCATAATTGGTCAATTTCAAAAACCACTGCTTCAACCAGCGTCGCTCGACGAGCGTTCCGCAGCGCTCACAGTGCCCGTCGATAACCTGTTCGTCTGCCAGCACAGTCTTGTCTTTGGGGCACCAGTTGACTGCAGCAGTCTTGCGTTCGGCCAGGCCGTTTTTGAAGAGCTGCAAGAAGATCCACTGCGTCCAGCGATAGTAGCGCGGATCGGTAGTATCGACTTCATGTGACCAGTCGAAGCGATTGCCGATGCGCTTCAATTGTTGTTCTCGAAAACGCTCGACATTGCGCGCAGTGAGTACGCGGGGATGAATACCGCGCTGGATCGCAAAGTTTTCGCTGTGGATGCCAAAGGCGTCGAAGCCTATTGGCTCGAAAACATCGTATCCTTGCATTGCCTTCCAGCGCCCGTGAATATCCGAGCCGATGTACGCGTACATATTGCCCACGTGCAAGCCCTCGGCAGAGGGATAGGGAAACATCATGAGGTTGTAATAAGGATGCCTGGCATGGGACAGGTCGGTCTGGTAGAGTTTCTCTCGCTCCCAGCGTTCCCGCCATTTCGTCTCAAAGGCCGCGAAATCGTAGCGTGGTGGGCGTACTTTGGTGAGCGAAGATTCCGCCTGGTGCGCGGGTTCCCTTTGTTCCGACATGTGATCCTCCTTGTAGTGCTCATACAGTTTGTTGTATAGGCTCGCGGAGGACAAAAAGAATGCGCCCTCCGCCCTGTCAAGGGCGAATAGTGCGCACATACACTTTCGCGGTACCACCTTGTTTCGCCGTTCTCTCACGAGAACAGCCTTTTCGAGTGCAAATACACCCTTGCTCTGTAACGGGAGTTCCCGGTGGTAGCTACTTTTGCTTACAGAAGCACCGTTTCGCCGCCACGGCTCACAAGGCAGTTTCAGTTTGTCTCCGACTCTGGCTTGCACCGTTCGCCATCTCTCTGCTGTCGGGGACCAACCTACTTCCCTCGCTCAACGCCTTTTTTGTATCTCTCTATGAGAGTATACACTTCTATGCGATTTGTCAAGTAGTAATCTGACACGCGTGTATCAGGGCTTCGCAGTAGCCAGCCTTCCAGCCTCTTTATACTCCTCTTCTGGTGTTTCATCTGTAAGTACCTCATTCCCCCACTGCTTCCAATCGTTTCTTGTGCGACTGGCAAAAAGTTCGAGGTAAGGACCTGGGCTACATTGCTCAATAATAGTATACAACTCATCAGGTTTCCTAGAATGCTCACGCTTTCTGCTAGAAACTATATTTACCTGACGACGCCCTGGTTGCAGTGTACGCAAAGAACCACGAGTACCAATTCGTGCGTATGATACCATAGTCTTGTGAAAACACGGATACATTGATACACGTGGATATGCATTTGCAATATTTCTAGAAAGCAGCTACACCATGCTCAATACCACCTCCGTAGAGACTGTCAACGCGTCGACATTCTCGCAAAGTTTCGTGAAGCCCCTTTATGACTCCTATTGTTTCGCCAACATCCCTGCCACCATCACATCCTTACTCACAGGAGAGGGGCAAGGCACATTACCAGCAGACATCTTCGGCTCATTGCCCACACGCTACGAAAAGGTCGTCTTTTTCTTTATCGACGCCTTCGGTTGGTGCTTCTTTGAACGTTACGCGGAAGAGTATGCATTCCTCAAGACAGTGCGCGACCAGGGCGTGGTCTCAAAACTCACTTCGCAATTTCCCTCGACGACCGCCGCCCATGTCACCTGCATGCATACCGGCTTGCCCGTGGGACAAAGCGGCATCTATGAATGGGTCTACTATGAACCACAGGTGGACACACTCATCTCCCCGCTACTCTTCTCTTATGCGACAGATGGCTTGAAACGCGACACCCTCAAAGCCGCAGCACTCGCACCCGCAAGGTTTTATCCGCAGCACACATTCTATCAAACCTTAAAGGCACAGAGCGTCAACTCGCATATTTTCCAATATAAATCCTACACGCCCTCTACCTACTCGGACATCGTCTTTCAAGGTGCGCGTGTCCATCCCTATGCCAGCATCCAGGAAGCTCTGGTATTTCTCTCCGAACTCCTAGCCGTAAAAACTGCCGCGCCCACCTATTATTTTCTCTACTTTGATCGGCTCGACTCCCTTTGCCACAAGCACGGACCACAATCACCAGAATTCGACGCCGCAGCACGCCTTTTCCTGTCAATGATGCAAGAATTGTTCTATAATAATTGTCATGATAAAAGCGAGATCGCGGGCAAAACGGCCCTACTTATGAGCGCAGATCACGGTCAGGTTGCGGTCAATCCACAAACAACCTACTATCTTGATCGCGCCCTACCAGATTTCGCGCACTACGTGCAGACTAATAGACAGGGACAGTTGCTGATACCAGCGGGGTCGGCCCGCGACCTGTTTTTATACATCAAAGAAGACCTTGTTGCGGAAGCTATCGCGCTTTTACAACGAAATCTCGCAGGTCGCGCAGAAGTGTACCACACACAGGAGTTACTGGCACAAGGTTTCTTTGGCACGCAGCAACCATCGCCCGCACTTTTGCAAAGACTGGGGAATGTGGTCATCCTACCTTATCAAGGTGAGTCTGTCTGGTGGACCAATCATGGCAAGCCAAGCATGCAGTTTCACGGTCATCACGGCGGCCTCACACGTGCTGAGATGGAGATTCCCCTGTTATTCTTGCCGTTATAATTGTTCAATTGCCCATCCAAAGACGAAAGGGAGAACCATCACATGCAAGAAACAATACTTTCTACCCAGATTGATGTTTTGCGACGCAGCAAAGAAGAGATACGTGACCTGCAAAACTAGCGTTTTCGCCATCAGATCGCCCTCTGCTTCAAAGCACATTCTTACTACACGTTGCAATAGAAAGATTTCATGTCCGTAACATCTCAACCGCGTGCCCATCAGCACGACACACGCCCCCAGAGACGCTCACTCATAGCGATGACGTTGGCCGCATGTTTCCTCTTCTGGGTCTTCGTCTTCGCCGATAGTGGCTGGGGGCCAATTCTCACGCCACTTTCGGCACGATTACACATCTCACTGTCAACGACTGGCTTGCTCTATGTCATCTGGTCGCTTGGCTATCTCCCTGGTGCCTTGTTCGGCGGTGCTATGCTTGATCGCTATGGACCGCGCATCGTGTTATTTGCTGCCACCCTGATTGTAATTGTTGGTATCGCCTGTCTATATCTTGGCCTACTCTTGTCCGCACTGACACCTTTCCTGCTGCTCTTGCTTATCGTAGGACTTGCAGGTATCGGAGGAGGTACCATTGACGCCACGACCAACGGCCTGATTAGCGGCCTGTATAGCAAGCATCGCGGCACCGCTCTGAACCTGTTTAACCTGCTCTATCCATTAGGTGGCGTCGTGCTTGCCCTGGTCGATGCGGGCCTCTTCACGCTGTTCCATAATGATCCACTGCCACCATTGCTCTTTACCATTGGCTTTAGTCTGCTCGCCCTGTGCTCCCTGCTAACCGTTCCGCGCAGCTATCGCCTAGAGGATGAGCATTCCGAGCATAGCCAACCCCCACAACAAGCAAGCAACGAAATACGAAACACCATAACCCAGTCTGGCAAGCAGCCGAATTTGTTCATGGCGCTTTTACCCGTGATTGTAGCCATGATGTTCACATCTGGCGTTAGCTCAAGCATACGCGCCTGGACACCCGCCTATTTGCACGTTGTCTATGGACAAACGCCCGCGCTCGCCGCGGCTCTAAGCGGTCTGACCTGGGCTATTGCCGCGCTTAGTCGCTTGGGTGCGGCGGCCCTGATTATTCGCCTCGGCTCATGGCGTATGATTATGCTCGGCACCATCATCACTCTGATCGGCTTCATCGCAGTACTACTAAGCCCCAACGCTCCATTAGCAACAGCGGCCATTGCGCTGACGAGCATTGGCATCTCGCCTATCTTCGCGACGTTTCTTGCTATTGGCAGCGAGCGGGCCGGACGTGCGCTAGGAGCAGTTGCAGGCATTTTGCTGTTTACCAGTGGCATCAGCACCGTTTTTTGTGGCTGGTTTTTCGGCTTTCTGCTCAACTCAGTTGGACCGCACTGGTCCATCCTCTTCTGCATAAGCTTTGTATTTTGTGGTGGCCTGCTGGCATTACGTCTACGCCCCAACTAAAGGCCAAAATAAAACAGCAGGAGAGAAAGGTACGTAAGCCTTTCTCTCCTGCTGTTTTATTCTTCTTACTCTACTTGTTCTTTTCTCGCGGCAAACAAACCGATCAATGCACCACCGAAAACGATACACCACAGACTTACGAGAAAAATGAACAGTGCGTGTGGTGCGAGCGCGATCACCTCCGCGACGAACCGATGCCAGCCATAATCGGCCTGTGGCCCAACGTTCCAATGCAAGACCGTATAAATCAACGCGCTAAAGCTGTAACACACCAGTGCCGAGATGGCTACTGTCACAATTCCATACACCATCCCGAACACAATCCCCCACGGTAGCGACGACAGCGACACCCGCCGAAACGAACGCGCCACCAGTGGGCCAATCAGCAAACCCGGCCACAGGCAGAGCATCAAGGTCAGGGCAGAGAGCATATTCCTTGTGCTGTACCATGTCACCGCCGCCAATGCTGCATAGAGCACTACATGCAGCCAGCACGCTCGCCATGTCCATAAATCTGGTTTCATGTCTTCAATCAGAGACGTATTCACCCTCTCAAGCTCCGGCATCGTGCGATACTGGTCAATAGAAATGTCTGCTTCTCCCCCTTGTTGCTGCCAAGTAGCTCTATTTGCTTGCACTGGCGCATGAGAAACCTTCTCCTCTTCTACATCCTGACGCACCTTCCTAGCACGAACTGCGTTTGCCGCTAGCTGAAATTGCTTTTCCTGCTCGATGAGTAATGGAGTCTGGGGTGTTTCTGACATCAACGCCACCTGTTGCACGGGCGGTGCGTATTTTTCAGAACCCTGTCGCGGCTCCCTATAGTAACTTTGTGGTGCCGCCTCAAGGATGGGTGCCACCTGTTTTTCCGCGATCACACGGGTTCTTCTCACCACAGGCACATGTAATGACTGTGTACTTTCCGCGGCAACGCGCAAGTCGGCGGCAAATGCCAGCACATCAGGATAGCGCTCATGTGGCTCCTTTGCCAACGCTCGCTGCAATACCATGCTTACCCCCTTCGGCAGATCGGGCCGACACTCAGAGAGTAGGCGCTGCTCCACATGCTGATGCAAACGCAACCAACCTTGCATGTTATCTGTGATCGCAGGCCAGGGATACGCTCCACTGAGTAAGCGGAAAGTGGTAACGGCAAGCGCATACTGATCAGAATAGCGTCCTGGACGTAGACGCCACACCTCCGGTGCCATATACGCAGGTGAACCTGCCCAATCCGCATTGAGATGTGAGCTATCCATCGCGATCAGCGAGGCCACACCAAAATCGGAAAGCACCACATGTGAGCCGATCATCAGTATATTAGCAGGCTTGATGTCACGGTGCAGTATCCCTTGTGAATGTGCATAAGACAGAGCTTCAGCAGCCTCCTCAATTATTGGCAAGACTCGCTGCAATTGCCACGGTTTGCTTCCTTCTCGTACAAACTGTACATCCAATGCTCCCTGTTCGGCATAGGGCAATACAAGGTAGGGAGAATAGACCCTTACCCCTGACCTCAGCACGCGGCTCTCAGGAATAATGTCATGTGCGTAAATAGGCACAATATACGGATGCACCAACGCAGCTAGCAACGCCACCTCGCGCTGAAACACGTTGATGCTCTCCTGCGACTCCATCGATTGCAACACCTTGATAACCACTTTACGGTTATTCAAAGAATGTTGCGAGGCCATGTAGATCGCGCTAGTACTCCCCTGCCCTACAAAAGAAAGAATGGTGAAATCGCCAATACGCGCTCCTGCTTGCAGGCTTTCGCATTGATCGCACCAGACAGATTTATTCTGCGTATAATGTTGATTGATGCAGCATGGTGACATACGGCTGTCGCTCCTCAATGGGAATAAGGTCTTTGTGACATATACGTTCAATCGCAGCAATTTTAGAGCATGAAAAAATAACAAGTTGCAATAGTGTGTGACCCGTAAGTTCTGAGTCGGGGTTACACGCTATTGCAACTTATTTCAGCCTACTTGTCGCGATCAAATCGTGCATCGCGCTTGGCGTCGATGCTATGCATGCCATCTGAAAAGGCCAGCCAATCGTCCTGAAAGAAGAAGGCATGAGAGGTAGGCGGTTTAGGTGCCTGACATTCAATGAAACGTACGGGGACATTCCCCTGGTTGACATAGCCATGGGTGCCATTCGTACTGCACCACACAATATCCCCTGCTGCCACCTCGTGGCGGTCGCCATCAAGAAAGGCGATTGCGTTACCACTAAGAAAGTAATACGCCTCCTCGAAGGGATGGTAATGAGTACGGGCCGCGCTCCCCGGAGTCGCACTACCGGACGCGAACTCCACCATGAACAGCGTGTGATGCTGTGCCCCCAAGATATCATCCACCATCATGCGAATCGAGATATCACGAATATTGTGGCCGTGATACCCAGGCATCGAGAGCGGTCCTGGCGGAGACATATCTAGATTGGAAAAGTGGCCGATAAAGCGGCACGTTGGATCAAACTCGTTAATCTGCCTACCCTGCACTGGAATATTCACCGAATGAACAGCATACGACGAGGGCATATGTTCATCTGGACGCGGTTGTGGTCCACGAACTTGATACCAGCGAACAGGGACATCAAACGGATTGTGCCATGCATGCGGCATGGCAATCGGGGCAACGCCAAAGTCATTCTCACCTACCTCGTAGCTTGCCTCACCAAGCGCGAGAAACGCACGACCCGAGAGAATGAAGAAGGACTCCTCAAAGGGATGAATATGGCCTGGCATCACCCCACCGGGCGCAAGTTCTACCAGAGAAACCTCCAGATGTACAGAGCCCTGTTTAGAAGTAACAAGCGGAACCGTAGTGACCCCGCTCATACCAGCTATCTCATCAGACTTCTGGAAGACCTGATCCCTTCCTCGTATAATTGCGTAGCTCATGAGCACTCTCCTGCTTATCCTAATTTGCGTTCAATGCCCACATCATACAATAGTAGGGATGTCCCTTGTGGGCATCACGACTTATTGACAAACGAAACCACAATTTGCTATAACTTCAATTATCGTCTTCCACAAAATTAAAGGTGGCGAAAGCAAAATAACAAGAGGGTTCCATTCAAGAAAGATCTATGAACACCTATGATGTCGCTCTTATCGGCTATGGCCCCATTGGAGCTATCGCGGCAAATGTACTGGGCATGTATGGCATCTCTACTGCGGTCATTGAGCACGAGAAAACACCCTACGATCTGCCGCGTGCAATCGTCATAGACGACGAGATCATGCGCGTCTTTCAGCAAGTCGGACTCATCGACGAGATTTTGCCGCTCACCAAGGTGATCGCAGGCGAACAATTTCTCAATAGCAAACGCAGAATACTCTTCACCGCCGACCTCGCATCACATCACAATGGCTATGCCCCCACCAATACCTTCTATCAACCACAGCTAGAGGCCGTACTACGGCGCGGCGTCGCACGCTTCCCCAGCGTGGAAGTCTATCTCGGACACGAAGTCACCGCCATAGCGCAAGACGAAACAGGCGTCACCCTGACTATCGCGGCAATGCCGCCTCGTCCACCTCTTCCGATAGTACAGCACGATGCCGATACTGTTCAAGCCACCTCTATTGCACAGGAACAGCAACTACGAGCGCGTTACGTACTTGGCTGCGACGGTGCCAAAAGCATTACCCGCACCAGCGCGGCAATTCGTTTGCGAAATCTCAAATCGCATCAAGCCTGGCTCGTCGTCGATGCCCTGCTGAAAGATGAAGAGAACGCGTTACAATCAAGCTTTGTGCAACAATATTGTAATCCCATTCGCCCAGAGACCTACGTTCCCTCTGTGCAGAGGCATCGCCGCTGGGAATTCATGCTGGCAGAGGGAGAACAAAAAGAGGAGATCACGCGGCCAGAGCGCGTGCAAGCACTCCTCTCATCCTGGATAGACCCCACCAAACTAGAGATTGTGCGCGCCACCGTCTATACCTTTCACGCCTTGATCGCTGAACAGTGGAGCAATGGTCGCCTCTTCCTACTTGGTGACGCCGCGCATCAAATGCCGCCCTTTCTGGGCCAGGGCATGTGTACAGGTATACGCGATGCCGCCAATCTCTGCTGGAAACTCGCTCTGGTCCTCAAAGGACAGGCTGCACCTGTTATCCTTGCCAGCTATCAACAAGAGCGCGAACCGCATGCGCGAGCCGTCATCGGCACTGCCGTCAACTTCGGCAGAATTATTCAAGCTCGCCAACCGCTGGCATGGCTGCGCGACCGCATGCTCCCCTTGCTCGCCTATCTTCCGCATGCCTTTTCCCTGAGCATGCCGCCACTACTATCCGGCCTGTTCATGCACACATCCCCTCACAAGCATAATGCACACAAACGTGCAAGGGCTAGCTTGCGTTCAGTGATCCTCAGACGCACCCATCGGCATACGCAAGGGATGCTCATACCACAACCGAGAGTGCATACCACATCAGGTGAAGAGGTGCTTCTGGACGAGCTATTGGGGCTGCACTTTGCCATCGTCGGCCTCAATGTCAACCCTCGCACCTGCCTTGACCCAAGCATGCTACCCTTCTGGGATAGCCTGCCTACCCGCTTTGTGCAGGTCACAACTTCCAATTCGCGAGATGACCAATCAGGCACACCAAATACTCAAACAGACTTAGTCATACAGATTATAGACAGCGAGAGCCAACTCGCCAACTGGTTTGCACGCTATCGCAACACTATTGCCATTGTGCGCCCCGACCGCTACGTCTTCGGCTTGTGTACACCCCAAACGCTTTCCAATGCAACCCAACGGCTGCAAGCCCTGCTCAATTAGTGGGGCAAAGTATTAGGTATGCATAGTTTAAAATAAGCTTTCTTGAATTGGAGCATCTTCCCTTTTTTTGCTGGTCTATCATCGACAAAATGTCGATGATAGAAATACTTAGGATTTGGACAGAGAGGCTTTTACTGCGTTATATTTCCGCCAATGACATCAATTGCAGCGACAAGGCCATCGACAATGCGAATGGCGCGGTCCGCGTGCGCGGCTACCGCAGGATCATGCGTGGCAATTATAAAGGTTTTGCCCGTCTGTTCGCGTAGGTCAGCAATCAACTTGAGCACATTTTCACCATTGCGGGCATCCAGATTGCCCGTCGGCTCGTCGGCGATCACCAACGCGGGGTCGGTCGCCAGCGCACGTGCAATCGCCACACGCTGCTGCTCACCACCGGAAAGCTGATTCGGGCGGTGTGTCAGACGATGCGCCAGACCCACCAGCGTCAATAGCTCCTTCGCACGCGAGGAGGGAGAGCCCGGATGTTTGCCTACATATAACGGCACCTCAACATTTTCCTGCGCTGTAAGGGTTGGGATCAGATTGTAGGCCTGGAACACCATACCAATTTTATTGTTACGCACACTTGCCAGCTTACTCTCGCCCATACGTGTGATATCGACGCCATCGATCAGCACCACACCCATCGTCGGGTTATCAAGACCTGCGATAATCCCCAAAAGCGTACTCTTGCCAGAACCAGACGGGCCAACGATGGAAACAAACTCACCGCTATAAATTTGAAAACTAATTCCTTTGAGAATATCTATGCGCTCCCGACCGAGCGGCAAGCTTTTCGTAATTTCACGCACATCCATCACGACGCGACGCTCTGTATCTTGTTGAGACACAATAGGCTGTGATCCTTGTGTCGTAGACTCCATGAAACTCCTCACTTTGCACATGAACGCTATCTATTTGTGCTGATAGAGATAATATAGATACCTACGTAACAACAAGTTACATGTTGCAACGCCCTCACCATCTGCGATG
>JBBPYR010000333.1:0-49220 GCA_038199755.1 Ktedonobacterales bacterium | reverse complement strand
GCTCTTCGGCTCGACACGGCTGATGTGGGAGCCTATTTCGGCAAGGGCCTAGTGCTCGTCAGATTGCAGCGGCACGAGGAAGCACTGGCTGTCTGGAACAGAATCCTTCAAATCAATCCCGCCGATGCGCTTGTCTACACCTACAAGGGCAATACGCTCACCGCGTTGAAGCGGTATGCTGAGGCACTGGCCGCTTACGACCATGCCTTGGTCCTTGATCCTGCCTGTGCCCTTGCTTGGGCGAACAAGAGTGTCGTGCTCAACGACCTAGGACATTACGAGGAGGCATTAACTACTTGCGGCCATGCCTTGGTCCTGGACCCCAACGACACCCTCGCGTGGAACAACAGAGGCATCGCACTAAAGAACTTGGGGTACTACCAGGAGGCGATCGTGGCCTATAATCATGCTCTGACCCTAGATTCCAACAATGCTCTCGCCTGGATCAACAAGAGCAATGTACTTAGTGCCCTGAATCTCCATCAGGAGGCCCTAGACGCCTGTAACCAAGCCTTGGCTTGCAATCCCGATGATGCTGGCTTTTGGAATATCAAGGGCTTGACGCTGGACGACTTAGGTCTCCATCAGGAGGCATTGGACGCCTACACCCGGGCCTTGACTCTAGACCCCAATAATGCTGACGTCTGGTACCAAAAGGGCAATGCGCTTATACGCCTCAAACGACTTGAGGAGGCGCTGGTACCCTACGATCATGCGCTGAATCTCAACCCCAACGACGCCAATGTCTGGTTCAACAAGGGAGTAGTACTCGAATGTCTTAGGCATGTCGAAGAGGCGCTGATAGCTTATAATAGTGCGCTAGCCCTCAACCCCAACGATCCAGCGTGTTGGCACGCCCATGCACGCATCTATCGCTTCCGGGGCCGTCTGAGAGAGGCGGAAGAGGCAGAGCGGCGGGCAAGGCAACTAGGCGGGTAGGGGTCGACCGCGACTCCTTTCAGGGGAGGTTTTTGGTGCGGAATAGCAACACTTGGTTGATAGCTATACAGCTGAGTTGCTGGTAACATGCAAATAGCGAAACGAGATCGATGTGGTTCTAGGATAGGTAGATAACTCACACAGAGAACCAAGAGAGACGAAGACCTATGGGAAGAGGTAAGTGCTGTCCCGCATGTAAAGGACCTATGGACGCACAAAACAACTTACCACCCGAACTTCTCTATCAGGAAAGCGCGGCTGTATTGCAACACGATGGGGCTGCCGTGAGGGCAAACAGCCGAGGCCGCCACAGCCCCTAACGCTTTAAGCAGGCTCGTCTGTTCGCCGAGGCTCAGTTCGCGGCCACGGCGCATGGCAGAGCGGCAGGCGAGGCTGATAAAGAGGTGATCCTCCCAATCGGGGCTATCTTCGGCGGCAACCTCTGCTATCTCTTGTAGGTGAGTCACCAGTTGGTCTTGCCCTTCACCGTGCTCTCCACCGGGCACAGAACGGATGAGGAAGCTTCTGCCGCCGAAGCGTTCACATTCGATGCCCAGGCCACGCAACATTGGTAGGCGTTGCTCTAGCAGGTCGGCCTGGTGTCGCTTCATCTCAACCATGATCGGCTCTAAGAGCAGGTGGGAGGGGACGGCATCCGGCTCTGGCTGTACGCTTGTATAGGTGCGGCGCAAGTATTCGTAGATTGCGCGCTCGTGAGCACGGTGCTGATCGATGAGGTACAGGCTGCCATCGGGTGCCTCGGCAAGCACAACGGCTTGTTGCAATTGCGCGAGTGGGCGAAGTTGCGCGATGAGCTCTGCACTGGTGACGGGTGCCGTTTGTGCATTGTAGCCCTCGGTGCTTTCTGCTAGATGCAGACCGCGCCTGCGTGGACCTGGCAGCCTGCGCTGATTCGCCAGCACGGGACCGGGGAATTGCACCACATCGGGCAAGACCGGGCTGCGCTCCAAGACCGAGCGCATGGCGTGTGTCAAGGCGGCGGTAATCTCTGCCTCATGCACAAAACGGACCTCTGTCTTCGCCGGGTGTACATTCACGTCCAGTTCTTCAGGGGGCACCTCTACATACAGCACCAGCACGGGATGTTTGCCTTTAGGCAGCAAATTCCGATAGCCTGCCTCTAATGCGTCCTGTAGTGAATGCACCTGCACCCAGCGGCCATTCACAAAGAGCACGCAATATTGGCGGTTATTCTGGGCCAACACACGATTACCTACATAGCCGTGCAACGTATACCGTTCTAACTCAGCTACATGGATGGGATAGAGCATTTCGTTGAGTGGTAGGTGGTACAATTCAGCCATTGCCGTCACAAGGTCGCCACTTCCGCTGGTCTGCAAGGCGGTGTGCTCATCGACAAGTAGCGTAAAACGCACGGCAGGATAGCCAACAGCGTAACGGCGTAGCAATTGCACGATATGGCTATTTTCGGTGCGCGCCCCACGCATAAATTTGAGACGTGCTGGCACATTATAAAACAGATCGCGTACAGTGACCGTTGTTCCGTGTAGGCGAGCGCGCCGCTGCCGTTGCACCACTTCGCCACCACGAATGGTGAGAGATAACGCTCCCTGCTCTTCGCCTTGTTGCTCGGTCTCGATGGCGCGGCTCAAGAGGGTCAGTTCGGAGACGGCGGCAATGCTGGCAAGAGCCTCGCCCCGGAAGCCGAGCGTGTGCAGATGGCTCAAATCCTCGACGCTACGAATTTTGCTGGTGGTATGACGCAGGTAGGCATGCTCTAACTCGTCTTCAGGGATGCCATAGCCATCATCGCTGACTCGCAGCAAACGCAGACCACCACCACGCACCTCAATGCGGATTTCGTGTGCTCCGGCATCCACTGCGTTCTCAAGCAACTCTTTGACTACGGAAACAGGACGCTCGATAACTTCCCCAGCGGCGATGCGTTCGGCGACATCGGCGGGAAGCGCAAGGAGTGATCTGCGTTGCAGTGCAGTCATGAAGGTAGCCTGTGCGTCGTGTGTGCCGTGCATATCGGGTTGTTGTAGTGATTGGTTTGTATCGTTCATGTCGCTCCGTTGACTCACCTTCTAGCTTTATTTCTTTTCTTTTGCATCAGAAATAACAGGTTGAGGGCATCAAGCGGGGTGATCGCACAGACATCAATGGCGTTCAAGTCCGGTTCCGCACTGTTGGCCTGTTCAAGCGATTGCGCCACGAGCCGCGCCTCGTCGCTCTGCCACTCATAGCGTCCGTGTTGTTCCGCGACCAGCACGCCATCACCATTATGGGAAGACACCGTATACTGAGCGTGCTGACCCACGGTTAACTCGCGACCCAGCTGGGCGAAAATATCATGCGTACCATGTTCATCATGGCTGCGTTCCAGGTGCTTGAGCACATCTTCGGCACGACGCACAATACTCGCTGGCATGCCCGCCAGTTTCGCTACGTGTACGCCATAGCTCCGCCCGATGGTTCCCGGCGTCACACGATGCAAGAACACGATGTTGCCTTGCTCGTCGTCGCTAATGGCCATGGTGTACACGCTTAGGTGAGGAAGTTCTTCGGCCATCACCGCCAGTTCATGATAATGGGTAGCAAAGAGTGTGCGCGCCTGTGTTTCGTTGTGTAGGTGTTCAACCACGGCACGCGCTATCGCCAAACCATCATAGGTGCTGGTGCCGCGCCCGATTTCATCGAGAATGATCAAGCTATGGCGCGTGGCATGGTGCAAAATGGTTGCTGTTTCTTCCATCTCCACCATGAAGGTGCTCTTACCCGACGCGATATCG
This sequence comes from Ktedonobacterales bacterium, assembly GCA_038199755.1. GTDB lineage: Bacteria > Chloroflexota > Ktedonobacteria > Ktedonobacterales > Ktedonobacteraceae > JBBPYR01. Next base: position 45,504 of record JBBPYR010000333.1, on the reverse strand, counting down.
TCTTCGGCACCCACGCGGGTGAAGATACGATCAACCAGACCAAGCTGGGCTTTACGAGCAGGTACGAAGCTGCCGATCTGCGCTAGTAAGGTTATCAGGGCTACTTGTCGTAGATAGGTTGACTTACCCGCCATGTTGGGGCCAGTTAGCAGCACAATGCGTGTTGCCTGCTCCGACTCTAGCCGTGTATCGTTCGGGATGAATACATCGCCATCCAGCGCGAACTCGACAACGGGGTGCCTGCCACCGTGAATCTCCAGGCGATAGCCTTGCTCGACCTGTGGGCGCACATAGCCCTGCCTGACCGCTACCTCTGCCAGGCTGAGGAGCACATCGACGCGCGCCATTGCCTGCGCGGTCGCTACCAATTGTGGGTAAAAAACGCTGAGTTGACGGAGCAGTTCACTATAGATGCTGCGTTCCATCTCCTCAATACGCTCGGTCGCGCTCATGATACGCGCCTCGTGCTCTTTGAGTTCTGGCGTAATGAAGCGTTCCGCGTTCACCAATGTTTGCTTACGCATATAGTCGGATGGCACCAGTTTGAGATTGGCGTTACTGATCTCGATGTAGTAGCCAAAGACCTTGTTAAAGCTGACACGCAGCGACTTGATACCTGTACGCTCGCGTTCACGCATCTCTAGCGTTATCATCCAACGCCGTGAGTCACGAATGGAGGTAAACAGGTCATCCAGTTCTGTGTGATAGCCTGGGCGAATCATGCGTCCATCATCTTCGCTGGTATCCTCGCCGGGGCGAACGAGCGCCCGCCCAATCAAAGCGATGACCTCCGAGCAGGGGTCCAGTTCGTCAGCCAGTTCGCGTAGCAAGGTGGCCTCACAACCAAGTAAGAGGGTGCGCAATTGTGGCACAACTTGTAAATAGTTGCGCAGCCCCAACACCTCGTTGCGTACTGCCGTTCCCTGACGCACGCGACCAGCGATACGCTCCAGGTCTCCCAGCCCTTGCAGGCACATGGTGAAACGGCTACGGAGCGCGGGACTTTCGTACAGTTCTTCGACGCTACTCAAGCGTCCCTGTAGCTCATTGAGGTCGAGCAGCGGTTGCGTGATGGTTCTGCGTAGTTGACGCGCCCCCATAGGGGTGATGGTTCTGTCCAACACGTGTAGCAAACTGCCCTGGACAGAGCCGCTTCTTGCGCCTTGCAATAGGTCAAGATTACGTTGTGTGTGGGCATCCAACACCATGTAGTTGGTGGTGCGGTAGGAGCGGATGCCAGTTAGGAGGGATAATAATGCGCCGTTCATCTTTTCTAGGTAGGCTACAATCGCACCAGCAGCCGCAACTGCCGTGGGTATATGGGCGCATTCATAGGCGTCGAGCGATTGCACGCCGAAAAGCCGACATAGGCGGTTCTGTGCCGCGTCCTGCTGGAAGAAATAGGGTGGGCAATGGGTGATGGTCACGGTCTTGTGCGGGAATTGATAGGCGTCTTTATGCGCGCCCTCGATCAGCAGGCATTCCGCAGGAGCCAGCCGCTGTAGCTCGGCTTCCAGGGCAACGGGCAATTCGTCGGGCGCGAACCATGTCACGGTAAACTCGCCTGTGCTCACATCGACGGCGGCCAACGCTGTCTGTGCTCTTGCCGTGTCAATGGCGACCAGATAATTATTCTGGCTCACGGGTAATAGGTTCGGTTCGGAGAGCGTGCCTGCCGTCAAGATGCGTGTTACCGCACGCTCGACCAGCCCCTTGCCTACTTCTCCAACCTGGTCGCACACGGCAACTTTATAGCCGCGCAGCACAAGCTTGCCAACGTAGTTATCCAGGGCATGCAAGGGAATGCCCGCCAGTGGTACGCGGGTGCCATCATCGCCATAGCCACGATTGGTGAGCACGATTTGCAGTTCACGGGCGGTTATATAGGCATCATCATCAAAGGTCTCATAAAAATCGCCAACTTGATAGAGCAGAATGGCATCAGGATATTTACTTTTGATCTCTAAATATTGTCGTCGGGCGGGTGTTGTCATGGGCATTATCCTTTAATTAGGATATACTTTTACCTGTTTTGTATCGAACATCTGTACATTACTCTATTCCTCTGCGCTTGTCAAAATACGGTACCAAAGCAGACTACTTCATTTCCGAAGTAGAAGCAATGAGTAGTTTTACAGCCTTCGATATGCTATGATATAAGAGCAAAAGCTATATCCATCAAGTGGCAGAAAGTTGGCGAATTATGGCGATGATCTCAAATAGACTCAATGTTGTCAGACCAGTTGACCATGTTCCAGGGCCAAAACAAGGCGACTGGACAGTACGCCATTATGCCGTTCTACCAGAAGATGGACGACGCTACGAAATAATTGATGGAGTTCTGTATATGGCACCTGCGCCTAGTGACAATCATCAAAATGCTGCTAGCCAATTTTGCTTTTACCTCATGCAGCATGTACAGCATAAAGGTTTAGGGAAAGTACGGGTCGCTCCATATGACGTTGAACTTGCTCCTAATATTGTAGTGCAGCCAGATGTGGTTGTGGTATTAAACGCTCATCTTGATGTCATTACGAAAGACGGCATCATCGGCCCGCCCGATCTAGTGGTAGAGATAGCTTCTCCAAGCACTGCCACTCATGATCGTAACAAGAAGTACCTTGCTTATGAGCATGCTGGCGTTCACGAATATTGGATTGCCGACCCCATCGCGCAAACCATTGAAATGCTTTTGTTAGAAGAGGGAAAATATCAAACACTGGGTGTCTTTACAGGAAAAGCTGGCGTACCATCAAAAATAGTGCCAACTATCGAATTTGTGCAGGTTGAGCAGTTTTTCGCCGAGTGAACCAGAGGAGATATAAAATAGAATGGCTCGCAGGCACCTGCGAGTCATTCTATTTTATATCTCCTCTGGCTACAACTCCTCGGGGGTGTTTGCGTACTCCAACACGGTTAAACCAACGCGTTTGCTGGCGGAAAGTTGGCCGCGATAGGAGGCGCGAAAGGTGCCAGAGGTTGGTGCGACATCGTAGTAGTCACGACCAACAGCGATGGTGAGATAGCTGAGTCCAGCGAGATTGCCATTGGTGGGGTCAAACGGGACTGCGACCGCTTCCTCTGGCCGTTCGTCAGATGGCAAGAACACCTCCACCCAGGCGTGTGTGCCACCCTCGCCGAGCAGGTGGCCCGACACGTAGCGCGCGGGCAAACCGCATAAACGACAGAGCGTGAGCATAATGTGCGAATAATCCTGACACACCCCCTGCCCAAGAGCTAAAGCCTCGGCAGCCGTGGTACGAATAGTAGTTACATCATGTGTATAAACCAGAGCCTCATGCGTCCAATCGTTGATACGCTTTGCTAATACAAGCCCCGTTGCGCCATCGCTAGCAAGCTCTTGAGCGACTGCACGCAATGCCTCATTTGGCTGTGTGAGCGCGGAAGCTTGTAGAAAAGGAGCAGCGGTGAGCAATGTAATGGGCACATAATGTGGCCCACCCGCGTGCCGCTCGATCACAATCCAAACCTCGAAGGTAATGGACTGCGCGACTTGTGGCACATGCACGGTGAGCACAGCATTACCATAATCATCGTCTTGGGATGTGATTTCGTAATCTGGCACTGATACATCTAGACGATAGATGATACGCCGTTGATCGTTGTAATACTCTGGCGGAACAATCATCAGACGCTGCTGCAAATCATAGATCGGTCCGGGGTATTCATAACGCAGGTGTTGATGAATGAGGTATGCCGTTCTCTGTACACGTTGCCAATCGACGCCATGATGATCGAGCAGGTTGAGGGCGGCGATCATCGTTTCAAGGTCTGTCGGGCCTTGATTCATGTTTGGTTATCCTCTCTCAGGGATCGCGTTTGTTCCTTGTGGTGATGCTTGTGATTGCATCGTTGTTGATGTCGCGCCTATTAGATCGCTGGGAGCTTCATCGGCCCAAACCGTCATCTTTTGTAGAAGTGGGGCACCATAGGTAGTAACCATTGCCACATCTAATGCATCACGCCCTCGCCCGATCAACACACGCCCAATCCGCGGTTCGTTGTTGCGCGGGTCAAACGGCCACCAACGATCGCCCAGATACACCTCAGTCCAGGCACAAAAATCCATCGGCGCATCTGGCAATGGCACACCAATATCAGGAATATAGCCAAAGACATAGCGGGCCGGAATGTTCAGTGCGCGACAAAACGTGACTGCTAGGTGCGCGAAGTCTCGGCACACGCCAATACGACGCTCATAGACATCGAGCGAAGTTGTCATAGGTGTGCTGGTGCCATACTGAAAGCTAATGTTGTTATGTACCCAATCATTGATCGCCTGCACACGCTCCCACCCTGGAGCAGTATTGCCGAACAGTTGCCACGCCACATCCGAGAGCGCATCTGAAAGGCAAAAACGACTCGGCAGTGTGTACATCAAGGCTTCGTCAGGTAACTCCTGAACTGGTACCTGGGGCGTTTCTGGTACTATTGTATCGTGCAAGCCCGATACTTCTACGAGAGCATCATAGTTCAATACTTGTTCGCCAGCGGGCATTGTAAAACGCTGGCAAAGATTTCCATACAGATCATTGTATGGGTGCAACTCCATACCACCAGAGAGTTGCCATGTCTCTTGTACAATATGGTGTGCCACATCGCTTGCGTCGCGCCTGGGCTGCACCTGTATGACCGTTGGAGTAGGCCACGTTGCCTCATAACGGAATTCGCATCCTACTCGAATATACATCGTTCCAAATCCTTACCTTACTACCCTATTCAGGCCCTTACTTCAGAGGGCCAAGGTTAAAACAAAGTTATATCTTCTATTATACGACACAGCAAGGGTAGGCGTTTCATTGTATGAAGCAAGTCTAGAACTATGGTTATTCATCACATGATGATAACCACAGTTGAGCTTGTGCTATATTTTGACCATATGTTGGACCATCATGGCAAGGATAGAGAATACGATCACGATCAGTGACATCGCCAACACACGCCAATTCCGATCAGGCTCATCTTCTGGTGATTGTAACGCGACTGGCAACGGCAAGGTAAATTGACGCGCCGCATAGACGTATAAGCCCGCCAGACCCACTAGGATGGCAATCCATTCTAAAAAGTTGATCGCTCCTAGTAGCGCATTTCCGCCGTGCAGTAAACCATTTACGGCAACAAGTAGCACCACGGTAAGCACTATCGCCATCACACCCACTGTTACTTTAGAACGAGTATCCAGCAAGCGAAATTGTTGATACCATAACATAACGTATTACCTCGTTGTATTGCTCCATAGATAGACATGTTTCTATGTTCCTTATGTAAAAACGTTGGACTTTACACAAAGTATCATGCGTAACCAGAATGGAACATCAGACAGCTTTGCTTCAGCCGCCCCAGCAATCTGATACAATAAGAAGAAATGCCAAGACACCAAGATACTAAGACATAAACACAAGAACACATCAAAGATAAAAGGACTACCATTATGCACTTTGATATACAAAAGGCCCGCCAGGATACTCCCGGTTGCCAGCAGGTTTTGCATCTCAATAACGCTGGCTCATCGCTGATGCCTCAGCAAGTGCTCGCTGCCACCATCAACCATCTGCAACTTGAAGCGCAGATTGGTGGCTACGAGGCTGCGGAGCAGGCCCATGCTGCCATTGAGCATGTATATGATGCGGCAGCCACGTTGATCCACTGCACCCGCGAGGAGATCGCCATCGTTGAAAACGCTACCCGCGCCTGGGATATGGCCTTCTACTCTATTCCCTTCAAGCCAGGCGACCGCATCTTAACGGCGATGGCCGAATATGCCAGCAACTATATCGCCTATCTCCAGGTTGCCCAAAAAACTGGTGCTGTGATCGAAACCATCCCCAACGATGAGCACGGCCAGGTTTCGCTTGACGCGCTGCACAGAATGTTGGATGAGCATGTCAAACTCATCGCGATCACGCATGTGCCCACCAGTGGTGGCCTTGTGAATCCTGTCTCGGCTATAGGAAATATCGCACGTGAAGCAGGTATTCTGTTTCTCGTCGATGCCTGTCAATCGGTGGGGCAGATGCCCATTGACGTTGAGCAGATCGGCTGTGACATGCTCTCGGCCACTGGTCGCAAGTATCTACGCGGGCCGCGTGGCACTGGCTTTCTCTATGTGCGCAAGGCAGTACTCGAACGTTTAGAACCACCCTTCCTTGATTTACACGCGGCAACATGGGTTGCGCGAGACAAGTACGAGATCCGACCCGATGCACGCCGCTTCGAGAACTGGGAGACCAACTATGCAGGCAAGATAGGCCTTGGTGTCGCCATCGATTATGCCATGGATTGGGGCCTAGATACGATCTGGCGGCGCGTCAAAAATCTCGCCTATCAATTAAGAACACGACTCAGTCCCTTGCCAGGTGTCATTGTACGCGATAGGGGCATTACCCAATGCGGCATCGTCACCTTCACCATCGAAGATAAAGACCCCGACGAGATTAAACGCCTACTAGCCGCTGAAAAGATCAATGTCTCGGTAGCTATGCGTAGCGGTACCCTGCTTGATATGGATGCACGCAAGCTAGAGAGCATGGTACGGGCCTCGGTGCATTATTACAATAGCGAGGATGAGATTGACCGCTTTTGTAGGAAGATAGAGGAGATGGTGTAAGTTAAAGACGAGCGAGAGAGCTTTTACGCTCTCCACGCTTTATGCCCGCGCTATCCCTTCGCTTCCTCGTACATCCTGAACTTTATGAAGCGATCAGACAGGTCGGTGTCGTTCAGCGTGATGCCCTTCATCGTCTGTTCCATTAGGAACTGATTCACGGTGTCGAGATCGCCGCTGCTCTGCTCATAGATGGCTATCTGCCGATCGGCTCCTGTGCCGCTTGGGTCGTCCATCAGCGCACGAAGATAGTTTATTTCACGGCGGCTCCCCAGTTCGTCTACGACATCGTCAACAAAGTCGAGTAGTTCGCGGATGGAGTCGCGCATGCTGATGCGACGACGCTTCACGAAGTCGATGACTTCAGCATCGAGACCGTAGCGCATGGCACGCCACTTGTTTTCGTCGATATAATCCCGACGCAGTGCAGGCATTTCTTTGCCTTGCTCGTCGAGCTGTACCAGTTTCGCAACCATTGCCTGACATAATGCCGCTATGCCGAGCGTGTCATCGAGGGTTGAGGGCATATCACAGATGCGAAATTCGATGGTATCAAAGAAGGGATGCGGGCGAATGTCCCACCAGATTTTTTTGCCATTATCGATACAGCCAGTATCTACGAGGTCTTGTACAAATTGATCAAAATGTTGGCGCGTCAGGAAAAGGTCAGGCATGCCGCTACGAGGAAATTGCTTCCACGCTACTGACCGATAGGACTTGATGCCAGTCATGCGACCAGCCCAAAATGGCGAATTGGATGAGATCGCGAGCAGTTGTGGCAACCAGGTACGCACCTGATTCATCACCTTGACGGAGAGGTCCTTGCTGGGGATGCCGACATGCACATGCAGGCCAAAAATGAGGATCGAGCGGGCAATATCTTGATATTCTCGCTCCAATTCGAGATAGCGGTCTTTCTCCGTAAGCTCTTGATCTTGCCAGGATGAACTAGGGTGTGTACCGGCACTGACGAGGGCCAATCCTTGCTGCTCAGCTAAACGCCCCAGTAATACTCGTTGTGTTTGTAGCTCTTTTCGTGCAGTCGTCATATCCGGCAGAACATTCGAGATCAATTCTACCGTTGCTTGCAGCATCTCCGGCTTGATCTGTTCTTCAAAGTAGGGCGCACCCTGATCTAACAGGCTTTGTGCGCGTGAGCATAATTCGCCATTGGCCCGACTGACTACCTGAAACTCTTCCTCAATGCCGAGCGTAAAACGATCTGTCATAGAAAAACTCCTCCCTTGTGGGCATCCACAAACATCCCGAAACAACCATACGTGTTGCTATTACGGATAAAAAGAGGAGTTCGTTTCTAGCTAGCCTTGGACAGAAGGACTTACGCTTGACTGCTAATCACGCGATCAGGCAGTATCTTATAGATGGCGCGTGTCAGATTAGGGTTATGATTGGCGTACCTATCCTGTCCGGTGTACTTCTTAGCCATTTTATCGATATGCTCATTGGCAGCCTGCTCATCCACCTCCACCACATGTCCACGCACGGATAGCCAATGCCAAGGATTGCCGGGATCAACGATGTCCAAGCCAACCTGAGAACGCCTTTCCATGTTCACTGCTTTTTGTCTGCCCTTTACAGTATTGATCAGGATGTAGGTTCCATCATAATCCACCCACACCGGAGTCACCTGGGGGGTGCCATCCGCCATTACCGTTGCTAGATGCGCTAGTGCGGGCTTCTGGAACAGATCTAAAAACTTATCAGGAACTTGTTCAGCCATTGTAGTCTCTCCTTCAATAGATAAAAATAGGAGCGTTTCTCGCTCACTATGCTTGTATATTAAAGGTAACATCCATACACAGGCTTATTATTTCCATACACCACACATTTTGTGCAAATCGTACCTTTTATTAGATGAGTACAGGCAAAGTTATTTGTCATTATGTAGCCATGTCGCCATATCGTAGATGAGACAAGTTGACAAGCAGAGACAATTGACCTACAATTACAAGAGGACATTTGAGTGAAACACACGCGAAAAAGGAAGAGGTCAGGTAATGGCATTACGAAAACAGGATGTTCATAACAAGGAACAACAATCTACCAAGCGGAGCAGAGTCACTTTTGATGCAAGTCCTGAGCTTCGCCGCAGAATCAAAATAGCGGCAGATCAACGAGATATCTCCATCGGCGAGTATCTGGGAGCTATTCTTGAAGAAGCCGTTCCTGAAGAAGCACATCTCACACAACAAATACGCCCTATTACTGAGCGAACATTAAATAGCTTTCTACAGATGCAAAACGAACTCATACGAGAAAGGGGCAATGTACCTTTCAGTGACTCTACTGAGATTATTCACACAATGCGAGAAGAACGTTCTAAGGAGTTGGGAGAACTATGAGCCAAATGGTAGTAGTCGATACTAGTATTGTCGTTAAGTGGGCCTTCAACGAAAATGACACACCTACAGCACTAGCTTTGTTAGAAAGTTGGACAAAAGAGAAAACGGACGTACTGGCACCAGCCATTCTTGCATACGAGGTTACAAATGCAATCTACCAACGAGTCCGTCGTAATGAGATAGAGTTCCAGCAAGCACAACAATGGATAATTAAGATATTCCATACAGAGATAGTTTTTTTATTTTCACAAGATCCTGCTCTTAGTTTACGAGCAATGAGTCTCGCTCACACCTTCAATCTTCCAGCTACATATGATGCACATTATTTAGCACTTGCAGAGTTCAAAAAATGCGAACTGTGGACTGCTGACGCTCGTTTATGGAACGCGGTTAAAGGGAAAATCGCCTGGGTGAAATGGCTCGGCGAATACCAGCATGAATAGGTGCGCTTCTCTCTTCTTTGAAAAAGAAGCACATGATATAATACCGCTATAACAGATTGCTCAATAGGAGGGTGCTTGCAGGAAAAAGGAACACAGGACGACCTTAAGCGTGTATCACCAGAATTTTTACAAAAAGTACACCGTATTCGAGAGCGTATCCAGAGAGAGAGCGGTGGTCAACTTTTTGAAGACTCTGTGGAAGCAATTCGTCGTATGCGCGAAGAACGAACAGAGCAGCTTGAGCATTTACAGGAGGGAGCTGGTTTATGAGTTTGCAGGGAAAGACGATTGCGTATCTGGTGGCTCAGGAAGTGGAAGACCTGGAGTTCTGGGTGCCGCTGATGCGCTTGCGCGAAGAGGGTGCCAGGGTGATTGTGATCGGGCTAACGACACAAACAGTGCGCGGGAAGCATGGCTTGGAGATGACACCGGATGTAAGCATCAATGAAGCTCCGAAAGCTGATGAACTACAGGGGATCGTGATTCCTGGCGGCTGGGCACCGGACAAACTGCGCCGCAATGCGGCAATACTGCAACTTGTACGCGATCTTGATGCGCAAGGCAAGATTGTCGCCACCATCTGCCACGGTGGTTGGGTTCCTATTTCAGCGGGCATTATGCGTGGGCGCAAGGCCACTGGTTCAACTGGCATTAAAGATGATATTGTTAACGCAGGCGGCATCTGGGTAGATGAGGCCGCCTTCCGCGAAGGAAACATGGTGTGGGGGCGCGTCGTTGAGGACATCCCTGCGTTCTGTCGCGAATTAGTCGCCGCATTCCAGTAGGGGGTTTCATGAGTCAATTTTTGGACGCATTAACACATCGTGTTTTGATTTATGATGGTGCGATGGGCACAAACATTCAAAACTATCAGCTCAGCGCGGAAGATTATGGTGGTCAGGCAACCGAAGGGTGCAACGAGTATCTAGTGCTCAGCAAACCCTCTGTCATTGAGGAGATTCAGGCTGGCTTCCTCGAAGTTGGCTGCGATGTTCTAGAAACAAACTCTTTTACGGCTAGCCGTCTCAAGCTTGATGAGTATGGTATAGGCAAGCTGACACATGAGGTTAATTTGACAGCGGCACGGCTGGCGCGTCGTCTCGCTGACAGCTATAGCACAGCAACGCAGCCACGTTTTGTTGCTGGCTCGCTCGGTCCCACGGGTATGTTACCCTCATCCAGTGATCCACTTTTGAGTAACATCACCTATCAGCAACTGGCAGAAATCTTTCGTGAGCAGGCCGCGGCCCTACTTGAGGGTGGCGTTGATGTTCTGCTCATCGAGACCAGCCAGGACATTTTAGAGGTGCGCGCCGCCATTACAGGGATTCGTCGTGCCATGCAGCAGGCTGGGCGCAGCGTGCCCATTCAAGCACAGGTCTCGCTGGATACCAGTGGACGGATGCTGCTCGGAACCGATATAGCAGCAGTCATGACCACGTTAGTCGCTTTGCGTGTCGATGTGATCGGCCTCAACTGCTCCACCGGACCCGAATATATGCGCGAACCAGTGCGTTTTCTGGCCGAGAATTGCCCACTACCGATCTCGACCATTCCCAACGCGGGTATTCCACTCAATGTCAACGGCCTGGCAGTGTACCCAATGGAGCCAGAGCCTATGGCGGCTGCATTGCGCGATTTCATTACTGAGTTTGGCGTCAACATCGTTGGCGGTTGCTGCGGCAGCAGTCATGAACATCTACGTGCCATCGTGAATGCTTGTCGGCCAGCGCAGAGACGTGCGCGCCCCATTGCCGACAACAATCTGAGCCACAAAGACTTTCTCACCATCACACTGCCCTTCGTATCCAGTGCCATTCGTGCCACCGCCATGCAGCAGGAGCCAGCTCCTCTGCTCGTGGGAGAACGCGTCAATGCGCAGGGTAGCCGTAAGGCAAAACAGGCTCTACTCAACGACGACTATGATACATTACTCGGCATTGCACGCGAACAAGTTGAAGGCGGGGCTCATGTGCTGGATGTACAGGTAGCCTTGACCGAGCGTGTAGACGAGCCGGAGCAGATGACAAACATCATCAAAAAGCTCTCAATGGGCATTGAAGCTCCACTGGTGATTGACACCACCGAGCTGAGCGTCATCAAAGCAGGCCTGGAGATCTATCCGGGACGCGCTATCATCAACTCGGTCAACATGGAGACGGGGCGCGAAAAAATAGATGCCGTCTTGCCACTCGCGCTTGAACACGGCTCAGCGGTGGTCGCCCTAACCATTGATGCGATTGGCATGGGTAAGACGACCGAGCGCAAAGTTGAGATTGCCCACGCTATCTATGATATCTGCGTCCATGAATACCAGTTAGCACCAAATGCGCTTATCTTCGACCCGTTGACCTTTCCCATAACCACAGGTCAGGAAGAGCTACAAACTGCCGCTGTTGAAACGCTGGACGCCCTGACACGCATCAAGGCAGAGATGCCGGGCGTATTCACCATTCTGGGCGTGAGCAACGTGTCTTTCGGCTTGAAGCCACACGCACGAGCCGTCTTGAACAGCGTCTTCCTCTATCACGCCATCAAAGCGGGTCTTGATATGGCGATCGTGAACCCCGTGCATATCACGCCCTACGCCGAGGTAGACACCGAGCAACGCCAGCTTGCCGACGACCTGATCTTCAATCGGCCCGACGCTTTACCACGCTATATCGCCTACTTTGAAGAACATGGCCCACAACAGAGCGAGCAAGCCACGAAAAGCGACCCCACCGAGGGCATGAGCGTGGCCGAACGTATCCACTGGCAAGTCTTGCATCGCCGCAAAGAGGGTATAGAACCGCTGATTGACCAGATCGTGCAAGAACGATCCGAGCAGCAGCAGAACACAACAAGCGAGGCCGCTGTCAACGTCTTAAATACCGTGCTGTTGCCAGCCATGAAAGACGTTGGCGACCGCTTCGGCGCAGGCGAGTTGATACTACCCTTCGTGCTCCAATCGGCGGAGGTCATGAAACGCGCCGTTGCCCACCTGGAAGGCTATCTTGAGAAGAAAGAGGGCTACACCAAGGGGAAGGTCGTACTGGCAACCGTCTTTGGTGATGTACATGACATCGGCAAAAATCTTGTCAACACCATATTGAGCAATAATGGCTATACAGTTTACGATCTTGGCAAGCAGGTGCCGCTCAACACTATTCTCGACAAGGCCATTGAGGTCAACGCCGACGCTATCGGCCTCTCCGCGCTGCTCGTCAGTACCTCGAAGCAGATGCCGCTGTGTGTAAAAGAACTACACAAGCGCGGGCTCCATTTCCCGGTGATTGTCGGTGGAGCGGCCATTAATCGCTCTTATGGACGACGCATTCTCTTCGTGGACGAGCAAACGTCAGAGTCTGCGCCAATTGCGTATGAGCCGGGCGTCTTCTATGCACGCGATGCCTTTGAGGGCTTAGAGATCATTGACAAACTGACCAACAGCGATGAGGAGCGTGCCAGCTTTGTGCAGCGTATCCAAAGTGAGGCCTGGGGCGAGCGTTTTAAGAAAATGACGCGCCCCTCTGCTACAGATAAAGATGGTTCTGCTGCAAGCGAAAACGTCCAACCCTCACAGAGCATTACACCAGTGAATGCGCTACCGACGCCTCCCTTCTGGGGCCCACGTGTGCTAGACCGTATCGGCCTAGAAGATATCGCCCCTTGCATGGACCTGAACACGCTCTATCGGCTGCACTGGGGCGGCAAAGCGCACGGTGCAGAATTCACGCGTCTGGTTGAAGAGGATTTCCAGCCACGCCTGGAACGCATGCTACGCGAGGCGCGGCTGCAACGCTATCTGCAACCCAAAGTGATTTATGGCTACTTCCCCTGCCAATCAAACGGCAACGAGTTAATTGTCTATGATTATCAAGCTTTCCAACGAGATGGCACCTTGCGTGAAGCAACGCGTTTTAGCTTTCCACGCCAGCATGAGCGTGAACGCCTCTGCCTGGCCGACTATTTTGCTTCCGCTGCCAGCGGCAAAATAGATGTAGTGGCCTTGCAAGTGGTAACTATGGGCGAAGCGGCGAGTGAGGCAATTCAGCAGCGTCAAGAAGTGGGTAATTATTCAGAAGCGTACTTTGTTCATGGACTCGCCGTTGAAATGGCGGAAGGGCTGGCTGAATACACGAATCGCGTTATTCGCCGTGAACTCGCGCTTGATCGCAAACATGGACGGCGCTACAGTTGGGGCTATCCGGCCATTCCTGAGCTTGCAGAGCATACAAAGGTTTTCCAACTCTTACCTGTGAACGAGAGCATCGGGGTTTCCTTGACCGAGGCCTATCAACTCGTGCCAGAGCAATCAACAGTGGCCATTGTCGTGCATCATGAGCAGGCGGTGTACTTCGCTGTGCGGGCCTCTACAGCAGATACGGTACGTGTCTAGCTCTCTACCCACCAAAAGGTCTTCCTGCACTATTTCTTAGAGTGTGCAGGAAGACCTTTTCTTTAATGATGAAAAAGATATTCTCCGTGTGGTCCGACTATAATAGGCGGTGGAGGGTCAGGCTTCGGCTCCGGTTCTGGCTTGGGTGGGGGTTGAGGATCTGGTTTGGGTTCAGGGTTTGGCTTGGATCGTGGTGTTTTCCAGGGTATACGTGCAGAGGTAGAGATACGACGCTTGTTCATGTGTCTGTTGCTCCCGCAGCTAAAAACGAAATTTGCAAGATATATGTTAACTTGCTTTATTAATCAACGTTTTAGGTGAGCAAAATTATGCAATGATTTCTATGTTTTTGTACAAAACTAAAAATAAAAAACATGATATTTAGGAGAACTGTGTGGAGGGCTATACGTCACGTGCGGGATATGCTATACTAGCCATAAGAACAAGAAATATCGCCATAGTTGGAGAAGATCACGTGAATTATAGAATGTACAATTGCACCTGTCGTGGCGTTCACAGAGGCAGCATGAGTAGCTCAGCACTCTGTGAACGTAGGAACGTGTGCTCCAACGGCTAATAGAAACAATGCCTGCTCTATGCCCCCTGCTTTCACGTCCCATTGCCTGAGCTACCGCCTCGCACTCCGTTTTTGAAAAACACCAGTATTCCTATGAACCGAGAGGAGATATGCTCATGTCTACAATTTCAACACAGCCAATCCATCTGTACAATACGCTTACACGCACAAAACAACTGTTTCAGCCACTACATCCTACAAAGGTAGGCATTTATAACTGCGGCCCTACTGTCTACAAAGATATTCACATTGGCAATTTACGCACCTTCATCATGACCGATTGGCTGCGCCGCATGCTCATGTATAATGGTTATGAGGTGCTGCTGGTACGAAACATCACCGATGTAGGGCATCTACAGAACGATACTGAGGAAAGTGGCGAAGATAAACTCGAACACGAAGCGCGTACAACTGGTCTCTCGGCCTACGAGATCGCGGCAAAATACACTGAGCAGTATCTGAGTGATGCGGCCATCATGAATATTCTGCCCGCGAACCTCAACCCGAAGGCGACCGAGCACATTCCAGAAATGATCGCGATGACGGAGCAACTTGTGACAAAAGGACTAGCCTACGTCACAGAAGGCAATGTGTACTACGATGTCAGTAAGTTCCCCTCCTATGGGCAACTCTCAGGCAACACCGTGGAAAATCTGCGTTCTGGTGGGCATGGTCGTGAACAGATGGAGATTGCCGAAGACAAGCGCGCCCCAGAAGATTTCGCATTGTGGAAGCGTGGAGATGCTACGCGCCAAATGAACTGGGACAGCCCTTGGGGCCAAGGCTTCCCCGGCTGGCACATTGAGTGCTCCGCGATGGCGACAAAGTACCTGGGGGAGCAATTTGACATCCACACGGGCGGCATCGACCTGAAGTTTCCGCATCATGAAGATGAGATCGCACAAAGTCAGGGAGCCACAGGAAAAACACCTGTGCAACTCTGGATGCATGGCGAATTCCTAGATTTCGGGAGTGGCAAAATGTCACGCTCAAAAGGGAATGTTGTTCTGCTCACATCGCTTCTGGATCAACACATCGACCCGATGGCCTATCGTTATCTGTTGTTGACAGCCCACTATCGCTCAAAAATGAGCTTTACTGACGAGTCAATCACAGCAGCTCAAAACGGTCTGAATAATTTGCATGCAGATATTGCGGAATTACCAGCGGTAGACAAGGCAACAACACAGCAAGCGTGGAGCGCAGAGGCACAGCAGCTGCATAACGCGTTCCATGAAGCGATCAATGACGACCTGGACATGCCTACCGCTCTCAGCATCACGCGTGAGGCGGCACGAAGCAACAAAATCGCAGCCGAAGAACGGCGTCGCCTCGTGCTCGACTTTGATCGTGTGTTGGGGCTACGCCTCGATACGGTGGAGGCAAAGGCACCAAGTATTATCAGCGCAGAGGCCCTTGCCCTGGTAAAGCAGCGTGATGAGGCAAGAGCAGCAAGGAACTGGAGGCTCTCTGACCAGTTACGCGACCAGCTTAAGACCCTTGGTTTTGAGGTACGTGACACCCCGAAAGGGACCGAGTTACTGTAGCATTCATGACGCCCTGTTAGGGATAGGTTTCGCCAACCGAGAGGGCGCACCCCTATGGGATATATTGTGAAAGGCAGAGTTTTTATGACAGCATGGTGGCAAAAGACACTCGCAGCCGCAGCGGGCGTGGCAGGGCTAGCTGGTGGCTTGTACGGAACCTATTATGCGCTGACCCACCGGCCCTTGCCAAAACGCAACGGCTCGCTCCATTTGCAGGGTCTTCATGAAGCGGTAGAGATCATTACCGATACCTACGGAGTCCCACATGTGTACGCACAACATGAAGAGGACATGTACTTTGCACAGGGCTATCTGCACGCACAAGAACGCCTCTGGCAAATGGAGGTCAATCGCCGCCTGGGGTCGGGTCGCTTATCCGAGATATTCGGCCCTATCGCCCTAGAGACTGACCGCTTTTGCCGCCGCTTGGGTCTTCACCGCGCTGCTGCAAGCGACGTGGCACGCCTCTCCGCGCATGATAAGGGTACGCTTGAAGCGTATGCACGGGGTGTGAACGCATTTATCACGTCGCATCGCTATAAGTTGCCCGTGGAGTTCACGATTCTACGCCTACAGCCGAAGGAATGGCAAATCACCGATAGCATACAGTGGTCCAAGATGATGGGCTGGAACCTGGGCGGCAACTGGGAAACGGAGCTTATCCGTGCAGAACTCGTAGCACGACTCGGCGTTGAACGCGCCTCACGTCTAGAAGCGGGCTATGATCCGAAACATCCTCTGATCGTTCCTCCTGGCGTTACCTATCAGGGTATCAATCTTGGTATGCTGGAACAATATGAGCAGGTCAAAGCACTGAGCGGCTTCGGCACGCTTGGCGGTAGCAATAACTGGGTTGTGGACGGAACAAAAACGCACACAGGCTTCCCCATTCTTTGCAATGACCCCCATCTGGGACAGGCCGCTCCCTCCATCTGGTATGAATGTCACCTCGTAGCAGAGGATATTGATGTAGTGGGAGCGAGTTTCCCCGGCACGCCTGGGGTTGTGATCGGTCATAATCAGCATATTGCCTGGGGCGTCACAAACGCCATTTCTGATGTGCAAGACTTGTACATTGAAAAGTTCCATCCCGCTGACTCCTCATTATATGAATATCAGGGACAATGGGAAATGGCCCAGACCGTTCGTGAAGAAATTGTGGTCAAGGGTGCTGAAACGGTAGTTGAAGAGGTACGCATCACACGTCACGGCCCCATTATAACTACCATGACCACAGCAACGCACATGGATGCAGCACACAATGGAACCGACAAAGCACAAGCAGAGCAGACGGAATGGCCGTTGGCATTACGCTGGACAGGATTGGAGCAATGCAACATCATTTCATCGATCCAGAAGCTGGCCCGTGCCACAAACTGGCATGAATTCTGTGACGCGCTCCGTGATTGGGATGTTCCGCCGCAAAACATCATTTACGGTGATCGCACAGGCAATATTGGTTATGTGATGGCCGGAGCGATTCCTATACGCGCAAAGGGTCAGGCCTTGTTGCCTTCGCCTAGTTGGACGGGAGAATACGAGTGGACAGGCTACATTCCTTTTGAAGAGTTGCCACAAACGTACAATCCAGAACAGCACTTCATCGCCACAGCCAATAACCGCGTCATCGATGACAACTATCCCTACTATATCACCAACGAGTGGTTGAACGGCTACCGCGCTCAGCGCATAAGCGATCTGCTGACACGCAAGGACAAGCTCACACCGCTGGATATGGCAAACATCCAATCCGATCAGTATTCCATACCTGCCTCTGAGATTGTGCCACATTTGCTCAAGATACAGGCCAGTACGCCACTGGAACGTGCCGCCCTCGACAACGTTCGGACATGGGAATATGTACTTTCCCCGGACAGCACAGCCGCAACAATCTATAGTCTGTTTCTGAAGAAGCTAGAGATCATCGTATTTCAGGTGCTACTTGGAGACGATGAAACACTCCATTTGCGCTACCTTGGCGTTGGTGCGAATATTCTGGCCTCCACCAATGGGTATGCGAGTAGAAGCAGACCATTGGTGATTCGCTTGCTCAATGAGCATGATGATAGCTGGTTTAGCGATACGGCTGTTCCCAATGGTCCACACACATGGGATGCCGCATTAAGCAGTGCTTTCCAAGCAACGATAGATGAACTCCGTCAGAGACTGGGTGACGATATCGCACAATGGCAATATGGCAAAATACACAAAATGACCTACAATCATACGCTCGGCGCGGTACAACCGCTTGATCGCCTGTTCAATCGTGGCCCTTTCCCTGTAGGTGGCGACATCGACACGGTGAATATGGGGGCAACACTTCCTGATAAACCAGAGGTCGTGGTGACTGTTCCCTCCTATCGTCAGATTGTAGATTTCTCAGATCTCAGTAACTCGCTCTCAGTGCATGCACCAGGTCAATCGGGACATCCTGCCAGCAAACACTACGACGATTTTATTCCGCTCTGGCTAGCGGTCGAACACCATCCGATGCTCTATGCACGTGCGATGATTGAAGAACAGGCAGAAGGAAGGCTACAACTTTTACCTGAGAAGTAAACCAGTACGCTTTCTTTACAACTTCTTGCGTCTTTCTTGAGATTTGACTAGTATACTTATATATATCGGGAGGCGAAGTGAGTCACAGGCTTCGCTTCCACGCTAAGCAGCAACGTACAGCACATAGTTTATATGTACGTTGCTCTTTTTTTGCGCAAAATGGTAATTCATGATGACTTAATATGGCGATGTTAAAGTAGAACTACGTATTACAGACACAACTAAATCAACAAAGTATATAGTTCCCGGCTACCAATATAGAGGGGTTCACGAGTGTCACCAGCACAAAAACGTTTACAAACTATCGCTACACCCAGCTGGGTGCTTTTGCCGTTACGCCTGTTTCTCGGTATCACCTTCATGTATGCAGGCATACAAAAAATTATGGACCCGCAGTTCTTTAATCCCCAGGCCCACGGATACATAGGTAGGCAGATTGCGGGCTTCGCCGTTAACACTCCTTTGCATGGCTTTCTTATACACGTCGCAGCTCCCCATGCAACCGCGTTTGGTTTACTGGTCATTTTAGGAGAAATAGCAATTGGTATTGGCGCACTCTTTGGCCTGTTGCTGCGTCCCGCCGCCTTCTTCGGTTTCTTATTAAGTCTCCTTTTCTTCTTGTCTGCCTCTTGGCATGTTTACCCATACTTTTATGGTGCGGATATTGTCTTTGTCATTTGCTGGCTCACACTGTTCCTCAATGGTCCATTGAACACGGGCTATCCTTCTATAGATGCATGGCTCACGGTGATGTTTTTGGAGAACGCACAGCCAGAGCGACAGGCACGCCTGCTTCCTGCACTGGCTCTCATTTTCGGGACAGTCAAGTTTAACAAAGAGGAAGTTCCCGTTCCAACAACACCCCTCGCCAACAAACAAGCACAAGCTCGGCTGTTACACAACAATGCGCGTGGAGCACAACGTGCGTTAGATGCGCGCCGAAATTTCCTGTTGGGGATGTTTACAGGTGGTGTCGCAGCTTTTGGGCTCGCGGCTTTAGGCTATGCTGTCAATGTGCTACGATCGGAGGGTACAGCGGGCGATACAGCAGCGGGAGTGGGGGTAGGGAATACGCCACAACAAGGGTATCCTACACCGCCAGTTACCACACCTGCCAGCGGAACAGCCGCAACGGGTAAAACTATAGCGCAAGTAAATGCAGTGCCAAGTAATAGCGCGCTGAATTTCACCATTCCCTCAAGCGGTGATCCTGGTGTCCTCGTTCACCTGGACAACGGCCAATTTGTGGCCTATGATGCCCTCTGCACTCACGCTGGCTGTCAGGTTGACTACGACTCCAGTAGCAAACTCCTCTTATGTCCTTGCCACGGGGCAGCCTTCGATCCCGCTAAAGAAGCCCAAGTGGTTAATCCTCCTGCTAACACACCTCTTGGTGCTATATCCATCCACATAGACAGTGCGACAGGGGCAATCACCCTAGCAAGTTAACAAAATCACTTGACAAGGGGCATAACAATCAGCTATACTCGAATATAGCAAATAGCTATTGAGGGATGAGTGATGAATTTAGGGGAGAAAATCAAACATTTGCGCGAGGTTGAAGGCGAGCTACGAGGCTATGATCGACCTATGACACAAATGGAAGTCGTCAAAACCATGCACGAAGAGTTGCATGAAAGCATTAGCCAAGCTTACCTTTCACAATTGGAAAGCAACAAACGGCTGCACCTTACGGCGTCAAGTCGCGACCTGCTTTCACGTTTCTTTAAGGTTCATCCCGGCTATCTAGTAAGTGACCCGCCTGATTACAGCACGGACCTACTCAGTGATATGGAACATACCAGTGATCGTCTAACAACCTGGCTTAGCGCAAGTGCTGAAGAATGGCATAGCGAACCTGCTGTATACGAGTTACTTCAGCGTCTTGCTGAAGCAGAAGACCCGCGTCACTATATCGAGTTGTTTCGTACCTTGATGACCTTGCCAGTAGATAAATTGGAAACAATAGTTGAGGCCATTACTGATCATCGGCAAAATGGCGAATATACAGAGTATACCTACGAAACGGTTGATGCTGATACCCATTTGGAGTAGCATTGTAATTTTCATACTGTTCTACGTCTATATATGCGGGATGTATGCGGACACTGCCATAATCACAAAACAGAATACCGTGATAAAGAACGACAGGTACACAGTTCATACAGCCTATACCGCGTACACGTAGGACAAAAAGATGACCAAAAGAAGTGAACCATCAGGAGAAAGCAGCGCAATGATACAAAGTCAACATCCATTGCCTGGATACCGTCATCGTCTCTCTAAGTTGCAGCGTAGTCCATTGCTACAACAGCATCCCATCTTGCTGCCTGCACTGTTCCTGCTTGGCGCGTTTGCGACAGGCATGAGCGGTTTCTTTTCTGACTCAATATTTCCACTCTTATCACTTATAGGAGTACCTTCGATACTTATCTGCCTTTCACTTGCTTTTGTGCTGGGGATTGTCGGTATACTTATCGGTATTATCAGCTTGATTGAAAGCATCGAAAGACAGATTGTGACACATCTGAAGGTAAAGGAGCAGAGTTATGTTAATCGCAACTGACCCGTTATCGCTCGTATTCATTTGCTGCTTCCTGTTTGGATTGCTCTTCCTGGTAGTAACCACCATGCTTGGCAATCTAGGCCACAGTGGACACAGCACACATGTTGGACATAGTGACTTCGCTCATCATATCGATGGGCTGCATCATGTACCACATGTGGTTAACCATCAAGTTGGAGCTTTACAGGGAAAGGCTGTCCTGGTAGGAAACGGTGTACATGGTATGCACCCTGTCCCTCAAGGAGCAACACAGCATAGCGGGCCTCAGGCGGCGCAAGAAGGAAACACATTCTCACTATTAGGTTATGTAAATCCTACCTCTATTGTTCTTTTCTTACTCGGTTTTGGTTTTTTCGGCTATGTCTTTCACAATGCAACCGCCTTGGCATTGCCATTGACGCTCGTTCTCGCCGCCGTTTGTGGCCTGATCGTCGTGGGTTTGCTGCTTGCGCTGCTTGGTCGCATCTTTGGCGACAGTGAGGGTGCAACGGTGCAAGACGTGTCTGATCGTACTGGCATGCTCGGCAAGGTCAGCGTCACGGTTCAGGAGAATGGGCTGGGCGAAGTCCTCTACATCTCCCCTGGTGGTATGCGTAAAAGCGTGCCAGCACGCAGTGTAGATGGACGCCGCCTCGAACGCGATCAGGAGGTTGTCGTGGTCAATTATCAGCATGGTGTTGCCGAAGTCGATACCTGGGAGCATTTTATCGACCAGGATCAGCCCACACCCGACAGCACGTCAGAAAATGCTCATAGCAACCCCGTTCATGCCGATGAACTAGCAGAACTCCGCGCACTACTCGAAGAACAAGATAAAACAGACTCATCATTAGTTATGCGAAAAGACTTCCAAAAGGAGTAACGTATGCCTTACATTGCTATTATCGGGGCAGTGACCGCCGTAATCGTTGTCATACTGCTTATCAATACCGTTGGACGCTTATTACGCAAAGTGGGACCGAACCAGGCACTCATCGTGTATGGTGCTGGTGGTACACGGGTCATCACTGGTGGCTCACACTTTGTCATTCCGTTGTATCAGCGTGCGCAAGAATTTTCTTTGGAGTTGATGTCCTTTGATGTTGCGCCGCAACAAGACCAATATACGAACCAGGGCGTTGCCGTCAACGTCGAGGCCGTGACGCAGATCAAAGTTCGCTCCGACGAGGAGAGCATTAAAACTGCCGCCGAGCAATTTCTGAGCAAGACCCAGGAAGCACGAGAGAATTTGATCCGTTTGGTCATGGAAGGCCACCTGCGCGGCATTGTCGGTCAGCTGACCGTCGAAGAGTTGGTGAAGGACCCCGAAAATGTGGGAGCTAAGATGCTCAAGACCGTCACTCCTGATATGGAAAAGATGGGTCTAGAAGTCATCTCTTTCACCATCAAGGATGTACGCGACAAGAACGAATACATCACCAATATGGGTCGTCCGCAGATCGCAGAAATTCGTAAGCAGGCAGATATCGCCGCCGCCCTCGCCTTGCGCGATACACAAATCCAGCAGGCAAACGCATCCCGTCAGGCAGCAGTTGCCAAGTCCTCAGCCGATCAAGAGCGTGTGAAAGCTGAGACCGAGTCACTGGCATTGCAGGCAGCATCACAACGTAACCTGTCACTGAAGAAAGCAGAATTCGACGCCGAAGTGAAACGCCAGCAGGCAGCTGCTGACAAGGCGTATGACATTCAGGCCAACATGTCACAACAGCAGGTTGTGACCGAGGCCATCAAAGTCACCGAGGTTGAGAAAAACGCGCAGATCAAAGTGCAACAGGCCGAAATACAACGCCGCGAACTTGAGCTGCAAGCAACCATCCAGAAGGCAGCAGAGGCCGAGCGTCGTCGGATCGAAACCGTTGCCGAAGCCGAACGCCAACGCACCGTGCTAGAAGCGCAAGGTCAAGCCGATGCCACCAAAGCCCGTGGTATTGGTGACGCGGAAGCCACCAAAGCCCGTGGCTTGGCCGAAGCTGAGTCGAACCGTGCCCGTGGTCTGGCTGATGCTGATGTCGTCCGCGCCCGTGGTCTGGCAGAAGCCGAAGTCATCCGTGCCAAAGGTGAGGCCGAAGCTGACGCAATGAAAGTGAAAGCCGCCGCCTTCCATGAATACAACCAGGCAGCCGTGCTTGATAAACTGCTAACTGGTATGCCAGAGATCGTACGTGCCATTGCCGAGCCGTTGAGCAAGGTTGATAAAGTGACGATCGTTTCCACTGGCGGTGGGAACGGCAGCAACGGTGGTGGTCTTGGTGCTAGCCGCCTCACAGGTGACATTGTGAACATGGTGGCACAGGTACCGGCCCTTTTTGAGATGCTCAGTGGCACAAGTATCAGTAGCTTGATGAGCCATATTCCCGCCCTGGCAGGCCAGGACGAGCAAAGTGGTACCAAAGCCAATGGCAACATTGCCCATGCCAATGGCACCACAAACATGGTTGACGCCACCAGCGAAAAGTAACGTAAAGGAGCAGGAAGGGTGATTTTCTTTCAATGAAGATCATCCTTCCACTCGCCCACATCACACCACCCAAACCAGAGCAATCTTACTAATTGGAGAACACCTATGAATTTGTTGGAACGTGTGCTCACCTTGCTGCGAGCCAACCTTAACACTGTCGTTGAGAAAGCTGACGATCCTGAAAAGGTCCTTCAGCAACTTCAGCTTGACATGCGCAATCAACTGGTGCAAGTCAAGACGCAGGTTGCGACCGCCATTGCAGAGAGTCATCGACTGCAAAAACGGAGCAAAGAACGACAGGCAGAGGCCGCGCAGTGGTATAAAAAAGCTGAGCAGGCGATCCAGCAAGACAATGATGACGCAGCACGCACAGCCCTCACTCGGCGTAACGATATCTTGAAACAGAGCCAGCGTTACGCGCAACAGCAACAAGAGCAGGAGCAACTCGTTGTCACCATGCGTAAAGTGCTACGCGAACTCGAAGCGAAAATCGCCGAGGTTGAGACGACGATAGACCTGCTCTCAACACGCAAACGCAACGCCATCCTGCAACAGCGTGTTTTTGATGCCCTCGGAAAAAATAACAATCCGAAAGATAAGGAGCGCACCGAGAAAGCAAAGGATGCGGTCATGGAGGCAGAAGCACGCGCACGCGCTCTGGCCGACTTGCATAAGCGCGACCTCGTTACACAACTCGACCAACTCGACGCCGACCAGAGCATTGAGCACCAACTACAACTCCTGAAAAACAAGCAGCAGACAGGGCAAAGCAATAAAACAAAGACACCTTTGCTACCAGAGGGCAACGGGCAACCAGCATCGTTGCTTCGCCCACAACCGCAATCCAGCAACTCGTTGGAAGAAACGTTACAAGACGAACACGAGCAGCCACGACGCAGAACAACATCATCTGTCGCCAAAGAAAATGATATTGCCCGCTTGAACAAACTCTTGGAATCACAACGGAACGCTTCTTCTTAAGAAGAAGGGAAAGACAGGATAAATCAATTGTCTGATCCCGTGGCATCAGACAATTGATTTATCCTGTCTTTCCCTTCTTACTTATTGAACAGTAAGGCAAAAGCGACAATGATTACAAGGGCAATAATAATGCCGACAATAAACGAAAACTGATTATTCTTTTTCTCTTCCTCCGTTGGAGGGAGTTTTTGCTCACTCATAACAATCTTCTCTCAGACTAGCGCAAGGCCGAGGTAATCGCACCCTCAACATTGGCCATCACTTCCAAGCTCTCTAAAGAGTCCGACTCGCGTGTGGTGATTAACACCAGGAAAGCGTTCTTCTCATTACCGACAATACGCATCAGAATATGACGCTCGGTGCTACTAATAATCGTCTCTTCATGGCTTCCCCAGACTCCTTGAGAGAGCGATTGTAGGACACCCTTCAAGATCATACTAAAATGTTCGCACATCGGCGCAATATCAAGATCGTCTACCGCGACTTGAGCAATTGGCTGCCCTTCAATGCTCACCACGGCTGCCGCGACAAAACCGTTGATGGAGTACCCCAACGTCTGCAGTGCAGCAACGAGTGATGCGTAATTGTAATTACGCTTGAGACTGCGTTGTGCGCCTGTCATACTGCTAGCGATAGAAACCTGCTGCCCGCTATCTTGCTTACCAACATGTGGAGGAAATTCCCCTGACTTATGTTCTGTGGACAAGCTCTGTAACGGGCCACTGCGCCGCATCATGAGATTCATGTCTTCAGGCGGTTGCCATTCTGGGGATGGGGGTGGTTGTACCAAAGGGGTGGTAGCCGTTGTTTGTTTGTGCGCCACAGCTTCATCAGTCTGAGGAGTTGAGCGCGGCGTTTGCCATTCAGCCAAAGGGAACTGCGGTGTCGGAGGTGGTGGCGTGGGCATGTATGACGAGTTGGATAACGCCGATGGCCGTGTTTGAGGCCGCTTTGGTGGCACCGGTGCTAAATTGGAAGACGTAGGTTGGTCCGTCAACCACGATGGCAAATCTGTGCGGGGGCCAGTCGGTGTACGTGGGGTGCTTGACGACCCAGTATCGGCTCCATTGACCGACTCTATGTCAGCACGCCCTAGAGGTCGAGTTACAGAGGAGCGTGACAAATTTCGGGGTGTCATTTTTGTGCCATTATTCGTCACAACTAGCCCAGAATATTTTCCCGTCTGCTCCCACCATTCCTTTGCCTGGCTCATGCCATTTAAGCCATTACCCTCTCCTTCTTGAGAAGCAACGGGAACCATTGGCTCTTGAGCAGGGGGAAGAGTAATTTCTTGCTTCTGGTGCTCGACAAACACCTCGAAAGGGGTGTCATCGTTGTCGATGGCCGTGGTCACAACAGAACCGTTGTGATTTGGTATGACCGCCATCTGCTCTCCACTTAATTGCAAGTTGGCGTATTTCGTACGATATTGCAATGCACGAAGGATCAAGCGTGATAAGGGTTGCCTGACATTCGGCGTGATCTGCTCATTCCAGGATTGGTAGACAACGGTGCCATTCTTATGGGCGGCCAAAGCAAAAAAAGCTTCTTCACCACGCAAGGCTCCATAATCGGCCCAGACCAGCGCACCATTTTTAAAGCGGAGTGTGCCACGCTCCTCTAAGCCGGTGCTCACAAGCAACGCAGTGTTCTTGCGGCTCATCGTGATAATTTGGATGACATCTAACAGATCAAAAGAGTCAAGATCAGCCGAAAACCCCGTCTGTTGCGCTAAGCGACGTAATTCCCCTTTCAAGACGTGTAAATCTAATGGACGCTCTAGATATCCAACAGCACCATTCTCCAAGGCTAGAGTGCGATACGATGCAGCATCAATAGCACCCACCATAATGACACGTAAGTTTGGCCGATAGGTACGTACCCATTGCAAAAACTCAAAGCTGTCTATACCCGCAGTTTTCAGATCGCACACCACCACATCGTACTCTTCTGACCAGAGGATACGCATGGCTTCTGCCGCGGTTATTGCCCCTTGCACAGTATAGCCATCCTTACGAAGTGATTTGACTATTGTTTGATTGAGAGCTTGGTCATCCTCAACCAAAAAAATGCGCCATGAGTTAGCCATAGTACCACCACCTAAAGCAGTTTACGTCTCTCGTACATTTGTTATACACGGAAGCAGTTTCTATCTATACATCAATATCTGTAGTCTCAGCAAGAGACAAATATACTCTACAATTCACTGTAGCATGTGGAATTTTGTCACTCAGGAGAATATATCACGACAGTGCGGAGATGACAAGAGACAGCCACGCATGTACTGTCAAAAAAATATCTAGGGATGCTGGATAGCTGATAAAAGATGAGGCCATCTTCTCGTTGCTCACGATATTTGTTCTTTTTCCACGCAAATTGTATACTCACCTTATCTGAAATAGACGGTTATCCCGCTACAAATTCGGATATACTGCCCAATAAGAGTAAGGAAGAACACATGATAGAGCACGAAATACCCCAGGATACCTGGAAGCAACTGGCCGGAAATGCCTCGGCAGAGCGTGTACAAGAGGGTATGCTGGTGGGCCTCGGCACAGGTTCTACCGCGGCCTACTTTGTCTATGCACTGGCACAGCGCATCCAAAACGGCCTGCACATTGCCGGTGCCATTCCTAGTTCGCAGGCAACCAGAGATATTGCCAGCAGCCTTGGCATTCCCTTGACCGATCTTGATACCCATCCTGAAATTGACCTGTACGTTGATGGAGCCGACGAAATCGACCCACAACTGCACTTGCTGAAAGGTGCTGGTGGTGCGCTCGTTCGTGAAAAAATCGTGGCAACTGCCGCACAGAGCTTTATCGTCATCGCTGACATTACGAAGCAGGTTCCGCAGCTCGTACACCATTTTCCTATTCCCGTTGAGGTGGTACCCTTTGGCATGACGCCCACGCGCAAACGCCTAGAGGCTCTCGGCGCAACGGTGACGCTACGCCAACTCGCTGGAACCGTCTTCATCACTGACAACAGTAATGTTGTGCTTGACTGCACCTTTCCCAACGGCATCAATGACCTGGATGCACTTCAGGCTGCCATCAAAAACATTGTTGGCGTTGTCGAAACCGGCCTCTTCCTACACATTGCCAAAGAAGCCATCATCGGCGGACCCAATGGCGTCAAAACGCTCACCGTTGAGTAAAAGCTTTTTACGCATAAGGCGATGGTCAGGAACTGCTGCGCTTATTATGAGTGCCATCATTTCTTGACAGCCTATACTGCAACAGGTATACTTTGTGTAACGCTTCAACCTCATCTTATATTCGGCCTCATCTTATAAAGGAGGTGCAATTCCCCATTCCTAACCAGAGTATGTCATCATCCCTTTCTTTCGTACCATTTCAATCGTATCATAACCTTTTACAGTGTGCATCTGCTACCCAAAGGAGCACCGGGCATGCAAAAAATTTCTACCAGTTCTTCTATCGCTAATCCCTGGCGGCTGACGACGCAACGCATCGTAATCGCGGGTGTGCTGGCAGCTATTACCATCATCCTCGGCGTTGTGCCGGGCCTCGGCTTTATCCCACTGCCAAATATTAGTGGAAGCGCGACCACAGAGCATATCCCCACCATTCTTGGTGGCATCATTGGTGGCCCCATCGTTGGCCTATTTTCCGGCCTTATCTTCGGCTTACTCAGCTTCCTGCGTGCGACCGTTCCTCTTTTCAAAGACCCAACGGTAGCTATTCTACCGCGGCTATTTATCGGCCTGACCTCGTGGGCCACCTTCGCAGCCTTAGTCCGCTATAATCGCACAGCTGCAGCTGCCATTGCAGGCTTTGTTGGGTCGGCGACGAATACAATACTAGTCGTTGCGATGATTATCATTCGCGGCTACGTGCCCGCCCAGATCATCATTCCTGCTGTTGCACTACAAGCACTGTTGGAGGCCATCATCGCGGCTATTCTTACTGTCATCCTAGCAGAGGTCTTCTATATCGTGAACGCTCGCCTAGTGCGTGCCCCTGACACGAAGCCTCGCGACCAGCTGCCATACTAAAATGCTTGAAATACAAAACGTCACCTTTAGTTACAGCATGCTGGAAGAGAAAGATGCTCCTCCAGCCTTGCGCACGGTGAACTTAAACATTGGTGAGGGCGAAACTGTCGCTATCATTGGTCATAATGGTTCTGGGAAAAGCACACTTGCCAAGTTGCTCGCAGCCATTTTGTTTCCGACAAGTGGTCAGATACGCGTCGATGGTCTGCGCACAGATGCCGGAGGTGAGGATATATGGACCATTCGCCAGCGTGTTGGTATCGTTTTTCAAAACCCTGATGACCAACTGGTCGCGAATACGGTGATTGACGATATCGCCTTTGGGCCGGAAAATCTTGGCCTACCGCGTGTGGAAATTGTCGAGCGTGTCGAGGAGGCGATGGCACTGCTCGAGTTGGAAGAATACGCGCAAATGGCGATCAGCGAGTTATCCGTCGGGCAAAAGCAGCGTGTCGCCATCGCGGGTGTGCTGGCAATGCGCCCACGCTACCTGCTGCTCGACGAGCCAACAACGATGATTTCCGGCAAAACGGCGCACAATTTACTGGACATGGTTCATCGTCTCTCACGTGAACGTGGCATCTCGGTTATTCACATCACCCATTTTATGCATGAGGTCACGGATTTTCAGCGTGTTATTGTGATGGACGAGGGGCAGGTGCTAATGGACGATGCTCCGGTCAAAGTCTTTGCCCACAGTGAAGAGCTAGAGGCAATAGGGCTGGATGTGCCGATGGTGACGCGCCTGGGCAATCGACTGCGCCAGCAAGGATGGACGCACCTGCCCGAAGTTATTCTTTCTGCCCAGCAGTTGAAGGTGGAGTTGCGTAATGCTCTTTGAACTAAAAAATGTCTCCCACACCTATCTGCGTGGGACTCCCTTCGCATTAGAGGCATTGCACGAACTCTCACTTACTATTGATGCGAGGCAAACCGTTGCCATCGTCGGCCCCACCAAAGCCGGAAAATCGACCGTTGTAGATGTGCTGGCCGGACTGATTAAGCCCGCCCCTGGCACGGTTTTCTTCGAGGGGGATGACACCGCAGCGGCATCCTTTAATAGTGAGCGCATACGCAACACGGTTGGCGTAGTATTCCAATCGCCCGAAGCGCAGATTTTTGAGCAGACGGTAGGCAAGGATGTTTCTTTCGGTCCACGGCGCAAAAATGTCGCGCTAGCTGAGTCACGCCGCCTGGTACGAGAGTCGCTGGAAGCGGTAGGCTTGCCATATGAAGATTTCCGTAGTCGCTACACCTATGCCCTGAGTGGCGGTCAAAAGCGGCGGGTGGCGATTGCGGGCGTGCTGGCCCTACAACCCAAGGTTATCATTTTTGACGAACCTACGGCTGGCCTGGACCCACGTGGACGCTATGAGCTACTCGATTTAATCGCTACCCTCAAGCAGAGACAGGAATTCACCATTATCTACCTCTCTAGTAGTCTGGAAGATGTGGTTGAATTGGCTGATCTTATTCATATTCTCGATCAGGGTCGCGTGGCCTTTAGCGGCACACCACGCGAGATTCTGGCACGCGCCGATGAGATTGCCCGCCTGGATATCACCTTGCCAGAGGCGGCACAGATCGCTCTGTCCTTGCGCGATGTGCTGCCAAGCATACGCACCGATATCTTAAATCTCGCGGAATTAGAGGCGGAACTTCTGAATACGCACAAGATAATATCACAATAGGGCTAGTAGGAACTAACAGGGAGCAGTAGGAGCCAACAGAAGGCAACAGGGGCAGACTATGATAGAACTTTCACGCGATATCACCTTTGGTCAGTACATCAATAATGGATCAGCATTGAACCGCATGGACCCACGCACCAAGCTGTTTTGTGCGGTGGCGATGATCGCGCTGGTCTCCTATATCAGCACGTTCAGCGCGTTCGCGCTCTGTTTGCTCTTTTGCTGCGCGCTGCAGGGGATATCACACATTTCGCTCGCCTATGTGCTGCGTGGCTTCAAACCCTTTCTTGGCTTCCTCTTCATTATATTCATCTTTGAAATTCTCTTTTATCCGCTTCCGCAGCACACAAAACCGCTCTGGCAATGGTGGATACTCTCAGTCACCTGGACAGGTATTCTCACCAGCATCATCGTCATGATGCGCGTGTTTGTGCTGTTTTATCTCACCACCATGCTCTCGTTTACGATGTCGCTCGTGGATATGACCGATGGCGCGGAGGCGTTGCTCTCTCCGCTCCAGCGTATCGGTATTCCTGTCAATGCCTTTGTGATGGTGCTCATCATCGCCTTTAAATTCGTACCCATTTTCGTGACGGAGATCGAGCGTCTCATGAAGGCACAGGCTGCTCGCGGCGTGCGCTTTGATCAGGGCAACTTTATTCAGCGCACACTCAAGCTTGCCCCCTTATTAATTCCGCTCTTCGTGAGTGGCTTCAAACGTGCCGAGGTGCTGAGCACTGCGATGGAGGCACGTTGCTATGGTGGTCGTCCCGGCTGGCGGCGCAGCAAACGCCGTGAGCATCACTTCGAGCGTTTTGACGCGCTTGTGCTAACCATCACGCTAATCACGTGCGTCGTCACGGTCCTGGTCAATATCTTTTCCCCATGGTAATGACAGGTATAGGATGATTGGGATGATTGGATGCCCACAAGAGGCATCCCTAGAAGGATTTTTGGATGTCAGATTCCTTACAAGCCGAAGAGGTTCAGGCAATTCTACGAACGGCAGATGCTCTGATTGATGAGGCAGTCGGTTTTTTACAGGGTATGATTCGCTTCCCTACTGTCAATCCGCCCGGATATGCCTATCCTGAATGTGCGCGTTACATCGGCGAACACCTGCATCAACTTGGCTACGAGATAGAATACCTTGACCTAACACAAGAGGAGATTGCTGAACTTGCCCCCTATGGAGATGGGCAAGCGCGTACGAACGTTGTTGCTCGCTTAGCTGGTCTAGTCGGCTCACAGCATGCACCTGTGATGCATTTCAACGGACACATGGACGTTGTTCCCGTAAGCGCGGGCTGGAGTTGCGATCCCTTTGGTGGCGAGCTGCGTGATGGGCGCATCTATGGACGTGGTGCCTCGGATATGAAGGGCGGCATAGCGGCTCAGGTCTATGCGGTGGAAGCTATTCGGCGGGCAGGTCTCGATTTGCGCGGCACCGTCGAACAGAGTAGTGTTGTAGACGAAGAAAGCACGGGCAACCGCAACGCGGGCATGGGTTTGCTCGTCGAGCGCGGCTATATCTCTGCCGAGCGCACCACCTATGTCGTGATTACCGAGCCATTGAACGTTGACAATATTTGTTTGGGTCACCGTGGTGCCATCTGGGGTGAAATCACGACCTTTGGACGGCAATCGCATGGGAGTACGCCCGAACGCGGCGTGAACGCGATTGAACACATGGCAGGCTTTCTCGACGAAGCGGTACAGGTGTTGAAGCCACGTTTACAGCAACGCCTCAATCGCACGCCCGTAGTTCCGGCCACCGCCAATGCTGCCAGCCTCTCTTTCAATGTCGTGCATGGTGGTACGAACACCAATAGCGTACCAGATAGTTGCACCGTCGCATTTGATCGCCGCCTCGTCATGGATGAGACGTTAGAGGACGCTCGTCATGAGATCAAAGAACTGCTCGAACGGCGCGCACGCAACACCCCCGATTTTCGTTATGCATACCTCGAACGTTACGCAACCGATCCCATCTGGGTCAACAGCGAGACACCACTTGTGCAGGCCTTTACAGAGGCGCTTCAGCACGTTTTGGGACGGGCCCCTGGCTATGTATGCAGCCCAGGCACCGACGACCAGCGTTTTGTTGTGCGCGATGCTGGCATCCAACAATGTATTGTCTATGGCCCCGGTGAAATCACGCAGACGCACATTATTGACGAATCGCTCGCCATCGCCGACCTGCTCACCAGTATCAAAGTTATGGCACTGGTCACTGCACGGCTATTAGGCGTGACAGCACATACATAATTACTCGTCACCGCAGACAGCATACCTATAGAGGAGGAACACAATGTCTACCGTTCTGATTACTGGTGGCTCCGGTTTCCTGGGCACCTACGTCACGCTCCGCCTTGCCGAACGCGGTATGCGTGTGATTATATTTGACGCCGCCGCCCCTCTTCCTGAGCTTGCCGCCTTGACCGCTCCCTATGAAGACAAGATTGTGCGTGTCCGTGGCCAGATTCTGGACCTAGCCAGCATTGTGCGCTGCGTCCAGCAGTATAAGGTTGAGCGTATTTTTCATGGAGCCGCCCTGTACGACCCGCCGTATTCGCTGGAAGAGCCCGCCATCACCTTTCAAGTTAATGTGACAGGCACGATCAATGTGCTTGAAGCGGCGCGCCTAGCTGGTGTGCAGCGCGTTGTACAAAGCAGCAGCATCGCGGTATATGCTCCCAAGCAATATGAGCCAATTGATGAGCGTCACCCCATTCATACCCCCACGGCAGGAAATCCACTCGGACCCTATGGAGCCTCCAAAGCGGCGGCGGAAATTGTGGGAATGACCTACTATAGCACGAACAATATTGACTTCATCGCGCTACGTAACTCCGCCATTTATGGATATTGCATGCGCTATCCTATGTATATCAAACCGATGGTCGAGAATAGCGTCAAGGGATTACCGACGCGCTTTGCCACGGGCGGCGATATGCCACGCGACTACACTCATGTGAAAGATATCGCGCAGGCAGTGATCAAAGCGTTATATGTACCAAACTCGCAACTAAGGCAGCGCGTCTTCAACATCGGCTCCGGTGCCATGCATAGCGCGGCGCAGGTAGCGGATGTGGTACGAAAAGTGTTACCTCACGCGGATATTGAGATTGGTGCGGGCCTGAGCGAGCTTGAACAAAGCGATATGAAAGCACGTGGCATGCTCGATCTGACCGCAGCACGACAACAGCTCAAGTATGAACCTCAATTCTCGCTTGAAGCTGGCATTCGCGACTATGTCGAGATGCTCCATATTCCGTAATCACCACAATTTGCGGGTTGGAGCGAACTACAAAATGTTCCTGAGATGGTATGATCGCTGCGTATCATGCCGTCGAAGGCGACAATCTTTTGCCCCATGTTTTGGGCGAGAATAAATTGAATATGTCCAGAGGCACTGATACTGCCAGTAAAAGAACTGCTCATGCTCAATCCCTTGAAGTTACCGCTGATGGTTGCTTGCTGCTGCTGCACATCAGTGAGCATCATTTCAGTCGTCTGACGTTGAGAGAAATCATGAATGGTACCGATATACAACTTAGCAAGCATGGGAAAAGGCGTTGCTAGAGGGGCAGGGGTGGCGACCGTTTTTGAGCGTACAACTGAGGCGGTCGAAGTAGCCACAGCGTTAGCTCGTGGTGAAGGTTGAGGCTGTTGCTGGCTCGTTGCGTTATACAGCAGACCCGTCACAGTGCCAATAATGAGCAGCAAGATGAGACTGAGTGAGATAATCGTGAGTTGGAAGCGCGGAATATTTTTGAGCGTGATGCTGGTGAATGGTATGTTCTTAGGCAGCACGCTCATTACACGTTCTTGATACGATGACTTATACGATCCTCTTTGCAAGAAGGCGGGCACTGGTGTGAGCGGCACAGTAATTTCTCGTCCGAGAGCAGTTTGAAACTGCTCGACGGTGGCAAAACGCTCACTACTATTAATCGCCATGGCACGATGGATGGTCGTGACGATGGCTGTTGGCAGAGAGGGTATGAGTTGACTTAAAGGGACGAGAGGGTCAGGAAGCCGCCTCCGCAAATGCGTCTGGCGCGAAAGGGCGTCAGGGGGAATAGAGCCAGAAAGCAACGTGTATACTGTCGCACCCAGTGCATATATATCGGTAGTCGGACTGATTGTTCCTTGCGTGTGATACTGCTCAGGTGCATCATAACACTGCTTCTCCGGTTGGATACGAGTAATTCTGCGCACATTGTACTGTTGAGCGAGATCAAAACCAACCAGCACAGGTTGCGCATCTGCCTCTCGTATGATGATATTCGCTGGTTTGATCGAGTAATGAATGATAGGTGGTTGCTGCTGATGTAGATATGCAACAGCGTCCATAATAGGACCAAGCAGTGATATTGCTTGAGATGGAGAAACATGTTGCTCTAGCTGCGTTAAGCGGAATGTGTCGAGGTTGCGCCCCTTGATATAGCTTGTGAGGACATAGGCGCGTTTATATACATCATCATTAAAGACATCAAGGACACGAGGAAGTGCTGGATGATGCAAACGCTTCAGGAGCACAACTTCAGGAGGAATGTGCCGTTGCACTCTACTATTAGAAATTAATAACTCCTTGAGAACAAGGAAATCATGTGCGTTCCGTTTATCTTTTACGCGATAGGTGACACTAAATTCCCCTCTATCCAACACTTCTACTACAATATATCGTCCATGCACAACGGCCCCAACCGCCAGTGCTTCGTGTATCTCTTGCATTGCATTCATCCCTATCTATAAACACCACAACCGATTGCCCTTTACAATCTTCGTGCATTTACCGCACGCCAACATGCATTGTATTAAGAATAGCACAAATCGCTCGTAAATAATAGAGAAAGACTTATTCTGCCAATGTAGAGCCAGCATCATTTCTGCGCCTTCTGGCCCAAGGTAAACCTTCTGCGATTGCAGCGCGCATCCTCTCATCAAAGCCATACCAGTCGGCTACCACATGATCTACCTGCTTTTGCAGTGAGACAAACAGCTCCCATTGCGCCTGTGCTTGCTGACTCAACGTCGTATACATAGCCAACCAACTAGCAGAGGCGACAGGATCGGGCAGCAACCAACTTTGAGCTTGTCCCCAAGTCTCATTTTCGTGTGCAGGTTCAAGCAAGAAAAGAGCGAGCACTTGAGCAAAGTCAGTAGCATAGGGCCATGTTGGCTCAATAGTAGACACAATTACATTACGCGATCTGAGTGCTCTCATACGCCCATTGGCGGGTCCACTATTCTTTACCTCGCCACGTCCTACCAAGCTAGCCATTGTCAACTTCGGCAGTTTCATAGCCGCCAACACTGAAGAAGGGGGCACATACACCCTACCATCCTCAAACTCTGGCAATAGCGCGCTATATTTTACGACAAAGTCTCGTTCTAGGCTCCCACGCACCCCCAACAACTGATTTGCTAGAGATGCCAATATTGACACAGGCAAGGTTTGTAAATCAGGAGTGGGTAAACGATCTAATTCATCTTTATTAACGTGATTGTTTGTAGAGAAAAGATTGACAAGATACGCCACAATCTTACTGCTGAGCAGAGCAAACATCGCTTTTGCTTCTTGTTCTTTAACATCTGATTTCAGCAAAATACGCCACGATTCATTTGTAAAAGCACTTGGAAAACCAGGCTTTCTTTCAAACCACGAAGCGATTAGTCTTTCACGTGTATTCAATCGAGTTACTTGCCGTAAAATAATACCACGTTCAATGGTAGTAGATTGTTTTAGTTGCTCCAACACCTGATAGGTTCGCGCAGCCTCTTTGCCACTAGTGGGTGAAACCATAGCCCAGTCAGATGGAAGAATAGGTAACGGCGCATATGACTTGATGTCCTCTCCTTTATAAATAGCCACATGTCCTTTAGAAAAACTTCCTTGTTTAGGACCTAATCGCAAAGGATTTAACATGGTAGCATTGATATCTCCTTGTTTGATATCAAAAATCTCGTCTAAAAGGAAGGTTAGGCGATTTGTCAAATTTGCACTTATACGCTTGGTATGTTCCCAAATAGCTAAACTTATTTGACTATCGGCAACGAGCCAGTTTCCTTGCCAGATACCGTTCTGGGGGACAGCCTCAATAACATTCGTTAGCGTGGTGGTAAATTGTGCTGCCCTTGCCTCTTGAATAGTTAGGCCACCACTAATTGTTATAGAGGTTGTAGGTTGTGAATGTGTGATTCGCACAATACCAACAGCTTGATCGACACCGGGAAACAAAATATCGCCGCGATAAAAGCGGATCGCGACATCGGGGTTAAAAGGAGGGGTTTTGAGCAATTTGCGAATCGCACTGGCACTTCTGTCACCAAAGATGGTCAGAGGAATAATGTAAACCATCTGTCCATAGTAGCTTAGGTAGTACGTACCTAGACGCAAGAAGAGGAGATAAAGGTTGGTATCGCCTGAAAGAGCGGCACGATAGAAAGCAGTATTTTTGTAACGATTGACATCCATATCCTCCTGTCTACTATTCACATAGGGCGGATTGGAAATGATATAAAAGAAGCCCTCGGCGAACTGACCAAGTTTTGCTTTGATGGGATATGCTTCATCACTCAGGCGATCACTCAGACGATCAGGGACAAGCACGCCTTGGCTGGTATCACTCATATCAGTATCGAGTACTTCACGGGGTAGATCGAGGCTATCAGTGTTGAAGACCTGAAAACGCTCAATAGGTTGCCTATCACCAGCATCTTGAAGGACGGCCAGATCATCCACGCTTTGAATCAACAGGTTCATTTCCGCGAGATAGCATGCAAAGGGATTCATTTCCATACCATAAAAGAGGTCGATGAGATCATTCAAATAACGGTGTGCCAGTTCCACACGCCTCTGCTGATTTGCGTACAGTTCTGCTTCTTGCAGTTTGTATGTATTACAAAAATAGGTTACCAATGCCCGACGATAGCGACGAGCGGCATGGACAAGAAAGCTACCACTGCCGCAAGCGGGATCACAGATACGCCGCCCAATAATTTGTGGACCGCTATAATCTAATACATCAAGCATGTACTCTACCACATCTGGGCGCGTTAAAAAGTGACCTTTGCGATTTCTTGCGTTACGCTCAATGTATTCTTCATAGGTAAAACCGATAATGTCGCTCGTCACATTGCGGAAATTGTAACGACACAAAAATTCTAATGTTTCCACTAGCAGAAAATCGTCAGGATTAAACCAGTCAAAGATTGCTTGTTGAAAAAAATGCAAGTAATATTGCCCTGCTTTACGCGCCAGAATGTTGCAATAGTTCTCATTCAAGATACCTATGCCATCAAGCTCTTTGAAGTGCCGCTTAACATAATTACTCCAATCAAGAAACCCACCATCGCTGGCGAGACGTGGACGCAAAACATGTTTGTCTTCCAACACGCGAATGAGCAATAGGCGCACGAAGAAAACATAGGAAACCTGCTCGGCAAAAATTTCCACACGCATGTCTTCTTTATCATTCTGCCGCTCGCTCCAGATGCGATAAGCATCGGCAATTCTAAACGGCTCCTGTGAAATGAAGCGCAAAGAAAGCAATGCACTATTGATATGGAGCGCACGTTCCAGCCATTTCTCAAAGCGAGCACGTGAGGCGGCAGAAGCTTTTCCCACGCCAATGCCAGCTACACGCTCAAATATTTCTTTGACCTTGCTGATCTCTTGCGTTTCTATCTCACCTAGTTGTGGCGTGAGACGTTCAATAGCATCAAAAACGGGTTTGCTGATAGCATCGAAGCTTTTCACATTGTATTTGAGCGTGTCGATAAATTCGTCTCTCGCTACCTCCCACTCTTGCCGCAAAGCTTTCTCTTGAGAGACCAACCTTTCACGACGTGCTAATGCCTCTTGAATACGTGAGAGTGCCGCTAAGCGCAGGTGATTAAGAGACTCCCTACTACCAGTAATAAAATTGCGTATGGTTTGAGCATCCTCAAAGGAAACGGCCCCCTCTTGAGCATCCTCAAACGTTTGCTCATCGACACCAATCCTCTCAATGAGTTCAGAAAACTGTGTAAAACGTCCCTTACTGAAGAGCAATTTGAAAAGAGCAAGATTTGTCGCTTGTGTCTCTGTATGTATTGGGAGGAGGGTTTGTGAACCAAATAATTCCTCAAGCGAAACATCAGCGAGAATATCATATTTGAGAGCATCACCAGGAGAGAAACGCACGGCATAGAGACGCCGCATATTGCACCATACAGCATATCCTGCTGTCCCGATACTATAACGCCTCATCTGTGCTAGATGCTCAATCTCATTCAGATCAAGTGTGCTATTTTTATCTTCCCAGATAAAAGCGACCCCAATACTCCCTCGCACAAGATAGTCAGGGCGGTTTCCTTTTTGCCCTTGTACTGGCTCATTGTATACCCAATCAGAAGCAGTAAAGCCCAGCCATTCTAGGGAATACAAGGTGAAACGTAAATCAACGGCATTCGCTTCATCTCCACTACGCCTTGTATCTGGTAAAGTTAAATATTCTGCATAGGTATATTCCTTCCCATCCACCACAATATGTATTCGTTCTATTACCTTCTGACGGAAACTATCAACAATTTGCGAAGGCATAAAAGTAGCTGTATCGTTCGTATCATGTGCCATCTAAGAAACTACCCTTCATTTTACACGATTTACAGTTTCTTAGTTTAGCCTATCCTAACTAGCAACGCAACAAAATAGCAGCATGGAACGTCATCTATAGTGCCGCTATGTAGCACTTTTGCGCAAAGAGGGAGAAAGATGGGGCATATGTCCCATTTAGACTCTCTACAAACACGCTAAAAATTGCTATACTACAAGAGAACCTAATAAACGTAGCACATCCCTTTTTTGTGACAATACTT
Source organism: Ktedonobacterales bacterium (assembly GCA_038199755.1). GTDB lineage: Bacteria > Chloroflexota > Ktedonobacteria > Ktedonobacterales > Ktedonobacteraceae > JBBPYR01. The sequence continues at coordinate 6,424 of JBBPYR010000333.1, read as the reverse complement.
CTGAAGATTATTTTTTTATAAGAGAGGCTAAAAATCTATGTCGCATCCTCATACGCGGCCTTTTTCTCTTCTGTTTGTCAGGCTTCTTTACAGTTCCTGCCTCACTGTGCTACTAGCACTTCTTTTTCTTCTCACCTCTTCCCATGCATTCGCCTCTGCGCGCCTTCCTGCCGATGGTCCGAGTATGAGTGTGAATACAGGTTTCAATACGCGCTTCCGTGATGGAAGTTGGATACCAGTCCAGATATCGCTGAGCAACAGCGGCGCAGACTTCACGGGCAAGCTCAACATCAATATTCCTGACCCCTCGAACAGCAGCGGTGGCGGCAGCAAGACTATTTATCAGGCACCGATCACCTTAGCCACTGGTGCCCAGAAACAGATCACACTGTACGCGCCACTGTATCTGGGGATACAAGGGGGCACGCAGGCGATGAGAGTGGATTTGCTTGCCAACAATGGACAAGTGGTCAACACACAGACGACCACGCTACGTACACTTGGCCCCAATGATCTCTTTATTGGTATTCTCTCCGATCAGAGTACAGGCTTTGGTGGGCTTGGTGGTTTGCAATTGCCCTATCAAAGCGCACTGATTAATACGGAATTTTTAGATGCGAAAAGCTTCCCCACGAAGGCTGATGTCTTAAAAAACTTTGATCTGCTCGTTCTGGACAACTTCACAACCAGCACCCTGAGCCAGGAACAATTGCTAGCACTCAAAAGCTGGGTCGATCAAGGGGGTGCATTGGTAGTTGCGGGTGGTCCTGAATGGCGACGAACCCTCAGCCCCCTTCCTGCGGCCCTCTTACCAGCAACCGTGACTGGCACACAGGATATACCTGCGGGAGTGCCGCTACTACCGATTGATAGTGCCAGCAAAGGCGATGACATCGCGGCCCGAAGCCTGACAGCACCCGTCACCGTAAGCGTGGCGACAAAGGCTGCCACGAGTACGACTATCCTTGCAGCTGGCTCGACTCCTCTTATCGCGCAAATGAGCTATGGACAGGGCATCATTTACTATCTGGCATTTGATCCCGCGCTGCAACCTGTAGCGAGTTGGTCACAGGTACAACACCTCTGGAAAGACCTGCTCTTGCGCAGTCAGGGAGAGCAACTGCTTTCCCCCGGACCAACCGTCAACTACCCGCCCAGCGGTCGCTTCTCTAACGATGTGAGCAGTGGAGTGGGGAGTGTCATTCAATCACTGTTACCCAATTCTTTCCCTTCCATCTGGTTTATTCTCGTCCTGCTCCTCGGCTACATTCTCGTGCTGGGTCCCATTCGCTCTCTCCTTGTGCGCAGATTGAAGCAGCGCGATTGGAGTTGGCGCATCACGCTAATTGCCATCGTTGTCTTCAGTCTGCTCAGCTACGGTCTGGCCCTGCAACAAAAAGGAACATCCATTATCAGTAGCACGGTTTCAGTCGTACGCCTGAGCCAACCTGCTGTTACGGGTATAACAGGAGTGGTTACTAGCACTGCCCATACCACCACTTATCTTGGCGTGTTTGTCCCAAGCCAGGGTGATTTCCACGTGCGTATCGCAGGTGATGAATTAGTACAACCAACCAGCACAGGTTTTTCTCCCAATAGTGGCTCATCATCGCAGATGACCACGATCACGCCTTCACCAGCTAACACCGATGTAGACCTGCAAAGCGTCAACATCTGGACACTACACACCGTTATGAGCGAACGGGATACACAGATGCATGGTGGCATTGTGTCACACTTGACACTACAAAATGGCGTGCTTTCAGGGACCATTAGCAATACGCTTCCTTACTCACTCAGTGACGTGTATGTGCTGATGAACCAGAGCTATCTATCGCTTGGTCCTCTGAATGCAGGCACTGAGCAGCAGGTCTCATTCTCGCTCGCAACTACGGCGATCGATCCCAATACGCTACTCGCCGACCAGATCGCTGCCAGCAAAGGTCTACCGTCACAGTATGGCTCCTATTACAATGGTCAGCAACCGCAAAATGATGTGCAACGACATGTTGCGATGCTCGGTGCCTTAAGTGGTGAAAATAACTACTATCAATGTGGCGGCAGTGGTTTCTGCTATCAGCCTTCGAGACTTGGCGGCTATAGCAGTGCGCGCTTTAGTGTGATTAAAAGCGGCGGTGGTGGCCCACCACCTGTGCCTAGCCAAGACCCGCTCCTTATGCCCGGCGCAGCCGCTACGCTGATTGGTTGGGCTGACACGGCCACCACACTAGCTAGCAATGTCACCATTAACGGTAGCCCCTCGGCGGGCGCACATGAAACGGTGATACAGGCACCACTTGCTGTGCAGTTCTCTGGTGCAGCAAACCTACCCGCGAACCTGGTTACGGGTCAACTCGTCGATGTGCAAGGCCAAAGCAATGATGTGCAGCTTCAGCTGGCCGACATTTATAGCATGACCGGCGGTAGCATGACCTTTGAATGCATTGTACCCACGCCAAATACACTCCATGTCACAGGTCTCAGCATTAATGAGTCGAACAATCTAAGCCAATTTTTACAATCCAGCGGCGCGGCCAACTCACTGTTAAAAAACATTGTCGATGTGAATCAAGCACATATCACCCTGTATAACTGGCATACCCATAGCTGGGATAGCTTCACGATGAATGCGTATACCGTCTCTATCAAGAATGCAGGGGCCTACATCAACGCGGAGGGACGCGTCTTGATACGCTTCGCACATGTGGATAGCTCGCAGGGAATGATCGTGCTGACTAAACCTACACTCCAGTTACAAGGTGCAGCATAGGACGCCACTATATGTTTTGGCTATATGAATATCGGAGCAACGCCAGCGTATGATTAAGATACAAAACGTTTCTAAACGCTATCGCAATGTAAATGCGTTAAGTGACTTTACACTAGAAGTTCCGCACGGCGCCATTTACGGGCTTATCGGGCCAAACGGAGCAGGAAAAACCACCTTGCTACGCATTCTTGCCGCCTTGCTTGTACCCACCACGGGTCAAGTATGGTTCGACAATGAAGAGATCAGCCGCCATCCATCCGTTATTCAGCGGAAAGTCGGTTATATGCCTGACTTCTTTGGCGTCTATCCTGATCTCACCTCGGTTGAGTACCTTGAGTTTTACGCGGGCATTCACGGTATTCCGCGCCAGAAACGCCCACAGATCATTGCCGACCTGCTCGAATTGGTTGATCTCAGCAGCAAACGCGATGCATTGGTCGAAAGCCTCTCGCGAGGCATGAAGCAACGCCTCTGTCTGGCACGCGCTCTTGTTCATGATCCAGAGGTGCTTTTACTCGATGAGCCTGCTTCTGGCCTTGATCCACGTGCCCGCGTCGAACTGCGTGAATTACTGCGCACTTTACAAAGCATGGGCAAAACGGTTATCATCAGTTCACACATTTTGCTCGAACTGGCAGAAATGTGTAGCGATGTCGCCATCGTGCAAGGTGGACGCTTGATCGTATCTGGCAATGTCGAGCAGGTCTCACGGCGCTTGAGTAGTGGTAGACAGCTGGAAATTCGTGTTCTTGAACGTGGTGTTGAGGCCAGTGAGATACTTAAAGAGATACCCGGTGTCAATGCAGTGAGTATCGTGAGTGCGTTGGGTACAACTAACACAAACGGTGGCAACGGCGCGAGTACAAACGGTGAAAGTGGCGGCAACAATACTATGCTACAGGCCGACTTTGATGGTGATGATAAAGCACTGCATCTAGTGCTTGCCAGCCTCATCAGTCATGGCATACCCGTTGTCTCCTTTGCCCCACGTAGCAGTGGCGGACGGCTGGAAGAAGTCTTTATGAGCATTACAGAAGGGAACAGTCCATCATGACCTTCTTAGCATTATTGACCAAAGAACTACGCTTGCGCATGCGCCGAGAGCGCACGATCTGGGTGATCGTCGTCTATATCCTTTTAATGGGCCTGCTCGGTTGGTTCTTCGTGAGCCGTTTCAGTAATGTCAACGGCTACGGCTCTTACAATATCAGCGATACGGGCGTCACCCTGTATATTCTGTTATCGCAGGTGCAACTCTTTCTGATCATGTTTATCACCCCTGCCTTCACCTCAACGACGATTAACGGCGAGAAAGAGCGACAGACCTTTGATCTGTTATTGTGCTCACGGCTCTCCTCCCTGTCGCTAGTTTCAGGAAAGCTGGTTGCGGGCATAGCAAATGCGCTACTTCTGATAGCTGCTTCAGTGCCGCTCTTTAGTCTGGTCTTTTTCTTTGGTGGCATTTCACCATCGCAAGTCGCGAGTGCCCTGCTGATCTTTGTGGTAACGGCGATTATGATTGGCACGTTTGGCCTATTTTGTTCGACCATCGTCAATCGTCCAGCCGTTTCCACTGCGGTTGCCTATATGTCGGGTATCGTATGGATGATTATGCCTATCATCATCTACTTCATCCTCAGCATTTCGGGGTCTCCCCAGACATCGAGTCAGCCGCCATTGATATTCATCTGGAATCCAGTTGTGGCCTTGATTAGCACCTATCCCAATGTGCAAAATTTCTATTACCTGATTGGCAAGTCACATGTGTCTCCCTGGATTGCGTATACCGTATTAAATGTGGTGGCAACCGGTATCTTTTTCCTCCTGAGCATGTGGACCGTCAAGCCACATAAAGCAGGACCATTGCGTATGAAACGCCTTAAAAAGAACACACCCAAACCATCAACAAACGTTTCAGCGACGGCATAGTATAATCTAGGGTGGGGCATTGCTTATTGGTGTCCCATAGCGAGAGGGGTCCTATATGGCAATCCTGACGCCATCACGCCTATTAACCACCGAGCCACAGCAAGCGGACGGAGCAGACATTGGCGCAGCTTTACGGCCCTGGCGCAGGCGACTGATAACACAACGATTTGTACGCTGGGCCGCGAGAGGAAGCATTGCGGGGCTCTTGATAGCAAGCTGCCTCCTGTTGATCTCGCGTCTCGTGCCATGGGCCAGTGCTTTTTCGTGGGCAATCGGCCTAGCTATTACTTGCCTGCTGCTTGCTCTCGTGCTGGCATGGCGATATCGACCTACCCTCGCTATGACCGCACGTCTCGTTGACACACGGCTAGCACTGCATGATCGTCTCGGCACCGCATGGGAGTTACGGCAAGAGACCTCAACACTTGCAGGCCTACAGCGACACGATGCCCTTGAGCAGTTGGAGAAGCATCGTCCTACACAAGCACTTTCACTGCGGCTTTCGCGCGCGGCCCTGATAGCCGTTGCCGTTGTCGCTCTTGCCGTTGTCTTACTGCTCGTGCTGCCAAACCCGATGACCGCGATTCTCAAGCAGCAGGCGGCATTTCAAGCGCACATCGCGCAACAAGTTCAAAAAATAGAGCAGTTGCGCCATGAACTGGCGCAGCAAGCCACCACGCCCGATGCTAAAAAGCAGCAACAGGCCATCGACCAAATATTGAAAGACCTGCAAAAGCAGCTTGCGCAAGCCAAAACCGATACACAGGCACAACAGGCCATTGCTCAAGCTCAGGCAAAACTCGATCAACTGCGTAACCCGCTCACAGCCAATCGTTCGGCGGCCCAGGCAGCTGCCAGTAGTTCATTACAAAATAGCGCAAATCCCAACCTCAGCGCAGTTGGCAACGCGCTAGCGAATAGCGACCCCAAAGCACTGGCCAATGCCCTGCAAAAGCTCGCGGCCCAGACAAGCAAGCTCACACCAGCACAACGCAGCCAGCTTGCCCAACAACTCGAAAAAGCCGCAAACGCCGCTAGCAATAACCCTAATCTGAGTTCCTCGCTCCATCAGCTTGCAAAATCGCTGGCCGATGGTAGCCAGAGCGAAATCAATGACGCCGCCAACGCGGTCCAGGCAGCCGCCAAGCAAGATGCCAGCAACCAAGCGCAAGACAGCACGATTAGCCAGACCTCGCAGCAATTACAACAGGCGGCAGATAACCTGACAGCCGCAACAGACAACAGCGGCCAGAGCCAACAAGGTCGGGGGCAACAAGGACAGCAAGGCCAAGCGCAAAATCAAGGCCAGAACCAACAAGGCCAAGGCCAACAAGGGCAGCAAGGCCAACAGGGGCAAGGCCAAGGTCAGGGTCAAGGGAAAGGCCAGGGACAAGGACAAGGTGGCCAGGGGCAAGGAGGACAGGGAGGGAACAACGGTGCTGGCAACCAACTAGGAAAGAACGAGCAGGTGTATGTACCAGGACAGCTAGCGTCCGGCACAAGCACACAGAGCAATGGCGGAGACAATGGCATTGTACAATCTGGTAACTCAATTCCTTATTCTCAAGTCATCCAAGAGTACGACCAGATGGCGCATGATGCCATCGATAATAGTAACGTCTCGCCAAACATGAAAGACCTCGTTCACGACTACTTCAATTCATTAGAACAAGGAAAATAAGACAGCATGGCAAATAGCAACGATGTCAATAACATACAAAACGT
>JBBPYR010000332.1:0-50778 GCA_038199755.1 Ktedonobacterales bacterium | reverse complement strand
TTGCCACACCTACGCCCTCACATGCCCTTCCTGGGCGATGCAGGACCGTTACCGTCTCGCAGAGCCGTGGTACTACCATCTGGCAGCAGACCTGGACGAGGTTCAGCAAGAGTTACGCTCCACGACGCCGGACGAGTTTGCGCGGCGCAATGTCTACATTGGAGCGAATCCCTACCGGAATAAGTACGAAGGAAGCAGGCATCGCAAGAGTGCTTAACGGTCTTTTCTGGATGCGATAGCTATCCAGCCGCGCCAAATGAAGGCAACAAGAGTTGCTCTGCAAAAGTGACCATCTTGCTCTGTTTCTTTCGTTCGACCGTTTCTGGTCGTCTCAACGCGAGAAGCCACTCGGTATCTGAGATGTGCCACAGATCCAGTTGTGGACTACGAAAATGCGTCTCCAAACGGCGAGCGTTCTTGACTTCACTAATCTGCCTCTAATCGGGTGCCAGACGGATGGAGTACAGGGAAAGGGCCGTTGCTTGATATTCGACTTTCAAGGTTCCCTCGTAGACCCAGACAGAGACCTCTGCTCCTGCAAGCCCATTTTCGCCGTAAAACCGCCAATTCCTAAAACTCACATATCCCCGTTTGTCGAGATGACGAGTAAACTGTGTGGCGTACAGTACTCGTGAGAGCACCTCTTCTGGATAGGTGCGTCCCAGCATCCCACGCAACACGTCAACGGGACTGTGGTGCCCATCTTGTCGCTCTCGATGAGCGTAGTGATGCTCGACATTGTAGTTCATCCACCACGTCTGATGAGCCTGTTGGATCTCCGGCCAGGTGCGTGCATTGGAGAAGGCATGGTCGGCGAGCCTTCGCTGAATGGAGAAGAGGGTTTCCGCATAATCCTGCCAGGGTGCCCCTGGGTCAATACGTTCCTTGCGGATACCAAGCATGTCATACAACTGCATGGCCTGATTGCTGGTAAAGATTTTTCCACCATCCGTCACAAGAGCTTCAGGAGCACCGTAGCGACGGATAGCATCGGCGAGAACCGAAAGGTAGTCCCACTGGTTCTGTGTTGCGGAGAGAGTGGAGGAGAGCACCATTCTGGAAAAATTTTCAAACACCGTGATCACATACACGGGTTTGGGGTCTGCTAACAGATACTCTTCAATATATCTCACATCACAACTCCAGTACTGATGACGCCGCGAGGCTTTAAATGGCATTTCCAGCTTGGCGCGAGGCACATGCTTCGGTTTCTCAATGCCGTAAAGTTGGCGATTGGCCGACATGATGCGCCCACAGGTTGCTGGACTCACCTTGATGCCCATACGTAAGAGCGCAGTGTGGACACGAAATTCACCCAACAAGGGATTTCCCTGAAGTTCGCGTATCTCATTTCTGACCGCCAGTGTTGCCTTGCGCGGTCTCTTTCTTGCCTTTGACTTGGCGTCTAAGCCCGCAACCCCCTCCTCAGTCCAACGCTTGAGTGTGTCATACACCGTGTGCCGTGAGGTCGCCAGATACTCGGCAATAGAAGTAACTGACCACCCTTCCGAATGTAACCGGATCACGGCAAGGTTGCGCTCTGCTGGCTCCGCAATCAGATGCCAGGGCTGATATCGGCGGACTGTCAGAGATCGAGAAGGGCCGGAGGTTGCGATGTGTTTCACGCTGTGATGGGAGGGTTTCCTGCCGTAGCGAATGTAACAAATCTCGGCAATCTCTCGCCAGGACATGCTTGGCAGCTCGGCATGCACATCGACAATGAGTTGTCGCATTTCTGGTGGCAGAGTCTTGGGAGTTTCTCCTTGCTCGCGTGGCTCCTCAGAGGAGAATAGGCTTCTCATCCCATCTCGTTCAAATTCATCCGCTTTGCGGGAAAGGGTACGCTGAGCAGCGTTGATTTCCTTTGCCCGTTGTCCGGCGGTTTCGCCAAAAAGCAGGATGGGCCTGAGTTGTTCATACAATTCTTGCTCAGGCCAAAGGGTCCATTGTTGAATGCTTGCCCACTCATCTGTTCGCTCTCGGCGAACTCGTTTCGGTTCAGGCATCTCTCCTGCCTTTACGATGCACCGATGATTATGTCAAGCATACCTGATCCCCCAAATTGGTGCAAGAAATCAGGGCAACGTTAGCCAATTTGGAGTACCCATCTACGTGAAGCATGTTATGCGGAGGTCTCATACAGCTGTACAGACTGCTGTAGGGACCAGCATCAGCGCGTCCCGTCCCCGTTGAGGAGCGTTTCGCCCTTTATCAGACCGCTATCGATCAGTTTATGCCGCCGTTTTTCGCAGAGAACAGATCCGCCACGCCCCCCAATCCACAAGAGGTGGCAGACGCCGTGGCAAGAGTCATCGTCCTACCAGCAGGTGAGCGTCCACTGCGCACCGTGGTTGCGACCGCTACCCAACAAGCGGCTCCCGAGGCGGTGAATGACGCCGTAACACAGGCGAGCCATTCCTATCTAGAGATGCTCGGCATATTACCTATGGTGACTCTTGCACCAAAGGGGGAGTAACAGTTGGCATGACGACCGCAACCTTCCTTGTCGTTTAATCCATAACTTCGCCAGAACGGGGAGATATGCGCAACCTAGCCACCCATGAGAGAGGGGAACTGAATACGTTCCTGTTCTTAATCCAATTCGACTACTGGCAGGCCGTATACGCCGAGAATGGTGGAGATTTCGCTGCCGTGATGGATGTCATGTTCGAGCACATGCCAGATGATCCACTGGAGCGAAACTGCGGGTCTCACTTCTCCAGACAGGCGTGCTGCATCCACCCACATCTGAGCGAATGGCTGGAGCGCAGGCTCTACCAGTTTCGCGTGCCGCACACGTTCCGCATCATCCAGAGGCGGGAAGACCTGCTCAAGGTCAGCAGAAGTCAGGCGGGCCAGCGTCTGCTGGATCAGCTGCCAGGTCTTCTCAAGTCCAGCAACCAGCTCTGCCGCCGTGTGGAATGGATCCACGCCCGCCTCACAGACTCCGAGAGCCCATAATTCGAGGGAAGTAAGATCGGCACTTCCCTCGCCCATCCGTGCGTGGAACCACCAGGCGCGATCTGCGACAATATGCGTCGCGTACATGCCAATTGACCAGTTTTGCGGCGTGTTGCGCAAGGCAAGCTGCTCTCCTGTGAGGGGAGCGATAGCCGCGACAAGACGCTGCTGGTAGATACCCCAACCCGCGTAGAAGGGGAGGAGTGAAAGCTGATGTTCTGTCATGATAGGTATTCCTTGCTTTTTGTCTTCGAGAAAAAACAGCACGATCGTATCAACTCGTGCGAGGAAACGATGGGAGAGACCAGAGGGAGGAGAGAGAGCAGGTCATCGCTTGCACCATGATCGAATATGCGGACCCTGCTTAGGAAATGAGCAAGATCAAAGCAGTTTTTTCCTCTGCTTGGGAGTATACTGTTTTTACCTGCTCATTTGCAAGCAGCCTCTCTTACTCAGAGGCAATGGGCTGATTGATCTCCCAGGGGTTGCCTTCTGGATCAGCAAAGTACGCCGTGCGCAGCCCCCAAGGCTGGTCGGTTGGTGGTTTGAGCAACGTGACTCCCTTGGCCTTGAGTGCTTCATATGAGGCGTCCACATCCTCGACACCAGCGGCCAGAAGCATTCGCGGCCCGCCCTCGATTTTCAGCGCATTGGCCTCCACACCGATCATGTTGGCAGCGGCTGAGACCTCTAGCAGGAGAAAGTACACGTTTTCCATCTGGAAAGAGGCAAGCTCGGGAGTACTCTCCGTCACCTGAAGCCCGAGCGTATCCCGATAAAACGTCACACATTTGGCCAAGTCTCGTACGATCAACACTGTCGCGGCGACACGGTGAAACATGATTTACCTTCTCTTTCTTTGTCGATTCATCACGGAGTCCATGCGAGTCCGTGAGCCATGCGCCTCTCCATTTGTTCATGCTGAAGCGCGCCTATGCTCGACAAGCAACAGTGTAGCACACGAGCCGGGACAAAACTTCTCTCATCTTGCTCTTTTTTAGCAACAACGCCATGTATATGATAAAATATACGTCATGACGCGCTATATTTGAAGATTTATTCAAAGGAGAAATGATGGCATCAATACATGAGTTAGCACAGCTTTTGAGCGGTATGCAGGTGGTTGACCTGTCACCAACATTCTATACGAATATGCCCGGCTGGCATTCCCACCCCAATGTGATGATTATAGAGGATGCGCGTAACTTTGCCCAGAACGGCTATTTTCTACAGACACTCATGCTGCCAGAGCATAGCGGCTGTCATGTCGATGCACCCGCGCACATCCTACCTGAAAAGGCCGATCAAACCATAGACATCTTTCCTGCCAACTCTCTGTTTGGCGTGGCGAAAAAGATTGACCTCTCCCAAGAAAACTATGCCCCCGGCGATCTCGCACCATTGAGTAAGGTCCAGCAAGTAATGGCACAAGCTGGCATCACCATTGAGAAAGGAGATATTGTCATCTTTGATTTTGGCTATGACAAGTACCTGATCGATGTCGAGCAGAAGCCCGCGCACCAACGCAACTGGTGGGGCGAGAACGAGCCAGGCTTGGCCGAAGAGGTGTGCCGCTTCCTCTATGAAATGGGCGTTAAAGCAGTTGGATCAGATACGCCTGCCTGCGATATGGCCCAGATCAAGGGTAAGATCACAGCTGGCTTTGGACATGCACACTATTTTTTGCCCAACGGCATCTTCATCATCGAGGGACTGTTCGGGCTTACAAAGGTGCCGAGCAGTTTCTATTTTATGGCATTGCCCCTCAAAATCAAAGGTGGCTCTGGCTCTCCCCTACGCCCGATCGCTCTGTTTTAGCAGGAATAGCTCAAGCCAAGCGATACTACAACTGAGGAAATTGTTGATTCTCAAATAAAACGGCTCTTGACCACTTCGGGGGCTTAGTGCCTGCTTGTCGCCATTCACTGGATGACGACGATGCCGAAACCAACAGCACTGCATCAGTACGAGGAGCACTTTCGTCTCCTTTAGCCCACTACAGGTCCTCTCACCGACAGATCAACCAGTGGACAGAGGTACTTGCGGTGCTAAAGCGCATACAGCACCCGTTTGCGAAGCAGCGGAAATCCAGCCATGCCAGAGACGTAGCTAACTTGCTAGCTTATGTTCTCGTCTCGCCGCTTGGCCAAGTTATTCACTTATTGATTTTGCAGGCCCGCTACAACGATGGTGATTAAGCCTTCAATCATTTGTCGGAGCTGGACGACAGACGTAGCAGACTCTTTGAGGCCTTGCACTGCGGTTGCCAAAATGTGTGCAAGTTGATCAGAAGAGAGATTTTTTTCTGCTTGAGCGTTCATCATCGGTCGAAGGACATCCGACAGGATGTTTTCAAAGTCAGAAAAAGCTTGCAACGTAATCTCGGTTGCGAATTCATACCCACTCTCGAGGATATCCTTCGCATCTGGTGATGCCTGAATCATTTCAAACTGACGAACGCACCAGACCTCGAAAGCGAATGTCAGCTCATCGGCAACGCCGTCATGCTTGCTCAGCCCTTCACGGACTTCACCAAGTAATTCGTTGAATACCTGAGTAATGAGTGAGCGAAGTACTTCTTCTTTTGATGAGAATATAAGATATAATGCTGGTCTGGACATCTGCGCCGCATCCGCCAGATCGCTCATAGTGGCACGCTTAAAACCGTATCTCATGAATATATCACGAGCGGTGATAAGAACTTTCTCTTCCTTGGTTTGCGTCATATGCCGAGCCCTGACATTTTTACCTCCAAAATGACACGTTCTCATATTCCATCAAAGCACGATTGATAGGTGACAAGAAACGAGAGTATACTTGAGCAATGCAAAATCCAGGCTCAAAGAAACTCCTCTGCACCTCCTGCCAATAAGTATATCGTGAAACCGACTCAGGAACAATGGGAAGCTTGTTGCACAACAGTTCAGTAACGCTTGACAAATTCATGTCTATCCTGAAATTCCCTCATAATTCTTCTGCGGGCCTTCGGCCCGCATGGGGGAAAGAGGTTATGCGAGGACACCTCGCGCTCCGGCAAGGGACTACGTCCCCTGCACCTCTTTATGAGTAGATTTCAGTCTATCACATTGACAATTATTGTCATATTGTCTATAATAGACGTTATGACAATAATTGTCAATGTGATACATAAAGTTAAGGATATGCGAACACGAGGAGAAATATATGAACACGATCATAAAAAAGGTCGCCATCATCACCGGAGCGTCATCCGGCATTGGCAAAAAGACCGCCCTTCGCTTTCTCAAAGAGGGCTACGAGGTATATGCCGGTGCGCGTCGTCTTGATGCAATGCATGATCTCGAACAGCAAGGGGCTCATCTGCACGCTCTGGACTTGACGAAAGGCGAGAGTATCGATGACTTTGTGGCGGAGGTTATCGCACAGAGCAGACGTATTGATGTTCTGGTCAACAATGCTGGCTATGGTCTCTACGGCTCGGTTGAAGAAGTACCCCTGGATGCAGCCCGCGATCAGATAGAGGTGAATGTCTTTGGATTAGCGCACATGATTCAAGCGACACTGCCCATAATGCGCAAGCAGGGCTCGGGACGAATTATTAACATCACCTCCATTGGCGGGAAAGTGTGGACGCTGCTGGGAGCTTGGTATCATGCTTCCAAGTTTGCCGTAGAGGGCTTCTCCGATAGCCTGCGTAATGAAGTTCGTCCTTTTGGTATCGATGTGGTCATTATCGAACCCGGTGCTATCAAAACTGAATGGCCAACGATTGCGGTAGAGAATGTAAAGAAAATGTCGGGCCACGGTCCTTACGGCGAGATGGCCGAGGCGACTGCCCATCTGTTCATGGCGAAAGGACCTAGTGCTCCGCCGCAGGTGATCGCTGACGTTATCTGGCATGCGGCCTCGACCCGGCACCCGAAGGCGCGCTACGCCGCGCCGTTCTCTGCCAATATCATTATCAGACTGCGTTGGCTACTGAGCGACCATCTGTTCGACTGGGTATGGGGGAAAGCCCTTGGAATCCCTGTGACAGTTAGCTCTCGCCAGTAGACTTGGCATTCAGGATACTCTGTTTTATGACCATGCGCATCCTACTCGTTGCCGACCAGAGTGGGAGATTTGTTGGTCAACGTGTGCAGGCGTACAGCTGCCTCATCACGCGTAATCTTCCCCGCCAACAATTCATCAAGTACCTCTTCGATGGTTAAGGTTGTGGGCGGCGTAGGTAGGCTGGCTGTCGTGAGAACTGGTGCAGAAGTGGATGTGGCAACTGGCGATGGTGCCTGTTGTGCGAAACCACTGAACAGTTTCTCACGAATGGATGCTGTCAGGTAAAAACCCACGAGGATCAGACCTACGATAAAGGCAGCCAAGCCCAGATGTACCGTCTGTTGCCAGTTGGTAAATGGCGAACCGAAGGCAGCCGTGAGCCAGCTATAGAGCGCAGTCGCGCCTCCGATAGCGAAGGCGAGTAGCCCACCACCGAGCAAGGCAAGCACAAAACCACGTCTTGAGCCAGCCGCGACCGCTGGTTCGCGGTTATTACGGCGATAGAGGTAGAAATCAAGCGGAATATAGGCGAGGCCAGCGACCACAAAAGCAATCGCCATTACCCATGCCTGTGTATCAGGTGCATTAGGAACCGGAGTGATGTTCTGAAGCAGATTGTAGAGCAAGGAGCCGATGCCGAACCAGAAGGCCGCAGCCGAGAGGATGCCAGCCACGGCACTTTCTACAGGCTGCACGACGCTTTGCTCAATCAATTTCTGCTGCGCACCTGCACGCACCAGCAGATGATACACGAGCATCACCACTAGACCAAGCGTTAACGGCGAAAAGAAGTCATGCGTTGCACTCGGCCCTGTAATATCCTTGAGCGGTGCTGCTGCATGGAAGAGTGGTAGGATGGCGAGACCGATAGCGAGTTGGATGCCATAAAGCACAAAACCAACTCCATAGGCAAAACCGAGAAAGTGCATAATGAAGCGCAACGGCAGTGAGGTGTCGCGCCTGAGCAGCCAGCCGTACCATACCCAGAAGCCCGTAAACCAGAGCATGTTCAGAGCCAGGGCGAGCAGGTTATAGGTTGGGCAGTATCCATTTGGACTCGCACACATCTCCTGAGTACCCCGACCCGCAAACACAACTGTATCAATAATTGGCCTGAGCGCACTTTGCCACGCAAAGGTCAGAAAAATCAACAGCAGCAATTGAACGCCATAGAAATGGAGACGATAAAACAGTGAGGTTGCCTCAACAGCGAGAGGAGAACGCCGACGTTCGAGTTCGAGCAAGCCAAACATAAAGAGCAGAGGAATGCCAATGGCAGCGGCACCAATCACGCCCGATCCACCCTGACCGACGGCGGCAATCACCCCGAAACCTAGTACGGGAACACCAAAAGCAATCACAAGGGCTTCCGTAATATTCAGGAAAAACGAACGTACAGGGCTCGTGATAGCGGTCGCGTCATTCTGCATATCACGGCGAATCAGCCAGTAATGCAAACCACCGAGCAAGGCAGCGATCACCCATGAGACAATAAAAAAGACCACAGATTGTACGATGTCTGCCCCAGCCGGAGCAGGTGTATAGCTGTCTCGCAACGACGTGAGCGTCAACAGCGTTTGCAAGAGCCGCCCCAGGCCAGACATTGCAAAGCCGAGCAGTGCAATAGAGACAGCATAGAGGTAAAAGCGATAAAGATTCCGAGCCATAACCACCTCCAAAAAACGCGATATAAGTCAAATGAAAGTCATAGAGAACTGATCTGTAACCTATTATACGCCCATTACGTCCATGAGACGTGGTGCAGATGACCTATATCGCGTTTTTTTGGAGGTGGTAGTGCCAACGGTACAATTAAAAGAAGGAATAGGAGGTATTTTATCGTAAAAGTACATCTACTATGACCACTACTACGTGTAACTAAGCAGGGACGCAATGATGCCCCTCGCCAAAAGTGGAGGATATGTTGGGCGTTGAGGAGGGTAACACACTCAAGTACTCATTCATCACAGCGATGAGAAATGAGAGGAGTAGAAACATGATACAAGCGGAAGTTCATGATGAACACATCGACAAGGACGTTTTAGAAGTGTCTCTCACCGGCCAAATGCTCCTTGCAAATCCTCTATTGAACAAAGGAACAACCTTCCCAGAAGATGAACGACGCGCGTTCAACCTGTTGGGACTGCTGCCACAGCATATCGCCTCACTGGAAGTGCAGTTAGCCCGAACGTATGAAAACTATCGCCTGAAAACTGAAGATCTGGAGCGGTATATTTTCCTGTCATCCCTGCAAGACCGCAACGAAGTACTCTTCTACCGCTTGTTATCTGAGCACATTCGGGAGATGAGTCCAATCGTCTACACACCCGTAGTCGGTCTGGCCTGTCAAAACTACAGCCACCTGTATCGCCGCCCTCGTGGTTTATACCTTTCCTATCCCTACAAGGATGAGGTCGAGACGATCCTTCAGCATGCCCCCTCTGCCGACATTGATGTGATCGTGGTGACAGATGGCGAACGTATTCTGGGGCTAGGCGATCTAGGCGTAGGCGGCATGGATATTCCAATAGGAAAGCTTGCCCTGTACACGGTGTGCGCAGGCATCCATCCTGCTAGAGCACTTCCTATCATCTTGGATGTAGGAACGGATAATCAGGAACTGCTTAACGATCCACTCTATTTGGGATGGCATCACGAGCGCGTGCGCGGTCCTGAGTACGATGCTTTTATTGACAGCTTTGTACAGGCGGTGAAGCGCACATTCCCCCATGTACTGTTACAATGGGAAGATTTTGCCAAAAGCAATGCGCGTCGGTTGCTCACTCATTACCAGAATCAGCTTTGCACCTTCAACGACGATATCCAGGGCACAGGAGCAGTCACCCTAGCAGGTCTGCTCGCCGCCGTACATGTGATCGGCACAAAGCTGAGCGAGCAACGCGTAGTCATCCTCGGTGCGGGCTCCGCGGCAACAGGCATCGCCGAACAGATCGTGGGGGCGATGGAAAGCGAAGGCCGTTCGTTAGAAGAGGCGCGGCGATCTATCTGGCTGATTGATAGTCACGGCCTCGTCCATAGCGGGCGCGACGACCTAGAGGCAGAGAAATTGCCCTATGCACAGCCTCAAGAGCGTATCGCTGGCTGGAGTCCATCACGACCAGGGCAGATCGGACTGCAAGAGGTGGTGACGCAAATACACCCGACGATCTTGATCGGCACAGCGGCCAGAGCGGGCGTTTTCACCGAAGCCATCGTGCGCGAGATGGCCAAGCATGCTGAACGGCCAATTATCTTTCCGCTTTCCAACCCAACCTCCAAAAGTGAGGCCGTCCCCGCCGACCTGATAGCGTGGACAGAAGGGCGCGCCTTGATCGCCACAGGTAGCCCATACCCCGAGGTTTCGTACAAGGGGCAAACGATCACCATTGGGCAATGTAACAACATGTTCATCTTTCCCGGCATGGGCCTTGGCATCATTGCCGCACAAGCTCGGCACGTGACAAACCAGATGTTCATCGCCGCCGCCAGTGCGTTGAGCGAACATTCGCCTGCTCGCCAGGTAGCGACGGCATCACTCTATCCTCTGGTCGAGCATGTACGTGAAGTGTCCCAGCACGTAGCTCTGGCAGTTGGATTAGCAGCCCAGCAGTCAGGCGTAGCTCCGCAAACTTCGCACGAAGAGTTGGAGCGGCGCATTAGCGCACAGATGTGGACGCCTCACTATCCGCACCTAAAATATAAAGCATAGACATGCTATAGCTTGCCTATGCTTTCTCGGTACATCAGAGCGTTGGAATATAAGGCTGCACGACCTCGCGCTCTCGTCGCAGACCAGTCCATTCATCGGGATTGGGACCATCATAGATGAGGGTGTAGGGTCCAGAAAAATCTGCAGCCCGCGTGATATCAAGACAATGCCGGTAATCCTTCTCGTTCATTTGATTCTCTGGCGTGAACGAGGCTTTGGCGTGACACGATTCGGCATATTGCGCGATGGCTTGCAGGTCGCTGTATTTGCTTGGGCCGCTCCAGTTCCCGAAATCAAAACAGAGGCCAACCTTGCCTTCGAGCCGCTGCATGAGTGCATGCACGGTTGCGGGAGAAGAGAGAAGCCCGAACCAATTCTCCGTCATCAAGCGCAGACCCAGCGTCTCTGCACGTTGTATCAGCTGCTGCATCCCACGAATACTGATGTCTAAAGCGTCCTCAGAAGAAGTAGACTTGCCAGCGATGACACGCATCCATTTGGCACCGAGAGCACTGGCGACATTGAGCCATGAGCTGATCCATGCCAGATCGCGGGCACCGTTAACAGGATGGGTAATATCGCCCTCATCAACGAGCAAAGAGAATAGCTCGACATTGGCGGCTTGCAGGGCTCCGCGCAATTCAGTCAGGTAGCCCGTATCGAGACTCGGCAGGTGGAAATGGCAAATCTCCATCGTATGGATACCAAAGGAGGCCACGTGAGAGGGCAATTCCAACAGCGAGAGTTGCCCCTTGCCATGCGCTTCTACAGGAATAGCATGTCCTTTGTCAGCGCCATAGATGGGCGGATCACCAATCGTGCGGTGCAAGCTCCAACTGGAAACAGAGACACGCAGTTGTCCAGGGATAGTATGCGATGTTGTCATGGCATATTCCTTTCTCTCACAAAACTAATGTGCTTCTTGCGTTAGCTACAGCTCCTCTGCCTTCTTCGTGGCTTTCAGCGAAAACATGAGAGGGATCAGTTCTCGTTTCTTCGCGTCTTTAAAGCGGTGAAAACCATCTTCGCCTTGTTCCATCTCTGGCAATGCATCCCAGGCACAAAATGCGTGTTCGTGAAAGAAATCGATGGTCAACCCTGCCGAGAGCAACGAGCCGAAGACCTCACTGAGCGTATGATTCCAGCCATAGGTGGTTGTGTGTTCCAGCTTGGCTTCCTTCTCGGCATATGTCCCTACCGACTCGTCCTTAATGGGGGCATGCGAAAAATAGGGATAGCCGATCTTCAAATCGGGTGATTTCTCGTCAAATGTCCACATGAAGGGATGGCCTTCCGCAATGTAGAAGAAGCCGCCAGGTTTGAGATAGCGAGCGATGATCTGCCCCCAGGGCTGCAAATCGGGTAGCCAGCCTATGACTCCATAAGAAGTATACACGATATCGAATTCGCCAGCGGCATGCAAAACAGAGGGCAGGTCGTACAGGTTGCAACACACAAAGGTGGCATCCAGTTGCAATTCTTGGCTTAATGTCCGGGCAATCGTAATCGCCTTTTCCGCATAATCTACGCCTGTCACCTGTGCGCCTAAACGTGCCCATGAGAGCGTATCCTGCCCAAAGTGGCATTGCAGGTGTAAGAGCTTCTTTCCGGCGACATCCCCCACCTCTGTACGTTCAAGGTGGTGGAGCTTGTTCAGTCCCTCGCGAAAGGCTTTTGACTGGTAGGCCTCACCTTGAGCATGCACCTGAGCCGCTTCATTCCACCAATCCTGGTTGGTTTTCATGTATTCATCCACCGTGAACATCTCCTCTGTTTTTGGCTAGTTGATGCGCTATGCATTCCTGAGCGAACAGCTTGATGGACTCCAAATCCTTCGCGTCGGGCAAGAAGATAATGACTTCCTGCACACCTGCTTCCTCAGTCTCGGCTAAGCGACGGCGAATCATCTCAGGAGTACCACAAAGATCATACTTCTGTAACTGCTCAATGGAAGGATGGGGGCCAAGTGATGGCGATGATTGCGCTTTCGCGATCGCTTGCTCCTCTGTTTGCGCAATCACACAGATGAGCTCGGCTGTTCGCTTAATGCTCTCATAGTCTCGCCCTACCGCGTCACAGTGCTGCTTGAGAATGGCAAATTTCCGCTTCAGTCCTTCGCCATCGAGATGCCCAATGTTGCAGGCATCAGCATACTGTGCTACGAGTTTGAGCGTCACCTTTTCGCCGCCACCACCGATTAGAAGAGGAATATGCGGCTTTTGCACACCCTTTGGCTGATTGATAGCTCCACGTACCTGATAATAGTTGCCAGCAAATACCGCCTCTTCCTCTTTCCACATTGCGAGGATGATTTGGAGAGCCTCGCGCAAGTGTCGAAGCCGTCCAGGGGCATCAAGGGAGTCGTAGCCATACGCATTATATTCATGCTCGTACCACCCTGCCCCAATGCCGAAATCCAGTCGTCCATGAGACAACACGTCAACCGTGCTCGCCATTTTTGCCAGCAGCGCGGGATTGCGATAGCTGTTACAAGTGACCATCTGCCCGATGCGGACACGTTTGGTATCGCGAGCAAGTGCTGCCGTACTCGTCCAGCACTCAAAAGTCACCTCTTGCGTCGGCATAGGCACGGTATGAAAGTGGTCATAGAGCCAGACCGAGTCAAAGCCCTCTGCTTCGGCAACCTGGGCCACACGCGTCATCGTTTCGTAGGCCTCAATGGGATCGGCAATACCAAGCAGATCGAGTCGCCATCCCTGGGGAACCATTAGACCAAATCGCAATGCCATGATGCTATCCTTTCTTCCTCAAGAGCGTAAGTCACACGATAAGTACGCTATAGCTAAAGTTGCTGGATGATGATCTTAATACCCTCGCGAGCACGCAGCGTTTCTAATGCTTGCTCATACTCTTCGAGGGCAAACGTATGGGTGACCATCTCGTTGACCAGCACTTTGTGGCTTTCGAGATAGGAGAGTGCTCGGTCAAAACAATGTGTTTGTGCAAAGGAGCCCACGATGGTTAATTGCTTCTGGAAAATCTCATAGGGGCTCCAGTTGAGGCGGGCACTTGCTGGATACACGCCATACACAACGATATGGCCGCCCGGACGTGCATACAGTAAGGTCTCATTGCAAAGCTGTGACGAGCCAGTCGCCTCAATCACATAATCGAAGCCTCGCCGATGCTCTCGTAACAGACGATCACGATGCGCTTGTGCATTGCCACGATCAATTGGCACCACTTCATCAGCAGCTAAACGTGAGATAAGATCGAGCTTAGCGCCAGCAGGGGCGGCAACGGTAAGATGGGCGGCTCCATTCAACTTTAACAACTGAGCCAAGATATTCCCCGTTGGTCCAGCACCAAAGAGCAAGACGGAACTACCGGGTTTGAGAGCAATCAGATCCATCCCGTGGAGAGCACAAGCCGTCGGCTCAACGAGGGCAGCCTCTTGCCATGTTAGATGCTCAAGCCGGAAGACCTTCTCAGCCTTGATCGCAATATATTCGGCCTGCCCCCCTGCAATGTTGACACCATGCGAGAGAAAGTTCTCACAGAATAAGGGCTGGTCACGTCGGCAGTAGAAGCAGTGTCCGCACAGTTCCGTATTGTCAGCGACCACTCGTTCTCCCACCTTCACGTTCTCGACAGCTGCACCAACGCTGACGACCTCGCCAGCAAATTCGTGACCCGGAATAAGCGGAAATGCGGCGAGGAACTCCCCTTCGTGGATGTGTAGATCGGTGCCACAGATACCACAGGAGCGTACACGAATCAGCACTTCATCAGCGGTAATCTCTGGCGTTGGCACCTCTTGATAGCTCATTTGCTCGGGGGCGTTGTAGACGATTGCTTTCATCAAAACTCTCCAAACCGTAGCTAATCATAGTTGACCTATCTAGACGAGAGATGTCACACTACCGCATAGAGGTATTGCAACATTACAAATACTATAACATAGCATCACGAGGTTCATCAATTGGCCACGCTCGCTGCGCATCTCCCTACTCTTGGAGAAATTGCGCAGCGAGCGTGTTGACCGCCCGTATGAAAATGATGCCTGCCAATCCTTCTCTCAAGGAACGTTAGTGACGCTACCAGCTGCCAGTGCCAGTATTGCTGACGCGATTCGCGTTCAGTCTCTGGGTGCCCTTCCCTATGCTCTCATGAACCACTATGTCGATGAGATGGTCACGGTGAGTGAAGCACAAATTGCTGCGGCCACGCTCGACGCCTTTGCCGAGGCTCATCTGGTCCTTGAACCAGCAGGAGCCGTTGCATTAGCTGTAGGGCAGCACTATCAGCGAACGTTTGAGGCACGTCAACCAGTCGTTGTCATCGCGAGTGGTGGGAATACAACTCTGGAAGCCCTCTGCTCCCTTTCCGGAAGCGTCAGAACTGAGAACAAGACCTAGTGTGGAGAACGGTTGTGTTGCAAGAAAAAAGCGGTTCTGTTACAGGAGAAGAAAACGAGCGAAAGAGAATCCGTGATGAGAGAACAACACCACGCGCAAATGGCGTCCCACTTATTTGGCAGACAGCATTTTTTATCTGATAGATGACAAAGATGAGGGTTTGTTTGTAAATTGTGATGGGGGACGTGGTAGAACAACTCGTGCTCCCCATCATCCATGATCCCACGCTTGGTGCTCTGGACAAACTCCAGCGTTTCTTTGACGCGTTCAATCAGGAGAAAATCGCTCACAAGCATCTGGTTCTCGCGTATATACGCGTGTGGTATGCCGATGAGAATGCCATCGTCCGCAATAAACTCTACATAGCCAGAATCAAACGACTTACGCCCTGGCTAGAGGAGATCATCCTGCAAGGTGCTCGAGAAGGCGTTATGACGACCCCTTATCCCGATCAGGCGACCAGAATGGTCATCTCCCTGCTTGAAGACCTTGGCTATGCCACATTCGAGATGGTCCTATCGCTGGAACACTCGCCTGACGACCTGCCCCGCCTCGAACGCATCGTCGCGGCCACGGTTGATGCATTGGAACGCGTGCTGGGAGCACCAGCGGGTTGCTTACAGCGTGCTTCATACGAAGAACTTTCGCAGTGGCTGGTCCCCCCCGCTGGCAAGAAAGTAGAATAGGAGCCGTCAACATGCGCACTATTGTCACAGCAATCAGCTTTCGCATCATCCAATTTGCTTGGCTCCCCATCGGGATTGTCGGATACATCCTCCTCGTGATCGCGATGATCCTCTTCAGCCGCACGTCGGGAGTATCGTCAACGACACTCGCATCTGTCTATACAAGACGGATGCTACACCAAATGGGTACGAGAGGCGATGAGCCTTGTGAACAGCTAACCAAGGTCCTTCCTAACGCCTTCTATTTGGCCTTACGCCTCGTCACGGGAGGGACGATTCTGGCACATCGTCTGACTGGCTATATACCCAAAATCTACCGCTTCCCCTTTGAGGGAGAACCACAAATAGCGCAAGAACCAGTTGCACGCATCACCTATTTCGCCCCTTCTATCAACGACGGGACTATCGTGAGCTTGCCGAAATCGCTCTACAGTCCACTCATTATAGGGCCCAGCCGAGAATTTGTACGCTGCTGGTTGAGGACGCGTGTACCCGCCGAGATACAAGAGCCACTTGAGCCCCGCGCGGACATAGCGTGGCTCGTGCTAGCTTCACCCACATCCCAACACAAAGAACGTGTCTGAAACTAGCACGAAGTTGCACAAAACTGTGCTTAACTACGACAGACGCTCTCTCAATCTAAATCGACTGCTGCCACGCCGTGTGCGCCGAGGATGGAAGACAACTCGCCGCCATGATGGATATCATGTTCGAGCACATGCCAGATTATCCACTGACATGAACGTGCAGGTCTAACTCCCCCTGCCAGATGCAGCGAATCTAACCACATCTGGGCGAATTGCTGGAGCGCAGGCTCTACGTGTTTCGCGTGACGCACAAGCACCGCCTCAGCAGGATACGGGAAGGTCTGCTCAAGGTCAGCAGGAGTCAGGTGGTCAAGTGTGCTCTGGATCATCTGCCAGGTCTTCTCAAGCCCAGCTACCAGTTCTTCCGCCGTGTGGAATGGATCCATACCTCCCTCACAGACTCCGAGATCCCATAATACGAAGGGAGCAAGTTCGGCACTGCCCTCGCCCATCCGTATGTGAAACCACCAAGCACGTGCCGCTACAATATGTGTCACGAGCATGCCAACTGACCAGTTTTGCGGCGAGCTACGCAAGGCGAGCTGCTCCGTGGTAAGTGGCGTGATGGCCGCGACAAGATGCTGCTGATAGACATCCCAACCCACATAGAAGGTGGAGAGCGAAAGCTGATTTTCTGTCATGATAGGTGCTCCTTATCGTGATGATATAAATCGAACAAGACAAGCGGAAGGTACTCAACTAGTGTGAGCCACATCGTACTGTCTCCAACATCGTTCAGAATATCGGTGATGAGCGAGTTGCTGGCAGCATCAATGACATCCCCGAAGAGGTGCCGCTGCGCGAAGGTGTACACGCGGTGGCTCCTCTCTCTGCCATAGGGCGCATCGACCACAGACCAGACATGTTTGGCATCCTGGACCCCTAGGTAGCGAATATGATAGTTGTGGTAGTCCTGACCGCCACAAGCAGGTTGAATATGCAGGTTATAATGATGAGGTGGGTGACGCTTGTCGCGTTCACACAGGCTCAGCCATGCTCGCTGATGGATAAGCAACCACCGACTGGTCCAAGACCAGAGGGTTTGTTTGCTCGTAAAAGAGCGTTGGGTAGATCGCCTGTCCCGTTCGGTTCTTCGGCTCATTGTTATTGCTCCGTTTGGTGAGATGCACACTCAACCGGAGATGAAGGCGAGACAGCAAGGTGAGAAGAGGTCTCTTTAGCAGAGGTCTTGAATGGCCACGCAAGCGTTCAAGGTGCCAAAGAGAGAAAAGGCTACAAAGGTGATATACGCCTGCGGTTCTCAGTATTCGCCCACGCCATCAGTTGAGAGTGCATGATCAAAGGCAGAAAGATGCTGCGTGGGTTCTCGACATATCGTCGATAACGAAACCACGCGAATATACAGGTTGTCCATATGCAACCTGCTCTCTGCAAACCATGCTTTAAACTGAAGGACTTACTGGGCCACTGGAGCCATGAGACGTTTCTCCCTCCTGAACATATTCATTGGCATTTTATCATGAAAAAAGTGGAGTAGCAAGTTAGCTAAAGCTGGCTACATGCTCAGAAAGAAACATATGCAGCGACAATTATTTTTCAAAAGAACATGACACCCCCCACTATGGTCGGTGGCATTTCCTTTGGTAAGTACGCTATCCGACCATATATTAGCAAGAATCTGCCTTTTTATGGCATCCCCTACGCCCATAAGTGGCACCCCCCACTACAGTCGGTGGCATCCCCTTACAGGCTTTTTGACACCCCCTTTGGTAGGTATCTCCAAAAGTCCTTTTTGCATTTTGGCTTCCCAAGCCATTTCATAGGCCATTCTTGTTGGCATACCCCACTAAAATAGGTGGCACTCCCCACTATTGATGGGGGAATTTTACTATAGTCGGGGGAATTCCCCACTATAGTCGGGGGAGTTTTTACGCTCAAATTACCCCTATTAGGTTCCGCTTTTTTTCCGATTACACACTAGTAGCGGAATTTTGTCCCATGTACAATGCCATCAAGGTATAAACTCCATTAGCTTATACAAGCAACCGTCCCTGTAGGAGTAAAAGTATGGTAGAGATGCAAACGAGGATATCCGCACATCCAGAGCAGATACAACGAAAGGACTGCGATGAGCGAACAGTGGCATTGGCGATTAGCCCGACCTTTGAACGCGTTCACGAATCGGTCATATGCTTCGCCAACGAAATTTTTGCGTCCGATTCTGATCGGCGTGTGACCGTCAGTGCCCCTATATTCTTCGCCCACTTTCTGCGTTTGGCGCGCATAATCCAGTTGACGCTTCCCAATCTAGGAACCTGTGATGTTGCCGTTATCCACATTCCGACTGTCAATGAACTCTGTACTAATAAATCTCTGTATGCATGGCCAATGTGTTATGAGGCAACATTAAAATACCTGCGCCTCCTCGTTGCTGCTGGCGTATTCAATAAGCCAAAGCAAAAACGTGGGGAAGGCGTGGTGTACCATTTTCCCTTGATCCCCTATATTGCCCCCAATGAAAATACGCAACAGCACCTGCTCAAGATCGCGCAGAAAAAGACAAAGGTGAGCCGCTCAAAGGCGTTTCAGCGCGTCTCTCAGTTCTGCACACAGCAAGAGGGAGTCGTCCCTACCAGCACAATAGCAGATTCTTCCACAAAGACGACCACGACGACTGCTGCCACGCTACAAGATGAAACGCTGGAAATCATTCTGGCAGAAGTACAGCAGTCCGCACACACCATTTATGATCTGGTGCAGCGTCAAGAAACGCATACACTACTGCCCACATTTATGAACGAGCTCCAACGCTTACTGACGGAGCATAGTATTCGTGTCCTACACAAATATGCCAATAAGCAAAAGAGCAAGCTGAAAGCAGCTTCTTCACAAGAAGGCAGATTCTTCGCGCAGGCACAGACACAAAGCATACTTTCACCTGAGCCGTCTCTGCCAGCTCAGGCACCCAAGCAAACTCAACCAGCACAAACAGCAGATTCAATAGTGAAGAATCGATCTTCTCATGCCGAAACTAAGCCTACGCAAGAGCTAGAATCGATCATCGTCTCTAGCGACAGCAACAATCTGCTATCTACCCCCAAAAAGGCAGATTTTAACGCCTCACCCGAAAATGCTCTCAATGAATTCAATATAAATAATAGTAATAACTTAAATAGTAATGATTCTTTCATTGAAAACGGCGTAAATAATAAAAATATCCCTCAAGAATCTGCCAAATTTGCCAAGCAAGACAAGAAGATAGATTCTTCCCATACGACCATTGCAACCACGCCTTTGCCTCAATCCTGGATATTCCATAACCGCTTAGATGTGGAAGAGCAAGAGGCGCAAGGTGGCGTCCCACAACAAGAATACCTCGGAAGGTTTTTGTCTTATTATTTCAATCATAATGATAGTGTTTTTCGCCTCCGTATACAGCAACTTAGTGAAGACGCGCGGGCACTTGATCTCGCAGTGGTTGACGCTCTATATCGCAGTGCCTTTCCCGATCATGGCCATCGTGTTCAGCAGTTAAGGGGTGGCTGGGTCACAGCGCGTTACAATGACTATCATGCAGGAAAAAAGGCTAATGCTGCCATTACCGCTTGGGCAGAGACCGGCTATTCCTATAACATGCTGACCACCTTGTTTCGTACTCTCGGCGAGTGGCAAGATAGCAAGACTGGCAATCACGGATGGAAAAAGCAGCAGCGTACGCGGATCATGCCTCATGAAGTGATTGTCAATTCGACTACGCTCACCGATTTCTGGGTCAATGGAGCTGCACAACACCTGGAGGAGCAGGGATATCTCTATGTGGAACTGGATGGTGCGTTATGGGACTGTCAGGACTATCAAGAGTATCGCATTTACCTGCTTAAGTTTATGTTACGTTCGTATTGCTATGACACATCGCCACAAGCTGAGTATGAGATAGCAACCTATCTAGCATGGCTCTCGCCGTCACTCTGTGATAGAGAGACTGAGGCTGCTCTTCTCGCTGGCCCACGCGATGAGTGGGTGGTCAGTATAGAGATATGGCTGCAAGGATTTCTTGATCCCGCTCTGTTTACGACGACTGTCTATATCGCTCCCTGTACCCTGCGTCAGGGCCTGATGGTCAGTTCAACCAGTGATGAATGCGATAGCTGGTGCTTGTATGATGAAAAATCGCTGAATGATTTCTTAGATTACTATGACACGATACATGCAAAAGAGGAGGTACAGGATGGATATCTTAATGCTCAATGAAACTGAGGTGCGGAGGCTGCTCGACCCTGACGCACTTTTGGCGGCACTAGCCGAGGGCTTCAAAGCGCACAGTCGCGGTCTTGTTGACGCTCCGAGACGCAGTGAGATTTCCGTTCCCAGTAGCGGAGTGTTGCTCACGATGCCTGCCTATCAGCAAGCCCGCGAAATTACTGTCAAGCTGGTGTCCGTCTTTCACGGCAACGAGCAGCTCGGCATTCCTGCTCATCAAGCTCTTATCTGTCTATTCGATCCACAAACAGGTACGCCCCTCGCGATTATGGACGGCACCTACATCACGGCACTCAGAACGGCGGGTGCGGCTGCTCTCTCAACGCAGTTGCTGGCACGAGCGGACTCACATGTACTGGCAATTGTGGGCGCGGGCGTGCAAGGCCGTTCACATCTGCAGATGCTTCCCCGTGGGCGCTCGTTCTCCGAGATACGCATTGCATCACGCCAGATCGCCCACGCAGAGCAACTTGCCGCCATCGACCCCAAGATACGGGTAGTGAGAACAATCGAAGAGGCTGTGCGCGGAGCCGATGTCGTGTGCCTTTGCACCAATGCAGGTGAGCCAGTGATTAGCCCCGACTGGCTCTCACCCGGCATACATATCACCTCAGTTGGCTATCGACCCCCACACGGAGAACTTGACCCACGCGTGATCGCACAAGGGCGACTCTTTGTGGAGACCCGGCTTGCCTTCGAGTCACCACCAACTGGCTGCGGAGAACTCGCTGGTCTAGACCCAACGCTTGGCGCGGAACTCGGCGAGGTCCTGCTCGGCCTCCGTCAAGGGCGATTATCCAATGACGAGATCACCATCTACAAAGCCATGGGCCACGCCAGCGAGGACATGGCCGCGGCCAGCCTCGTCTATCACCGTGCTCTGCAAGAAAAACTTGGCCATACCGTAACCCTCTAAGCAAGAGATTGTTTGGTTACGCGTAACCAAACAATCTCTCATATTTTGGTTACGCGTAACCACTGGGGGAGAGCATCTCCGTTGATTCTTTGGTTACGCGTAACCAAGAAATGTATCACGTTTTGGTTACGCGTAACCAACGCGAAAGATAATCTCCGTTGATTCTTTGGTTACGCGTAACCAAATTTTGTAATAGCTCATTGCACTAAAAGATAGGTCTCTTTTTTGCTGTATTATCCTGCGTCCTATGGTATACTTTGGCCAAGTGAACTATTTGGCAAAAGTATATTTTGAAAGGCCGTTATATGGGTTTTATTTTTTCATTTGCCCTACAAAAGGGTGGAGCAGGCAAAACAACAACAGTACTGAGTCTGGCGTCGATTCTTGCACACATGGGAAAGAAAGTGTTGTGCGTCGACATTGATCCTCAATTCAACCTTACACAGGGTTTAGCCGTCGATATTTCTCAAGTTGAGTACAGCGTCTATGAGGTCTTGCTCAACCCAGAGCAAGGGGCATCCTTCGCCATCCTTCCCACCCCTGTTGGCGTGGATCTCATTCCTGCCACGCTTGATCTTTCAGGAGCCGAGATGGAGTTAGCTGGCCAAGTGGGACGCGAACTCTTGCTGCGTGACGCCCTCTATGCCGAAAGTAGTCCCGGCGCAGATGACGCGGTTGTCAATCGCTATGATTATATTCTGATCGATCCGCCACCCTCGCTGGGCGTCTTCACCTATAATGCGTTGGTGGCATCGCATGCAGTCCTCGTACCATTGGAGATGGGAGTGTACGCGTGGAATGCCATGCCGCAGCTTGAAGTTGCCATCCAGAAGTGTCGTCGCCTCAATCCCTCCCTACACTTAGGGGGACTTATCTGCACAAGATATAACAGAAGCAAGAATTTAAGTAAAGCAATTGAGCAGCAGGCACGGCAGAAATACGGCTCATTAGTGTTTGAGCAGGTCATACCTGAAAACGTGAAGGTGAGCGAGAGCCCGGCGGCAGGACTGCCCATTGACCTCTATGCGCCTAACAGTC
This sequence comes from Ktedonobacterales bacterium, assembly GCA_038199755.1. Lineage (GTDB taxonomy): Bacteria > Chloroflexota > Ktedonobacteria > Ktedonobacterales > Ktedonobacteraceae > JBBPYR01. Next base: position 28,249 of record JBBPYR010000332.1, on the reverse strand, counting down.
CAGGGGCACTTGCCTATGCCGCAGTTGCCAGAGCCATCATCGAACACTACCAGACGCCAGCGAAAGTAGGGGGACAGGTGTAATGCCCAAGCATGATCTCAACAAACTCCTTTCGCAAAGCGCAGCCCGCAGCACGCCCGTTGAAATTCGTCGTGGCAGAGGTGTCGGCCTCTCTGTTGAAGAGACAACGTCATCAGCGCAGGAACCCCAAGTGCTCTGGGTTGCCATCGACCATATCGTTGATAATCCCTATCAGCATGCCGAGGAGATTTTACCTGAAGACTTCGAGGCTCTGATCGAATCCATCAAGCTCGATGGTTTTCAAGGTGCTCTCAATGTGAGCCCGGTTGAAGGGCAAGAGGGATTCTATTTCATCACTAGTGGTGGCCACCAACGTCGTAATGCTGCACGTGAGGCTGGCCTAGAAAAACTCCCCGTCTTTGTCAACGCTTCCCAACTCGAAAAGAAGCAACTCGGTCTGCGACTGGCCAGAGAGAATACCGCGCAAGTCAATCGCTCACCCGTGAACCTCGGGTTCCTCTATATTCAGCTCATCGAAGAGTTCGGCATGACGCAGGAGGAGATCGCCACCGAGATCAAAAAAGATCGCTATCACGTGAATTTTGCGATCATGGCTGCGCGTTCGGCCTCCGATATTCGCAACGCGCTCCGCGAACGATACAGCCCACGCGTGATGACCTATCTTCGTCGCATTGAGACAAGAGAGGAACGCGCCCCCATCATCGCGCAATACTTGGCAAATGAGCTTACAGTTGATGGTGTGCGGATCGCTATTGAGGAATTGCAAGCCAAAAAACGGCAAGCCCGCGCCGACGCTTCTGTGCTCGTGGTGCATGAAACGTCCTCCACTACAAACCACGCGGAAGATGCCTACTCTGATCAGGAGCAGCCATCAGAAGTGCAGCATAACCAAGATAAATCGGATGCGCAGGATGTACAAGGTGTACATGCTCTTCTCCAAGAGGTCAAGGCATTGACGAGTAGCGATGAAGCGAGTGAAGACGCGACGGGAGAACTCCCAAACAACGAAACAAAAGAATCTCGCTATACCTCAGAACAGACAGCTAAAGCCCAGGCCGCCTTTAGCCGTATCGAAACCTATCGACGCTACATTGAGAGAAAGAAGGCCGATGGTGCCCCGATTGCACTTTCCGATCAAGAGGCAACACTGCTAGGGAAAATCATTGATCGCTGCCATACCTTGCTCGATACCTATGGCAAGAAAGTCATCTAATCACCATAGTTATTGGTTACGCGTAACCAAACATTCATGCTCACTGGATGCTTTGGTTACGCGTAACCAATTTTTTCGTGCTTTTCTGGTTACACGTAACCAAATATCTCATGCGTAACCAATTTTTTGCTTCCTTTGGTTACGCGTAACCAAATATAATATTGTTCTCTCTCTGGCAGAACCTTGGCCATGCAATAGCAAGCCATTCCTTGCAGAGCACCTGAGCGAAGCGCACTCCTCTCCTTCTGATGACGCGAAGCGTAGGAGCGGCAGCTCCGTTTCAGAAGGACTTTCAAAAAGACGCGACAGCGTCGTTGGTGCTCTGAATAAGCAGCTATCTCCTTTTCCCCGTGTAAGCAGTAGTTGAACGTGATGTTAGCTCTCTCCCGATAGCAAAGGTAATGCCACCGAGTATAGTGGGGGATGCTTATATAATAGTGTTTATTCATTTCCTTCGCGTTGCGGCTTTCCCAGGAGCGAACGTTTTTGCACGGTGAGGGCATATTGTTGTACGAGGTCTAATGGTGGTAGCAGGCACCATTTTGAGGACAGCCACTCTTGTCCCCAATGGGATTTCGTAGTATCGATTTCTGTCAGGCAGGTTGCCCTCACGCCCAGAATGCCCTTTTCAAATAGCTTCTCTAAGGCAGCTGCGATACGTGGCACAAAGCGGTTGGTAAGGTTGTCGCGATCAATGGGGATCATGCTGGCCAGCAACAGGTCTCTCATCACAATGGGCTCATCATAGTTCCCCTGCTTCGCCTGCTGTCGCCAGCGTTCGGTCAGGTAGAGTGCGAGGCGCAATTCATGCTGCTCAACCTGGGGCTTGAGCGTAAAGACACGACGATCCACCTCGGCAAAGAAATAGATTTCGCGTTGCTGATAGGTGTTGATCCAGTCGCCAGGGGAGACGAAGAAGCCAATCATCTCTTCTTCACCCCACAGGTTTTGATCTTTGACGGTCGAAACACGCAGATAGGGACCTTCAATCACGATGCGGTGAATATGGCCACCCACGCGCATCGAATACGAGCCGCGCAGATGGCACTGGGCCAGCAGCTTCAAGTCCTGATACACCTGCTGGCGGTGTACTGGTTGATAGCCATCCGAGGAACGTTTTTGCGCGCCACGATACGCCAGTCGCGTATGCTTTTTCACGCCTCTCCATTCTAGGATTTCATCAATGCGTATCGCAGCCGAGCCGTTATTGGAAAGACTCGCGTCAACATGGCGCAGGTTCCACAAACCAAGCACGATACGCGCTGTCAATGCTGTACTTTCCCCCAACTGTTGAATTTTTGCCACGGCATCAGGCAACTCTAAGGGATTGTCCGGGTCACCTAGATAGACGTGCAACTTGTTCGACGCCGCATAACTATAGGTGGCGGCATTGGGTGCGAGTTGCCATTGCTGCTCCTGCGCGAGCGTGGCCTCGCGAATAGCGCGATCTTCGGGATAGGAGGTGATGGTTAGCGAATCAACATCCAGCGTTGGCGGGATATTCGAAATGATTTCGCGTTGCCGTTGCTCATCGACCATGGCGTTATCTTCTCGTGCCTCGCTAGTGGGAAAGGTAAAGTGCTGCTCAATCCATTCCAGCGTCTGCGGTTGCTCGGCAAACGCGAAGGTGTGTTCTGGGCTTGCCACCTGCGGCAGCAAGGAGACGGACTGCAACAAATCGTATAACGCCTGGCTCAGTTCTTGCTTGAAGTGCTGGATGGCAATCTGTGCGCTACTCGGCATCGACGATGTGTGGATGCCAGAGAGCCAGACCTCAACAAAACGAATATGCAGGCAGTTCATTTTTTGCCTGCCGCCACGGGTGGTGATGGGGATGACGCGTAAACCTGGGGACAGATTGGATGAACGCTGGATGCGACGGACCTGCGATACTTTTGTCAGGCCCAACACCTCACACATATCTGGTACGCTGATATAGAGTTCCCGTTCCGTGGTCACAACAACCGTCAATGCGCTTTCTTGCAGCGATAGCGTATGTTGTTGGTTCTCTTGTGGCGTAATTCCTTGCTGGGGTTCATGACGCGCATCCATGTAAACCTCTACAATATAGAAATATTATTTGTTCGATAGCTTCAGCCTAGTATAGTATGCTTGCAGCAGAATTACAATATCTTGGATGCCATGCCAATGGAGAAGTCGAAAGAAAATAGGTAATCGTTTAGAGCATTTCGGACGCTAAGAAATGCAGTGCTAATTCCCCTCTTCGACCAGCAAGCAGAATACGCGCAACCCGCATTGGTGCTTGGAAATGGGGTATGTGTCCAACTCTGTCAATGAAATAAAGCTCGGAGTTAGCAATAGCAGAATGAAATTCATGAGCGCAACATTCACTCCTTCGGGTGCTAAAGGGGGCTTCCCAAAGCCCGGCAGGTCAAGCGCATAAACAACGTACCTTCTGCTCAAAAATGGCAGCAGAGGTGTCCACACCTCGGCGGAACTCCCCCAAGCCGTGAAGCAGGATCATCGGGGGGCCACTCCTGCCAATGCGGTAATAATGTAAAGGCAGACCATTGAGGTCGCAGGTCTTTTCATGTGCTCAAATAAGAAGCATTCCAAGCCGTAATAGGGCTGTCATCGTCTCCATTGGAGCACGATACACCTGTAGAGCGAATAACGCCATACCACAGCTTGCCGCTACTGTAGTCATCCAAGTGAGTAGCGTTAACCATTTCCTAGACCACGAACCCATATATGACTCCTTGTGATAAACCCAACCATACTACCTGCTTCCCATTCCATGCCGAGACTGCATCATCGTTTCGTACCTCGCATATGCATAGCTCGAACAACGTCGTAAGAGAGCAGTGCTACGAGCGTTTTACTCGACCAGGCGAAAATACGGAAGCGTCAAGTCTTCGCCGACACGCTCGAAGGTCACACTGACCTCAGCCCCGACCGTAACGCGCTCACGTGGCGCGTCCACAATCCGCGACATCATACGCGCACCCTCAGCTAATTCGACAATGGCGACGACAAAAGGCACATCCGCTGCGAACGGGCCGAAGGCGTTGTGCGCGACCGTGTACGAGTAGATGGTGCCCTTGCCGCTCGCCACTATCCACGAAAGTTGATCCGCGTGGCAATATGGGCAGATCGAGCGCGGATAGAACACCGCCTTGCTACAGGCGTTGCAGTGTTGGATGCGCAATTCGCCCAGTGCCAGACCTTCCCAATAGGGACGCGAGTCGCTATCCTGCTTGAACATGGCGGCTGAAATGTGTTCTGGCATGGCGCGTCAATCCTTTCCCAGAATAACGGTCGCACCCGATGAGAGCACGCCACCTGTACCGTGGGCGAGTGCGATGCGCGCACCCTCCACTTGACGCGTACCGCACTCGCCGCGCAATTGTCGCGTGGCCTCGATGAGCAGGAAAATGCCATACATGCCCGGATGACAGTAGGAAAGTCCGCCGCCATTCGTATTCATCGGAAATGCCCCGCCGGGAGCAGTGCGCTGTGCGCTGACGAACGAACCGCCCTCGCCGCGTCCACAAAAGCCCAGTGCCTCCAAGGTCATCACGACGGTAATCGTAAACGAATCGTAAATCTCGGCCACGTCGATATCTACCGTGGTTAGACCTGCCATCGCGAAGGCATCTCGTCCAGAGGCAACGGCTGCCTGATGCGTAGCCAGATCGGGCATGTTCGCGATTGTATTATGCGTGTGTGCCTCGCCATGTCCCAGCACCCAGATTGGCTTGTGGCGCGTGTTGCGTGCTCGTTCGGCACTCGTCACCACAACGGCACCGCCGCCATCGGTCACCAGACAGCAGTCCAGCAAGTGCAGCGGCTCGGCCACCCAGCGTGAATTGAGCACTTCGGCGATAGTAATTGGATCGCGCATCATGGCCTTTTCGTTCAGTGTTGCCCATTTGCGTGTTGCCACCGCCACCTCTGCCAGTTGCTCGCTCGTCGTGCCATACTCGTACATATGGCGCGTGGCCGCGAGCGCGTAGGCACCCACGGGCGTCGGCAGACCAAAGGGTGCCTCGAACTGCTCGCTCAACTTATAGGTAAAGCCGCCGCTACCACGTGAACGGTCGGAACGCTGGGTGCTGCCATAGGTAATCAGCGCGACCTCGAACAGACCTGCCTCGATACCTGCTACCGCGTGTCCCACGTGAGCCTCGAAGGACGAACCACCAATGTTCGTCGAGTCGGTATACTTGGGCTGGATACCCAGATATTCAGCCAACATCATGTTAGGCGACCAAGCCCAACCGCCTGCACAGAAGAGCGCATCCACATCGTCGAAGCTCAGACCCGCGTCGTCGAGGGCTGTTCGGGCTGCCTGCTGCTGAAGTTGCAACACCGTTTTATTGGGTGTGCGACCGAGATCAGACTCGGCCACACCCACAATCGCTGCTCGGGGGCGCGCCATTAAAGTGCCTCCCCGACCCTTACATGACCGCGCAACAGGTTGCGTGAGATGATATAACGCTGAATTTCGTCGGTGCCCTCAAAGATGCGATACAGGCGTACCAGACGATACCAGCGTTCAATCGGCAGTTCTTTGGTATAGCCCATGCCACCAAAAATCTGCATCACGCGGTCGATCACATGATTAGCCATTTCCGCACCATGCAGCTTGGCCACGGAAGAGGCATTGCGTGAGTCCTTGCCATTCTCAGCGAGCCAGGCCGCGTAGAGCACGAGCCAGCGCGTGGACTCAATCTCCACATACGAGTCGGCGATCATCCACTGGATAGCCTGATACTCGGCGATGGGATGGCCCATGGAAACACGCTGCTTGGCATAGTCAATCGCCATTTGTAGTGCTCGCTCGGCGGTCCCAATCGCGCCTGCGGGAATGCGCCAGCGGCCCGCGCCAATCCACTGCATGCCCAGATCAAAGCCATTGTGTAGTTCGCCCAGAATGTTCTTTTCGGGTACGCGCACATTCTCGAAATAGAGCGAGGCTGGCCCCCAATCGCCCATAGTGTGGATATAGCTGGATGTCCAGCCCATCTCGCGGTCCACCAGGAAGCAGGTCACGCCCCCATGACCGCCCTTGGCCGGGTCAGTCACGGCAAAGACCATGGCGAAATCGGCCTCGTTACCGCCGGTGATGAAGATTTTCTCACCGTTCAACACATAATGGTCGCCATCTTTCTCTGCTCGCATCTTAATATTCGCCGCGTCCGAACCTGCTCCCGGCTCGGTCAGTGCAAAGCAGGAACGGCGATCTCCATTGATCGTCGGTATCAGATAACGGTTTTTCTGCTCCTCATTACAGTAGTACAGGATGTTATCGGCGTTCCCGCCGAAGACGAACGGCACGAACGTGCGTGACATCTCCATGGCGGTGATCGCGCCCATGATCGGGCCGAGATTAGCTCCACCATATTCCTCAGGCGTGTTGATACCCCAGAAACCCAGTTCTTTGGCTTTCTGTTGCAACTCGCGCACCTTCTCGGTTGTGAGGGCAGGACGCCCTTCGCGTTCGTTGCGCAGGACATCACCCTCTAGGGGGAGTAGTTCTCTGTTCACAAAGTCACGAACAGTCTGCTGAACCATTTTCTGCTCTGCGTCAAGGCTAAAATCCATGTGCTTACTCCTTTGTCATGCTTGCTGAGTGTGTCGTCAGGCAGCTTGAGAAAGGCCACGCAGCCTTCCCATCTTGCCCAAAACTGCCAAAGAGTCACGGACGTCCACTTATGAGGATGTCTGTATCATGAAAATGTCCATTCTCTCCCTCTTTGAAAAGGGGAAGTGCCATAGAAAATTGGCAACTACTTGTGTGTAACGATCTCTTCTGGCTAGTCGGCAGTAGAGAAACGTTCCGCATCGCTCACTACGGGTAACAACTGCCTATGAAAATAATCAAGCTGAACGGACGTGTAGGTTTCCAGATCGATGGCAGGCAAAAAGTGCCAGGTTTTCTGAAGTGCCCACAGGTGTCCAAGGCCGAGTACATTTGCGGCCAATACACGTGGTTCCGAAATATCTGAACGAAAGACACCCATGCTTTGCCCTTCCTGAAAAAGTGCCAGAAATTGCTTATCCAGGTTCTTAATCATCTCAAGGATGCGATGGCGTACCTCGCGTGGCAGCGTAGAGCTATCGCGGTACGTAATCACTATCCCTTTTGAGCCACTATCCAGATCTTTGTAGAGTTCGCGCACGATGAAATCAAAGCGTTTGAGGGGATTGGCAATATCTGTTCCTTGTTTGAAGAGGTCAAGATGGATAAGCGCGGTCTTTTCGCAACAGGCGAGCAGGATATCATCTTTGCTGGGGAAGACGTAGTAAATAAGTCCGGTGCTGATCCCTGCGGCACGCGCAATATCGGGCACCGCCGTGCCGTGGAACCCTTTGCGGCTAAAGAGATCACCTGCGGCGGCGATAATTTCCTCGCGACGGATGTCGCGGGTTGTTTTAGCAACCATTCGTACTCTCGTCCTTCTTTGCACAGGTACATGATAGCTGTCGTCACACGACGCTGTCGAAATCGTCGTTGCCTAAAGACTACCATATTTTGAATGAATATTCAATAGAATGCCCTCATTTTTGCCGCACCCTTCACCCTCTTGCACAAGAAAATGAAAGATATTTTTATATTCCGCGTCATGACGCATAATTTATCATGACAAGTGCGATTACAAAGGTGCATGTTGAGGTAAAGTTGCACGATACTCCTTTGGTGATACGCCACAGGTGGCTTTAAAAGCTGTATAAAAACGGCTGACAGAACCAAAGCCAGCTGCTAGGGCAATCTCGGAGATGTTCGCCTCAGTGGTGACAAGTAGTCGTTGTGCATGCGAGACACGAAACTGAGTAATATAGTCCACGATGCTGATGCCGAAGCTTTTACGGAAGAGACTCATCGCGTAATTGGGGTGTATATGAACCTCTTGCGCGATGCTCTCGATGGAAAGCGATTCGGTATAGTGTTCTGCGATGAACGATGCCATCAACTCGACTCGACTCAATGTACTCGACGCACTCGATGTACTTAATGTACTCACCTGTGATGCGATGTTGCTTTCTCCTTGCAACGTTAACAATCTTGAGGTGGTATCAAACGATAGGGCGAAACGACGCAGCAACGCTTCAACTTCCAGCAGTACGATTTTGCGATACTCTAAGCTCTCTTCTTGTAAGTCAGCATTCCATTGCCTGAATTGCCGTTGGCGATAGTAGCTCTCCGCGTTCTGTGGATGTAGCACAAATTTGCCTTGAACGACCTGCTGTGTCAGCATCTCTGGTAATTGCCATTGTAAAAAGGATGCGAAGGGAATTGTCACCCAATGAAATACTGAGTTCTCCTCCACATGCACCGTTTGGTGCGGTATCGTCGCCCAAAAGAGGGCCATCTGTCCAGCTGTTACGCTTACACGGGCTCCCCCAAAGAGGTAGCTAATAGAGCCTGTTTCAATGAAATTGATCTCCACTTCATTGTGTCTGTGTAGACGATGCATCAGGAAGGGACGAAACCAGGCGGTGGCAAAACCAAGCGACTCTACGTCAATGTCTATCGTCATGCAAGTGCTCCTTAGCTTAGGATACAGGAAAAATATGTTCGGAAACAGCACGATATTTGCGTATTCTCATTGTATACTTTCTCTTATGGAAAGACTAGCGAACACAAAATTCTATCTCTGGAGGTATGATGAACACTCAAAGCACATCAATCTATACGTCAACAAGTGAGAGTTCTCACCATGTAGCGCGTTCACCCTATCATTTATCAGCGGAACAGATCACGTTTTTCGATGAAAATGGGTATCTCATTCTGCGCAACTGGATACCGCAAGATCTATTGCAACGTGTACAAGCAGCCGGGGCAGCATGGATTGAGAAAGGCATGCAAGCTAACGAAGATGATCTTGACCGTAGGGATTACGAGTTTGCGCAACGTCCTCACGGTCGCGTCATGTTTCGTGTCAACTATGTTCACAACAAAGGGCGGGCGGCCTCGCTTGAACTGCTCGGTTCGCCACAGGTGTTGGGCATTGCCGAGAGCCTTTGCGGGCCAAATTTTGTGCCAACCTATGAGTCAATGGTGTTCAAGCAACAGGGTGATGGTGAGGCGATCAAGTGGCATCAGGACGCGGTGCATCCACGCGGACAGCGCATCTTCAATTTCGATCTGTACCTCGACCCCTCATATGCTGACACAGGCGCATTGCGTGTCATTCCGAAAACGCAACGCCAAAAGCAAGATACCTGCGCCCTTACAGAGCAATGGGGATGGAACCCACCTGGCGTGATTTTCGCTGAAATGCAGCCCGGCGATGTACTCTTGCATGATGTTATGGTTGTACACGGCTCAGAGCAAGTTGAGGGGAAAGACTTGCGTCGTACCATTTACTATGAGTTCCGTGCAGCCGAAGAAATCCTCACAGATGGTCCGTGGGACCGTGAGTGGATCGATAGGCGGCTCCGCCTCCTTCCTTTGGGATTGCAACGCTATCAGCAAACCTTTCCTGATAAAGATCAGTTTCAATGGCAGATCGCCGAAGCATTCCGGCCATCCCAGGCAGGAACCGAGGCACAAGAACTCAAGATTGCCCATCTAACACACATGGCTGGCTCCTACTGTAGTGCCGGTGACGCTGGCTAATTCCCCTTGTGTGGTTTGTTCTCATTCTTGTCCTCCTGGCGGCATCCCAGATCTTTGTTGCTCTCAATCGCTTTTCCCTCTGCGACCATTACCGCATCCACCTTCTGCCTTTTGACAGAGTCGGGACTCTTATGCGACAGTATAAATAGATGTACTTAAGGTTCTATCCAGATGGGAAATATAGCGTTTCTGGGAGATGATAAGAGTGTCCATGTGTGGACGAGTGGCATTGCTTAGCAGGGCTATTAACCATGTACCAATTGGGAAGCCCAGCTCATTCGTCGTCCAAAACCGCTAGATCAAACTGGCGCAGGCGCATGGGTTCGGCGACCGCCTCGATCTCGGCGATCTTGCCGTTCTTGATGGTGAGATTGAGGACAAGGAACAGGTATCCACGTGGTGCCACGATGAGTGCCACGGCTCCGTTCACGAGAGCCGTTCGGAAGCCCTGAGCACGTCCTGAGAACTGCCTGGATACTGCTTGCGCACCACGTATCTCTCTTGGCAAACCCTTTGGTGAGGTAGCACCATCAATGCGGAACACAATCTCCGGGTCGAGCACTGTGAGTAGCGCATTGAAGTCACCGGCTCGCGAGGCGGCAAGAAAGGCCTCAACCACTTTTCGGCTCGCGGGAAGATCGGCATCCTTCACCCTTGCTCCTCCGCGCACCCGACGGCGTGCGCGGCTCGCCAGTTGCCTAGTCGCTGTTTCTGAACGCTCCACGATGGGAGCAATCTCGTCGAAAGGCATCGCGAAGATGTCATGCAGCACGAAGGCAAGGCGTTCGGCGGGATTCAACGTATCGAGAACCACGAGTAGTGCCAGACCGACCGAGTCGGCCAGGAGTGCTTCCTGCTCGGGGTTGATCCCACCCTCGTAGCGCGCTCGTGGTTCGGATGCGGATGCTTCCAGGGACTCCTCACGCCGTGCGTTTCGCGCACGCAGCATGTCAAGGCAAATGCGCGCGACCACCGTGCTTAGCCATCCTTCTAGATTTGAAATGTCGCTCGTCTCGGAGCGGCTGAGGCGAAGCCACGACTCCTGTACGGCGTCGTCTGCCTCGGCAAGCGAGCCGAGCATCCGGTAGGCCACCGCTTGCAGGTGGGTCCGGTTCGCCTCGAATTGTTCCGCCAACCATTCGTGTTCGTCCATTTCGTTATCCCTTCGGTTCGTTCTCGAAGACAGAGCCGACGTGTGCCTAACTTCATTAAAGTGACGCACGTCCTCATCCACCGGTCACATATGTTCGTTTCGGTTCGTCATAGGAGTGACGAATCATTTCAGACGAATGTGACAGAAGGAAAGCATAATGAAAATTAATGCAAGTCAACATGAGGAGGTTTTTATGAGCCAACCTGAAAAAGAGGGCATGCAGGAGCCCGCCAAGAGTACCGCCGCGATCAACAAGAAGTCCAGGGGATTCTCAGATGAGGAGCGAGCCGCGATGAAGGAGCGCGCCAAAGAGATGAAGGCGGAAGAGCGCGCAAGCAAGAACAAGGAGCAAGGGGAAAGCGACGTGCTTGCGAAGATCGCCGAGCTGCCGGAATTAGAGCGCGTCATGGCTACACGGCTGCATGAGATCATCAGAGCCAGCACGCCACTCCTCTCGCCGAAAACCTGGTATGGGATGCCTGCGTATGCTAGGGATGGCAAGATCATCTGCTTCTTCCAAAGCGCGCAGAAGTTCAACACGAGGTACGCGACGCTCGGCTTCAGCGACACGGCGAACCTCGATGAAGGCGTCATGTGGCCGACCTCCTTCGCGCTGACGGAGTTGACCGAAGCATCAGAGGCGAGGATCAGCGCGTTGGTGAAGAAAGCGCTGAGTTCCTGACGAAGCTCGTAGCGAAACCCTGCGCTTTTGATCTTGCGTCGTTCGACAAACTGGCTCTTGAGTATGGGTGGACCGTCATCTATTCCCCTCACACTCCGCTGTGCATAACACGTGCGAACAAAGGCCCTCTGTGGATCAGGCAGGGGATAGCCTGTACCAGGAAGGTAGCGAGGAGCGTACACTGCGCTCCTCGCTCGTTTGGCGCGGCATCTACGAACCAGTTCCCACCCACATTAGGGCGTAAACCGTTTCCAATAGCCTTCGGAGATCACTTCGACCGCTCCGTCGATTACTTTGATGGCGGTCTGATCGTCGATTGCATACGCTGGCACACCCAACCCGGCTGCCCATCTTTCTGCGTCGGCCAGGGAATTGTCCGGCATATTCTCGTGGTCCAGGTGCGGAAATATCGAAAAGCCAACCACCCCCAGCGTTTCATCGTCACCGGTGGGCGGCTTCCACCTGACGAAGTCCTCCCCGATCTTGGGGGCCATCACCATGCTCCCGGCACTCAGTCCCACATAGACCGTCTCGCGCGGAAGTTTCGGCAAGAGGTCGGCCAGTCCGGATTGCCGCATCCAGTAGCACAGATACAGGGGATCGCCACCTTCCACCAGTAGGGCGTCCGTCTTCTGGACCAGCGAGAGCCAACGCTCTTGATCAATACTGGGCAGCGCAGTGAGTTCCAGTACGCCCAACGACTTCCACCCCAATTCGCACATGGAAGTGTTAATCTCTCCGCGGATCAGCCGGGCGACCATGGCCGGACCATTGGGGTTGGCGTACAACGCGGTGGGAATGTACAGGGCACTGGACTCGGAGATCGGTTTGCCCAGCAGATCAACCAGAGCGTTGCGAATGCTGTCGTTGCTGATACCACCAGAAGTGAGAAGAAATTTCATGATGCCTCTCCTTGCAGCAGCGAAATGCGCTGCAGGCTCGTAGGGGCGAGATGTATCGCGCCCTCGCTCGCTTATCGCTCTTTATACGCTGGGACCGCGAGCGGATTGCGCTCGGCGAATGGGCGTTGATGCCAATATGGGTAGATGGTGGGCATCTCGCTGGCCTTGTCGAGCTTCGTGACCTGCTCTGTAGTGAGATTCCAGCCCACGGCACCGAGATTTTGCTTGAGTTGCTCCTCGTCGCGGGCCCCGACGATGATGCTTGCCACTGTGGGACGCTGCAACAACCAGTTCAAGGCGATCTGAGAGACCGATTTGCCTGTCTCCTCTGCTATGGCGTCGAGCGCGTCCACGATCTCATACACCTTCTCGTCAGGAATGCGTGATCCTTCTGAGCCTATCTGCTGCACGCGGCTGCCCTCCGGTGCTGGCTGGTTGCGGCGAATCTTGCCCGACAGCACACCTGAGGCCAGAGGACTCCAGATAATCGTGCCAACCTTCTGGTCGAGGGCAAGCGGCATGAGTTCCCATTCATACTCGCGCCCGACCAGCGAATAAAACGCCTGGTGGGCCACATAGCGCGTCCAGCCATACGTCTGTGCGGTGGCAAGAGACTTCATTAGGTGCCAGCCAGAGAAATTGGAACAAGCGAGATAGCGTACCTTGCCGCTTTGCACCAGCGTATCGAGTGTACGCATCGTCTCCTCAACAGGCGTGAGCGCGTCGAAGCCATGCATCGTGTAGATATCGATATGATCTGTCTTCAACCTGCGCAGACTATCCTCACAAGCTCGGATCAGGTGAAAGCGTGAGGAACCAATCTCGTTCGGTCCATCACCCATGCGGAAAGTTGCCTTTGTTGAAATCAGCAACTGATCGCGCCGTCCAGCAATCGCCTTGCCAAGCACCTCTTCTGACAGGCCACCGGAATACACATCCGCCGTATCGAACAGATTGACACCAGCCTCTAAACAGATATCAATCTGGCGGCTGGCCGCGGCCACATCGGTATTCCCCCATGCACTAAAAAAAGCGTTGCCGCCACCAAAGGTAGCTGTGCCAAAGCTGAGCGCGGAAACTTTCAGACCAGAACCGCCGAGTTGCCTATATTCCATCGAATTTGCTCCTTTTTTCTTCAAATAACCAAAATAGTTGAGCATGAACCTATCCAATATAACTGATTTGGCAGAGACCAAAAAGCAGAAAAAGGCCCATTGTCATTACTCAATGGGCAGCCTGCTCTTCCTCGTGAAAACGGTTCCATGTATGTAGAGGATAGGTATCTCCCTGGACTCTTATCGTACCATAAAATGGAGACTAATCGCTCGCCTGAACCAATTTATACTTCTTGCTGAGTATAACGTGCCATTAGATCAAGCATGCCATTTGTAACCTGAATAATGTCGTGACAACTGCTCAACATCCAACGTTATTACTTACGAGCAAGTCTTCTTATGCCTATAACTCATCTATATTGCTAACAAAATAAGGGGGGATGATATTGATATGCATGAATCACCATCAAATGACTCAGGTCTTGCCCAAAATGCTGCATCGCCGCGTTTCAGATTAAGGCAACGTCCTGTATCAGTAGGAGCCATCTTGCGTCGTGCTGGTGGTCTCTTTCTGCTAGCAGTCTGTTTGATCGTGTTGTTCGGGATCATCTTTGCACAGATTTATGATACCATGAATCCTCCCAACCACACGATCAACCATGGTATAGGTTCTGGTGGTGGCCTCATCTTCCTCCTGCTCTATTTCCCTCTGCTAATCTTCCTCCTTCTTGGTGTCACATTGCTCCTTGTGGGTCTGATTGTGGGGATATTTGAGGCATACCAAAGACGGCACCCCAGACAGAGACGTTCCTCTGCCGCTCTCTGGCTGAGCGGTCTGGGCGCAGTCGCTATGCTACTGGTCTATCTGATCTGGAGCCGCTTCTGTGTGCAATCCCCCACAGAGTGTAGTGTGGGAGCGACGCCCCCGACGCTTCCAGTCATGCTGCTAGGCATCGTCGGTGTCGGCCTACTGGTGCTCGGCTTGCTCGTGGCTCTTTTCACATTGCTCAGTAGCAGCGAGCGACGCGGTAGCAAGCTCATCGCCGTAATCCTGAGTTGTCTCGGCCTCGTCAGCATCTTCCTTGCCATCAATGTTGTCCCTGGCTCAAAGCATCTGCTGCGTTTCTATGACGTGTTTTTCTACTCACTCGGCCCGGGTCTTCAAAGCTCTTTCTGGCTGGTTGCCCCTTTTGTGCTGATCGCTCTCATAATAGTGTTCATTGCGGTGTTTTCCACTCTTTTCCCCAGACGTCACGCTCTCCCACCCCATTAGGCTCATGGTATAAAACGAAAACAGCGCGCCCTCGTCTATGGATAGGCGCAATTCATGGTTGCTTCATAATGCTATGTTACTATCGCATGGTCTCGTTGAATTGCCCCTATGCATTTACGAGGCGAAGTGCGATATCTCCTCCCCCTTGATATCGCACTCACTTCTTTTATAGAGGAAATATTAGCTACCCAGCTTAAAACGCAATGTTTGGGCCTGACCATCATCAGCGACCGCGAGTGTGAGCAGGCGACGGGTTGTATCGTAATTCGCGCTGGTGTGTCCTTCTGCTGCATATTCGTGTACCGCATGAACCCTGATCTGGAGCTGCCGCACTGGTGGAATGTATGCGCCCTCACGTCCGCCGATCTCGAACACCAACTCATCTGCTGTCCGTTGTAGCGTATAGCTCGTCGTCGCGAACTGGCCCTGCTCATACGCGTAGGTGTGGCCATCATCTTCATAGAGCGTGAATGTCCCGTTCCCAGGATAGAGGTCCAGCATTAGCGGATCGAGCGGGTGCTCATCGGCGTAGTGCAGGTCTGGCCCGCTTGGGATAATGGCCCCAGCGCGGACATACAGTGGCAGCCGCTCCAGCGGTGCGTGTGCGAGTAGATGCGCTGGCCCAGTGAGCAGTTCATCAGTCCACCAGTCGTACCATCCACCCGCTGGCAGATAGACATAACGATGCTCACGGCCAGGATGATACACGGGTGCCGCCATCAGATGTGGTCCGAGCAGCACCTGATCGTGGATTGGGTACGTAGCCGGGTCATCCGCGAAGTGGTAGAGCAATGGCCGCAGCACGGGGATGCCACGCTGTGCCGCCTCCCAAAAAAGCGAATAGAGGTAGGGGAGCAGCCGATAGCGCAATTGCAGGTATTCGCGGCAGATGGCCTCGACGTGCGGGCCGAAGACCCATGGCTCGTGGCGTTCGGTTCTGATCTCTGAGTGACCACGGCTGAAGGGCGACAACGCTCCGAATTGCATCCAGCGCACAAACAACTCGCCGCTAGCATTGCCAGTGAAGCCGCCAATATCGGTGCCGACGAAGGGTACACCCGACATGCCCATGTTGAGCAGTTGGGGCATCGCCATCTCCAAGTGCTCCCACCAGGAGTGGTTGTCGCCCATCCAGCAGGCACTCCAGCGTTGTATGCCAGCGAAACCTGAGCGTGTGAGCACGAAAGGCCGCTCACCGCCGAGATCGCGCCGCAACCCCTCATATGAGGCACGAGCCATGCCTGAACCAAAGAGGTTATGTACCTCAGCGTGGGTCGTTCGCTCACCTTCAGGCCCCTGGACGGCGTCGAGGGCAATCGTTCCAACCTTGCCGATACCCTTGCTGAAGGGGAGTTCGAACACGACAGGCTCGTTCATATCGTTCCAGGTACCGTCGATGCCCACATCTACGTGTGCCTTCTGCATGTCCGCCCACCACTCACGTACCTCTGGCCGTGTGTAATCGGCATAGACCGATTCATCGGGCCAGACGTAGCCATGGAACACCTCGCCATTGGCCCCATGAATGAAGACATCGCGCTCCAAACCTGTCCGGTACACCTGGAAAGCGGGATCGGTCTTCACACCGGGGTCGACAATGCTCACGATGTGGAAACTCTCTTGATGCAGGTCGCTGATCAGCTTCTGCGGATTGGGGAAGCTCTGCTGATCCCACGTAAAGACGCGATAGCCATCCATGTGGTCGATGTCCAGGTGAATTACGTCGCACGGAATGTTCCGCGTGCGAAATTCACCTGCCAACTCGCGCATCATTGACTCCGTTGCATGGCCCCAGCGACTGTGGTGGTAGCCCAGTGCCCAGCGTGGAGGCAGTGGCATGTTCCCTAGCAGGGTGCCGATGCCCTCGCTCACGCGCTCTGGGGTTGGCCCATAGATCACATAGTAGTCGAGTTCTCCGCCCTCGACCCCCATTTGTCAGATGCCGGGTCGCTTCGCCCCCATATCAAAGCCGCTGCGCCACGTGTTATTCAAGAAGATGCCGTAGGCTAGGTCGGGCCGCAGTGCCTGGAAGACAGGAATTGCCTGATAGAGTGGGTCGCTGCCGACACCATGCTCATGGGCGGGATCGGTTGTCCAATTGATCAGTTCGCGCCCCAGCTTATCAAGTTGCCCCGTGCGCTCACCAAAGCCATAGAAGTGCTCGCCAGCCTCGATCCGCTTGCTACATCCGACCCGTCGTGGTTCCACTGCCGTCGTGCTCCACTGCATACCGATCTCGTCGGCACAGAAACGCCGTCCCTGTGCATCAGCGAATGAGATAGTTCCCCGTTCGCGCTCAATCCGCACCGCAAGGGCGGACGTTCGCACTATGATGGCCTGTTCCGAATCCTCGATCTCGAACGGAGCCTCGGCGAACGCATCGTCTGCCTGCGCGACCGCCCAGGAGTGCCGTGCCACGAAGCTCCCCTCTGGTGCCAGCCGCACACGTATCATCCGCTCAGTGAGCACCGTAATCGCAACCAGTGGGCCACCAAATTCAAGCGTAAGTGTACGCCCGGTGGCGGTAGAGGAGCGTAAAGCTCCCAGCGTTGTGAAGGTTTCGCTCATTCTGAACACCCCTCCTATCAAAAATAATAGTAAAAATGCTTCTTAATTGACCGTTCGCTTGAAGACGCGTGCCTCCCATGGGCGCAGTTGTAACAATTCCTGGCTAGTCGCCTGTGGGTAATTCGTCAGAAGCACCTCCGAGGCTACCCATTCGCCCGCGTTGGGCAGTTCGGTAGCGGCAATCTGGGAAATCTCGGCAGAGAAGTTCGCCAATACCAGCAGTTCGACATCATCCAGTCGCCGTGTGAACGCGTATACCTGCGGGTCCTGCGGCAAGAGCATCGTGAAGTCACCATATGCGACGACTGGAAGATCGTGACGGAGCGCGATGAGTTTGCGATAATAATGGAAGATTGAAGCTGGATCGGCTTGCTCTGCCGCCGCGTTGATAACATCGTAATTCGGGTTGAGCGAAATCCAGGGCTCGCCGACCGTGAAGCCAGCATGTGGCGAATCATTCCACTGCATTGGTGTGCGCCCGTTGTCTCGACCCTTTACGCGCAAGGCTGCCAGCACGGTTATGGGGTCCTGACCCGACGCGATAGCCGCCGCGTAATGGTTGAGCGACTCGATATCGCGGAAATCTTTGATAGAGGAGAATGGCACGTTGGTCATGCCCAGTTCTTCACCCTGATAGATGTACGGCGTACCGCGATGCAAGTGCAGAACCGTACCGAGCAGTTTCGCCGACTGCGTGCGGTATTCACCGTCGTTACCAAAGCGAGAGACCGCACGGGGCTGGTCATGGTTATTCCAGTACAGGCTGTTCCAGCCGACCTCAGCCAGACCCGCTTGCCAGCGACCGAGGACCGCCTTCAGTTCGAGCAGACCGAACGGCACGACGTCCCACTTCCCGCCGCTACCAGCACCGAGTTGGACGTGCTCGAAATGAAAGATCATGTCCAACTCGGCCCGTGCCTGATCAGTACATAATCGGGCTTCCTCAAAGGTTATCCCCGGTGCCTCTCCAACTGTGAGGAACTGCCCCGGTCGGTCCGCAAACACCTCGCGGTGCATCTCCTGCAAGAACTCGTGGAAGCGTGGTCCGCTGATGTAATACT
This sequence comes from Ktedonobacterales bacterium, assembly GCA_038199755.1. Lineage (GTDB taxonomy): Bacteria > Chloroflexota > Ktedonobacteria > Ktedonobacterales > Ktedonobacteraceae > JBBPYR01. The sequence continues at coordinate 9,713 of JBBPYR010000332.1, read as the reverse complement.
GCATGCCATTACCCCACAGACCACCAGCTATGGTGTGACCGTCTGGCAGTGCTGAGTCCTTCGAGATCATATTAATCACATCCATGCGGAAGCCATCGATGCCGCGATCAAGCCACCAGCGCATCATCGCATAGACCGCCTGTCTGACTTCGGGATTCTCCCAGTTGAGGTCGGGTTGCTTACGCGAGAACAGGTGCAGGTAGTACTCGCCTGTAGTCTCATCGAGTTGCCACGCAGACCCTGAGAAGAAACTAAACCAGTTGGTCGGCTCTGCACCGGGTGCCCCCGTCTGCATCCCCTCACGGGCTGGACGCCACCAGTACCAGTCCCGTTTGGGGTTGTCGAGACTCGAGCGCGACTCTATAAACCAGGGATGCTCGTCGGAGGTATGGTTCACCACTAAATCCATAATCAACTTCATGCCGCGCTTATGTATCTCGCCGAGCACAGCATCGAACGCTGCCAGCGACCCGAAGATCGGATCGATGTCCTGATAGTTGCTGATGTCGTAGCCGTTGTCGTCCTGTGGTGAGGGATAGATCGGCGACAGCCAGATAACATCCACGCCCAACTCGACCAAATAATCTAGATGTGCCGCGATGCCAGCCACATCACCGATGCCATCGCCATTCCCATCGGCGAAGCTGCGCGGATAAATCTGGTAGACAACCGCGTTCTGCCACCACTGCCGAACATTGTGAGACATGTCCCCTCCTGTAAAGTGTTTTTACCGACTCGTGCATCTCGCTACTCTTCTCATGCACCCTCATGCATCCGCACGAACGTAAGTGAATAGGCTCAGTTCGTGTGGATAGATCGGAAAAGTAGCCTTCCCTCTGAGTGGTAGTTCATTTATTGTACATTACAGAATAGGTTGCTCGTTTTGCCCATTCCCATCATCACTCCGCCACAATTTCCTCATCTCTTCACTCGTCGCTAGCAGCTCGTCCAGTGTCCCTTCTGCGTCGATTCGGCCATCCTTAAGAACGATGATGTGATCGGCACGTTGCAGGGCGGTGCGTCGGTGCGTGACCACCAGGCAGGTTGTCTCTTCATGCTCAAAGATGCGTTCCCACAGTGTACGTTCAGTCTCGACATCCAGCGCGCTGGACAGGTCATCGATCACCAGCAGCTCGGCACCGCGCACCAACATACGTGCCGCCGCCGTGCGCTGCACCTGACCACCTGAAAGCTTGACGCCACGAGTGCCCACTAGCGTTTCCAACCCTGCCTCCAATACCTGCACGTCGTGCTCCAGCACGGCTCCTCGCACGGCGATTGCCAAGGCCGCAGGGGCCTCGGGGAGACCCAAGAGGATGTTTTGCTTGAGCGTCTCACTGAACAGGTGCGGCACCTGTGCTATATACGCAGCATGGGGCGGCACAAGGAAGGAAGCCACATCGTCCACGACATGGCCGTTCCACCGGACCTCGCCTACCTCACGGGGAAGCAAGCCCAGGAGGGCCTGTAGGAGCGTTGTTTTACCACTGCCTGTGCGTCCTGTCACCACCGTCAGGGTGCCACGCGGCAGACGCAGGTCCACCGCGACGATACCGCGCCCCGACTGTGAGTGGCGATAGGTCAGCCCCCGCGCCTCCACTAGCATCAACCGATTAGTTGTGCTGCACGTAGGTAGTGGTACAGTCGGAAGGGGTCCACGTAAGTGCAGCGGAATGGGCGCCACCAGTGCCGCTGGCGGAGCACCACCCAACAAGACATCCATGCGTTTGAAAGCGACGCCAGTCTGCCGATAGTGGGCCAGGAACTGGCCAAGCCCGGCGGTAAAGTCGGCGATGAAGCTCAAGTACGAGACAAACAGCGCAAAATCGCCCACCGTCAAGCTGCTGCTGTGCAGACTGCTCGCCGCCAGCAGCATGATCAGCCCCGTGCTCACACTCACCATGTTCGTCGTGACAGCATCTAGCACCTGCGTCGCCAAGCGATCTGCCAGCATAGCCGTGCGACGCTGCTCGTTTAGCCGTTGGAAGCGCGCCACGGTTCGCTCTTCGGCACCGGCTGCCTGCACTGTCTGCACTGCCGCCAGAATATCGCCGATAGCTCCGGTGACCTGGCTGCTGGCCTGACTACTGGCTGCACGGTAGCGGCCCAACGCGCTGCTCGCCCAACGCGTGACTATCGCCACGACCGCGAGGGGCAGGATGGTGACGAAGGTCATACGGGCGTCGATATGCAGGAGTATCAGGAATGCCCCCACAGCAAGTAGGCCCTGGCCCACAATCTCGTCAGACCAATCCAAGGCGTCCTCAGCTTGATAGGCATCGTCGCGAAAGCGGCTGATGGTCTCGCCTATGGAGTAGGGCAGAGCATGGGCACCCGGCAGGTTTAGGATGTGGCGCAGCAGGTTGCGGCGCAGCAGCCCACTCATAGTGAACCGCAAGCTGATTTCGACAAAGCCAGCAGTGAGCCACACGGCCACACGGCTCACCGCGAGCACCACCAGTAGCACGATCAATCCCGTTATGCCCACGGGCAGGTGTGCCTGTCCAGTGAGCGTATCGAAGAAAGCGCGGGCGAGCAGCCCCGTTAGCAGCGACAACATGCTGAACGTACACCACAATACCCCGTGGAGCAGGTAGAGCCAAGGTTTGTAGCGGGCCATTTGCAACAGATAACGCCAGGTCGGATGCTGTTTCATAGGGAGACCTCCGATCTTTCGACCCGCAGCAATTCGGCAAAGCGCGAAGTTGGGTCGGCAGCGAGAGCAAGTCGTGACCCATACTCGTGCACCTGCCCGTCTTCCAATACAAGGATGTCGTCGCTATATGCGAGAGTGGCCAGTCGATGCGCCACGATGATGCCAGTACGTCCTTCGAGCAGTCGGCCCAATGCCGTATGCACCAGCCGATCAGTAAACGGATCGAGGCGCGAGGATGGCTCGTCCAAAATCACCAGATCAGGGTCGCGCAGCAAGATGCGCGCACACGCCAGCACCTGTGCCTGTCCTGCGGAGAGTCCAGCACCGCCCGGCAAGAGCAGGGTGCCCAGCCCGTGTGGCAATTCTCGTAGCCAACTGGCCAGACCCAGAGTGTCCAGTACGGCACAAATCCGCTCATCTGGCACCCCATCGTCGAAGAGGGTCAGGTTATCGCGCACACTTGCATGGAAGAGTTGCACCTCCTGCGTAACTAGGCCAATGCGTTCACGCACCACCGCAAGGCGAACCGACCGCAGGTCCACGCCACCTAATCGCACAACGCCAGCTAATGGATCATAGAAGCGCAGCAGGAGCCGCGTCAGCGTTGTCTTACCGCTGCCTGTACGTCCCACCACACCCAGTACGCGGCCCGGCGCAAGTGACACGCTAACGTCGCGCAGAACCGTGGCGTCCTGCGCATAGCCAAATGAGATGCTGTCTAGCTCAACCGCCAGCGGACCTGCTGGCAGGGCGACGCCGGGGCCATCGGTCACACGTGGCACCACACCCAGAAGCTCCTCGACACGTGTCATGCTGGCGTCCGCCTGCTGTAGGTCCTGCACTTCGTTGCGAATCTGCTCGGTTGGCTGGCTGAGCATCTCGGTGTACTGAAAGATCAGATAGACGGTGCCGATGGTTAGCATGCCAGCCTTGAACAGCATGGCACTCAAGGCAAAAGCAACCGCCGTGCCGAGCGCAAACAGCCCCAGACTGGTGGCACTCATACTGTAGCCCCACATCTGCGCCTTGCGTGTTATAGCCAGCCACGACCGCATCACCTCAGCGCAGCGGCGCAGCACAAACGCGCCCGCCCCGCTGGACTTGATATCTTCCAGCCCTGCCATGTATTCGCCCAGGAAGCCATAGAAATTGGCACTGGCCTGACGCTCCTCCGCCCAAGAGGGTGTAGCAACGACACGGATGCGCAGTATTGTTGTCAAGGCCAGCACAACAAAGACACTCATTGCCAGCCCTACTCGCCAGTCCACGTGATAGAGCAGCACGAGGATACCCACCAGCAAAAGGCCATTGCCGAGCACATACACGACAAACCGTGAGAAGAAGCGAGCCAAGGTAGACACGTCACCGTCTACACGCTCAATCAACTCGCCCGCTGTATGGGCCGTGTGAAACGTGGCGTCCAGTCGCAGCAGGTGGGCGACAAGGTCGGCGCGCAATGCGTTGGTGGCCGCCCAACTCACATTTTCGGCCACGTAGGTTTCGGCGACAGCCAAGCCCTGTCCCACCAAAGCCAGACCTATGGTCAGCAATGCCAGAATGTTCAAATCGCGCATATCCCCACCTGAAGTGGCCTCGTCAATAAAGTGACTCGCTACCAACGGCGTAACCACTTGTACGCAAATGGTGCCACCCAGGATCACGGCCAGCAGGGCCATCCGCCACCCCTGGGGTCGCAGATAGTGCGCCAACAGCCGCCAGTAGCGGTTCAAGGCCTGAAAGAGGTAAGTGGTCAGGAAGTGCCAATAGCGTCTCAACCAAACGTACATAAATCTAATTTCTTCCTTAATCTCTGCTTCATAGAGAGGGTAGCCTACGATAAGCTAATGCTATAGACGGTAGGGGGTGGAGAGTGGTGATGCTGAACCGGAGACAATTTGCTGCTGCATACGCTGAGCAAGCAAGCAAAAGTAGCCTTACAAGGCGAAGTGAGCTGCTTATGAAAAGCGAAAAAGAAGCCTACTGCAGAGAGTAGTACCTATCTGTAGTCTATCTCAGGAAGAATATGGTCGTACATAATGGATCTAGAGAAGCGAAATCATAACGAGATGATCCACGTGAAAACGACCGTGTGCAGTTGTAGACGCAGCTCACTTAGTGTAGCAACACCGTAGCTGTGGTTGAGTGCATGATAAATGATACCTCCAAAACAAGATAGACGCATAATACCACATGTTCGCCCGAAAGGGAAGCTTAGAAATGGAATAGTCAGGGATGTTGCGAGATCGGAAATATGAATATTTTTACTATAAATAATTATATAATTTCATATATACTTGACAAACACATATTTTATTGTGTATCTTGTAATCAGAGTAAGTGAGGTCTCTTCTCTCAGCTTGATTATTGTCACAAATTACCTATCGTGCTTGGAGGGATGCTTATGGTTGCACTGGCTGTCGAAGGCATTGATCTTTTTAATATTGCGCGCCCTCTATTTCGGGGTGGTTGCCTCTTTCCATCTCATCACAAACGCAAAACCCGTACCCCGTGACCTCGAAGCGGTGGGTCATGTGTGAAACGATCTAGAAAGTGGTTGAAGGAGAAAGAACGTGACGCCAATTTTAGCCACGAAACTGTATCTCCCTCGGCTTCGAACGAACGTGGTCAGCCGCCCCCGCCTGCTCGAGCGGTTGAACCAAGGTCTGCACCGCAAACTGACCCTCATCTCTGCCCCCGCTGGCTTTGGGAAAACCACGCTGATCAGTGAATGGGTCGCCTGCATCGAGCGACCGACCGCTTGGCTGTCGCTAGACGAAGGGGAGAACGACCCCGCACGCTTTCTGACCTACCTCGTCGCGGCTTTACAGACGATTGCGGCGACGATTGGGGAAGGGGTGTTGGGTGTGCTCCAATCAAGTCAGCCACCGCCACCCGAAGCGATCCTGACGGCCCTGCTCAATGATATCTCCGCGCTCCCTGACGATTTCGTCCTCGTTCTTGACGACTACCACGTGCTTGATGCCAATGCGGTTGACATGGCCCTCACCTATCTCGTCGAGCACCTGCCGCTGCAAATGCACCTGGTCATTGCCACCCGCGAAGATCCACCGTTACCCTTGGCCCGCTTACGCGCTCGGGGTGAATTGACCGAACTGCGCGCCGCCGACTTGCGTTTTACCACCTCCGAAGCCGCCGAATTTCTCAACCAGGTCATGGGTCTCAGTCTCTCGGCGGCAGATATCGCCGCCCTGGAAGATCACACCGAAGGCTGGATTGCTGGCCTGCAATTGGCCGCGCTTTCCATGCAGGGCCACCAGGATGTTTCCGGGTTCATCCGTGCGTTCGCTGGAGATCACCGCTACATCGTAGACTATCTGGTCGAAGAGGTTCTGCAGCGTCAGCCTGAACCTGTGCGCAGCTTCTTACTCCAAACCGCCATTCTCGACCGATTAAATGGCTCGCTGTGCGATGCCGTTACTGGCCAAGAGGAAGGCAAAGCGCGCTTGGAGGCCTTGGAACGCGGCAACTTCTTTGTCGTTCCGCTCGATGATAAGCGCCACTGGTATCGCTATCACCACCTCTTTGCCGACGTGCTCTCTACGCATTTGCTGGTGGAGCGACCCGATCAGGTATCCAGGCTGCATCGGCGCGCCAGTGAGTGGTACGAGCAGCATGGTTCGGCGACCGAGGCGATCCGCCACGCGCTGGCTGCCAAGGATTTCGCGCACGCAGCGGACCTGATCGAGCTGGGTGTGCTAGCAATGCTCCGGAGTCGACAGGAGGCCACCTTGCTTGACTGGCTCAAGGTGCTCCCCGACGAGGTGCTCCACTGCAGACCTGTGCTCAGTGTTGCGTATGCCCATGTGTTACTGGCGAGCGGTGAGCACGAGGGTGAGGGTATTGAGGAGCGACTGCGGGACGCCGAACGGTGGCTGGACACGACGGCAGAGATGCGTGGGCGACCAGACGCCCCAGCGGCGGCGATGATCGTCGTGGACGAAGAGGAGTTTCGCCATCTCCCGGCTACGATCGCGATTGCCCGTGCTGGACTGGCCCTGGCTCGCGGCGATGTGCCAGGGACCGTGACATATGCCCGGCGTGCGCTCGACCTCGCACCAAAGAACGCCCATCTGACCCGCGGATCGGCAGCGGGGCTCTTAGGACTTGCCTCTTGGACGAGTGGAGATCTTGAGGCTGCACATCGGTCGTATGCCGATGGTATTGCGAGTCTGCAAAAGGCCGGGAACCTCTCTGACGCACTCGGTTGCACCATCGCCGTGGCTGATATCCAGATGGTGCAAGGTCGTCTCCACGAGGCAATGCGTACCTACGAGCGGGCATTACAGAGGGCTTTGGAGCTGGGCGCGCCTACCCTGCGGGGAACGGCAGACATGTATGTGGGTATGAGCGGGCTCCACCGTGAGCGGAACGATCTGCATACCGCCACGCAGCACCTGCTGAAAAGCAAGGAGCTGGGGGAGCACACCGGATTACCGCAAAACCGGTATCGCTGGTGCGTTGCGATGGCTCGCATACGGGAAGCCCAAGGAGATCTGGACAGCGCGCTCGCCCTGCTCGACGAGGCAGAGCGCCTGTATGTGGGTGACTTTTCCCCCAATGTGCGTCCTATCGCGGCGAGCGTTTCACGGGTGTGGATCGCGCAGGGGAAGGTAGGTGAAGCCCTCCACTGGGTGCGTGAGCGTGGCCTCTCCGTTTCGGACGAGCCTTACTACCTGCGCGAGTTCGAGCACATCACCCTGGCCAGGGTGCTCTTGGCCCGGGCTACGAGCGAGCGCGCAGACCGCTCCATTCATGAGGCCGTGGGACTCCTGGAGCGCCTCCTGCAAGCAGCGGAAGATGGTGAGAGGACGGGAAGCGTGATCGAAATCCTGGTATTGCAAGCACTCGCCCACCAGATGCAAGGTGACATCTCTACTGCTCTTGCGTCGTTAGAACGCGCCCTGACGCTGGCTGAACCTGAGGGGTATGTCCGCGTCTTTGTGGATGAAGGCCCACCCATGGCGGTCTTGCTCGCGCGTCTCCACGAACACTCGCGGAAACGCCCCCATGCCACCTCGACGAACGTTTCCTTGGCCTCTATCGAACGACTCCTCGCACTGCTGCGCGGAGAACGGGTTCAGGAAGGTACCTCCTCTGCTGCCACCGCCTCACCCTCTGCTCCACCTCCTGCCCAGCCGCTGCTCGACCCGCTGACCGAGCGCGAATTGGAAGTACTCCACCTCATTGCGGCAGGCCTCTCCAATCGTGCGATTGCAGCCCAACTCGTCCTAGCACTGAGCACCGTCAAATCGTATGTCAATACCATCTACAGTAAGCTCCAAGTGCAGAGCCGTACCCAGGCGGTGGCACGAGCCAGAGCCCTCCACCTGCTCTCCGAGTAATCAGCTTCCATCTCTGCCTCCCACCCCTGCCTCCACCCCCTCGTCACCGACACGGAAAAACTTCCACCCCCCATTACCACCTTTTGATGGGTCCGAACCTCCCTCCTGTCCGAGTACACTTCCAACAACGACAATGAAGCGAGAAAGACATTGTTGGCAACGAGGAGAGAGAGCATCACCGATACATGCATGGAGAGGAGAAGAAAACGAGCATGCCACAGGAGTTCTACCAGATTACGGTCAAGGGCCACCTAAATCCGATCTGGGCCGACAGGTTCGATGGGTTGACCATCACGCGAGAAGACAACGGCGAGACGCTGTTAACCGGCCCAGTCATCGATCAGGCCGCGTTGCATGGCTTGCTCAGAAAAGTGCGTGATTTAGGAATGCCCTTACTCTCGGTCATCCAAGTCGACCCGGACCAGCCTGACGTACCCACCATCGCACCTCAATAGGTGCTCACCAATCCACACAAGGAGAACAGCATGATTATCACTGACCAAACCACAGCAACGAAACGAGTCCCGATGGACTCACTGAGAAAGACCTCGCTTGTCGCGGGTGTGCTCTACCTACTCACCTTTGTCTCGATCCCAACCCTCTTTATCTACGGCTCGGTAAAGAGCGCGAACTACATTCTCGGTGCTGGGCCGGACACGTCCGCCATCATCGGCGGTATCCTGGAGATCATCGTGGCCCTCGCTGGCATCGGCACCGCCGTCACGCTTTTCCCGGTGCTCAAGAAACAGAACGAAGGGCTCGCGTTGGGCCTCGTCGCCTCCCGAATTCTGGAATCCGGCACCATCTTCGTCGGCGTGGCGTTCCTTTTGTCGATCGTGACCTTGCGACAGACCGGAGCTGGAGCAGATGCGTTGGTCAGTAGTCATGTGCTTGCCACCCTGTATGACCGCATCTTCTTGCTCGGACAAAGCTTCATGCCAGCCATATGCGACCTCTTACTGGGATTCCTGTTATACCAGTCGCGTCTGGTTCCTAGAGGCCTTTCCCTGATCGGAATCGTCGGGGCACCCATCCTCCTCGCAAGCTACTTCGCTGTGCTGTTCGGTCTTCTCGGGCAACATGCTCCCTTGGCAGGATTGTCCGCAATTCCGGTCGCGCTCTTTGAATTTTCACTGGGTGTCTGGCTGGTCGTCAAAGGCTTTAAGCCCTCACCCATCACAGCTGGCATGGCCGCTACCAGTGACGTGACCCCTGCTCGTTGAGCCGGGTTGAGTGAGAGTCTTGTCAGTATCAGAACTAGGAAATGAATGCTACCACATACCGACGGCGGCCAGGAGAGGGCCGCCGTCGGTATGTGGTGTGCCGACTTTCTGACGAAGTACCCTTAGCACAGCCCCTACAAGCAACGGCAACTGGCACGCTCAATCAACTCCACAGGTAGCGTGATGTGTGCAGGTGGCTTCTCTGGGAAATGAATACGTTCGAGTAATTGCGCGATGCATTCCTGCCCGATAGCTGTAATCGGTTGCGCTATTGTGGTCAGGGCCGGTTCAAAGGTGGAGGCGTAGAAAATGTTGTCAAAGCCAATCACGGAAATGTCGTCAGGAACCATGCGCCCCTGAGCCTGCACGGCGTTTATTGCTCCAAGTGCCATCAAATCATTAAATACAAAGACGGCAGTGAGATCGGGTAGACGCTGCAACAGTTCTTGCATGGCCTTATAGCCATCTTCA
>JBBPYR010000331.1:0-4917 GCA_038199755.1 Ktedonobacterales bacterium | reverse complement strand
AGGCTGAGCCTTTCAACCGCTCTACGCTCCCCTCTTATCATTGAACCTGTAAAGAAGCCTTTTCCCTGCTACGCTGCATGAATAGGAAGATGAGCAGGCCATAGAGAGGAATGAAGCCGATGAGCCAGCCGAACCATTCAGGAATGGCGGGTGGGGCGGTGGCGGTGATCGGCACATCTACCGTGGCAGGACCAGCCGGGCCATTCACATCGATATGCAATGTCCAGGGTCCACGCACCGTAATTTCCGCGTCCCCCTGGATGCCATTCGCAGTAGCAGAGTCGGCACTGAAGCTAGCATGAACGGGTGTGGCACTGACGCCCTCTCCAGGCAGGGAATTGACATCATAGGTGAGTGTGCCATGCAGCGGCGTCTGCGGCGCGACGGCAAAGGGCAAGGCAAAGCCAGCATTCGCGGGATACTTGTAGAAGCTGACGACAAGCGCATAGGGACCAGCATTCACGCGCACAACACGCGCAGGTGTATTGCCATGCGCGGTTGCACCAACTGAGAGGCTAATTTCCACAATCAAGACGACGAGAGCCAGTACGCCCACCGCCAGCAAGAAGCGTTGTGCTAACTTAGACATGACTACACTCTCTCTTCCTGGCTCAAAGCTGTTCCCATCTGCTTACCAAACCAGAGGCCCAGATATGCCCCCAGCAGACCCAGCAGTAATGAGACCAGCGTTCCGGCCACGCCAAGGTGAATAGCGAGTTCCAGGCTATAGAGTGGAGCGAAGACCACACAGGGTAGACAGGCCAGCAGAAGCACTGGCAGCAGAGTAATGGCAAGCCGCCGAAACGACCAATTGCGCCGCCGAGCGAGACCGACAAGAATATCGATGCCAATAGCCACCAGGATGGGAATTAGCGGCCACTCAAAGGCGACGATCGAGATGCCAAGGTTATCTTCGCGGAAGGTGAGATGCTCCACCGCCACTAGCCAGCTCGTGGCAGGCGGTACAAACAGTTCCATGATGAGCGCGAGCAACAAGTACACACCAACGATGCTTGTCGCCGCAAAACGCCAGGGGATGGCAACGACCGCCGCGTATAAAGCCCAAATGAACAACAAGGCCGCCAGAAAGGGATAGACGTTGACAGCAAAAAGGCCCAGATCAATAATACCCATCTCGCCCATGGCATTAAACAGCAGAATTGCAAACAGGCCGATCATGACGGCAAACGCGACCATTGCACTGATAGATGCAACACGTCTTGCACCGTTTGCGCCAGCACGCGTGGCCAGGGTAGCCGCTGACATGAGTGTGTAGAGCGCACCCAGCGCAACACCTCCCAATCCAACCAGCAGCATGATATGAAAAGGTGCCCAGATGGCAACATCGATACCATAGAGGGAGTGCCAATAGCTATCGAGGGGAAATGCTATCGCGGCATCGAGGGCCGAGAAGCCCGCGATGTACACTCCCAACGAACTATGAAAGGCATCTGCGAAAGCCGTGCTACTGCTGGCAAGAGTTGGGCTACGACGCGCCCACACGCTTTCAATCAGCACCGAGGCTAGCGCGGCGAGGCCGCTGAGTGTGACGCCGAAAAGCATCACGATGTGAGGTGGAATGAGCGTGCGATCACGTCCAATCAGGCTATGCCATTGAATATCCCATGAGACGCCAAGTAAAAAGAGGGTTGCACCCGCCAGAATAACCAGTCCAACGGTCAAGCGCAGCATCCAGAGAGAGCGTAATGAGCGAACCTGTGTCATTGAGCCGCTCAGCATATCGGTACTTCTCAGCACATTTGCCATACATTTGCATCCTTTGCTCTTAATATATTCTTTTGCTATATTCTTTTCCTGTTCGCCTTACTCTATACGTTTGGGTTGAGCGTTGGTTGGATGTTTCTTTCTGCATCCTCATTGGACACTTGCAAAAAGGTCATCGTATTATGAGATAGTTGAGATAAACGAATGTCTAGCCTAGCGTTGCTGCTGGCAATGGTTAAATCAAAGGAGTTGTGAGAGGGGGCCATTACAGTGTACAATGAGGGCAATAGAAGCTTCCTGGTTCTTGTAAGGCATGTGCCACAACGATGTAGCAATTCCGCCTTCTCCATCTCGATAAAGGTCCACACTGGTGCCACAGAATCGACAAGAGATGCGGCATTGGGAACAGGGCTTTTTTGATTAGTGAGGAGTGTTTGAATTGGCTGATTTATTTCGTGAAGTGGATAACTGTGTGACCGCTCCCCAGGGTTTTCGCGCTGGCACGACTGCAAGTGGTATCAAATCTGATAGCTCCATCTCAGACTTGGCTATTCTCGCATCTGATATCCCCTGCGTGGCTGCTGGCACCTTCACCACCAGCAGTACACGCGCCGCGCCCGTACTGGTGTGCCAAGAGCGGCTGAAAGGCGGCCGGACGCAGGCAATCATTGTGAACAGTGGCAATGCTAACTGCGCCACCGGCGAGCAGGGGCTGTTGAACGCGTACCGCATGACCGAATATGCGGCGGCTCTGCTCGACCTGGAGAATGAGTTGGTGTTGTGTTCATCGACAGGAATTATTGGCCGCCAACTCCCGATAGAAAAAATCGCGGCAGGCGTGAAGCAGATCGAATTGAGCCGCGACCACGGGAATGCCTTCTCTGAGACTATTCTGACCACCGATACGCATCCCAAGCGGATCGCGTTGGAGTTTCAGATTGAGGGGAAAACTGTGCGTTTGGGTGGCGTCGCCAAAGGCGCAGGCATGATTTACCCGAACATGGCGACCATGCTCAGCTACCTGACAACTGATGCCGCGCTTGAGCAGCAGTGGTTGCAAGAGCAGTTGCGTGCTGCCGTTGCCCAATCATTCAATATGATCGCGATTGACGGTGACATGTCCACCAACGATACCTGCATCCTCTTCGCGAACGGGCTGGCGGGTAACGCACCCATCAACGCGCAGCATCCAGAGGCGGATATATTCCGGCAAGCATTGCTGCGCGTCACTCAGTATCTGGCGCAAGAGATCGCACGCGACGGTGAGGGAGCCAGCAAATTCATGATCGTGCAAGTGCGCGGTGCGCGCCACACACAGGATGCCATTAGAGCGGCACGCGGCATCACACTTTCCCCAATATGGCAGTGCGCGTTAGCCGGGGGCGATCCTAACTGGGGGCGCATTGTGGCGGCATTGGGTGCCAGCGGCTGCGAACTGCACCAGGACAGCTATGATATTTTTATTGGCCCTGTACAGTTAGTGCAACGTGGCGTGGGTACGCGCTACGATGATGGACAAGCGCGTGCAGCTATGGCGGAAAAAGAAGTCACCATCACTATTGATCTGCACCTTGGCGATGGACAGGCGACGGCGTGGGGCTGTGACCTCACCCATGGCTACATTGATGAGAACACATTGTATACACGATAGTAAGGATGTCCCTTGTGGGCATCCGGTTTGCCAATGACTTCTCGTGATGTAACAACAAATGCCCAAGGAAGGGCTATGGATGCCCATAAGGGACATCCCTACTGAAGGAGTTTTTTTCATGACAACAACGGGTTTGAACACAAATACGAATACACGCGACTGGGTTGAGCTTGAACGCAAATATTATCAGGGAACGTTCAAGCGGCAACCAATCACGATTGTACGCGGCGAGGGAACTCGCATCTGGGATAGCAACGGGAAAGAGTATCTTGATCTGGTAGCCGGTATCGCCGTCAATGTGTTGGGCCATTGCCATCCCGCGATTATCAAGGCTGTGCAGGAGCAGGTGACGCAACTCGTGCATGTCTCAAACCTGTACTACAACACACGGCAGATCGAACTGGCTGAACTGCTCAGCAGCCAGAGTAATGGTATGCGCTCCTTCTTCTCGAACAGCGGAGCCGAGGCAAACGAGGGTGCCTTCAAGCTGGCACGCAAGTATGGTCGCTTGCACCGCAACGGGGCATTTGAGATCATCAGCATGGATCGCAGCTTCCACGGGCGCACGCTCGCCACGACCGCTGCGACCGGACAGGCCGCGTATCAGGCGTCATGGGCACCATTGCCGGATGGCTTTAAGCAGGTCCCGTACAGCGATTTGGAGGCAGTCAAGGCGGCGACCAGCGAGAAAACAGTAGCGATTCTAGTGGAAGCAGTTCAAGGCGAAGGTGGCATCTGGCCCGCGACAAAGGAATTTATGCAGGGAGTGCGCCAGTGGTGCGATGAGCAGAACCTTGTGCTGATCTGCGACGAGGTGCAGGCTGGCATGGGACGCACGGGTAAGTTCTATAGTTGGGAGCATTACGGTATCCGACCTGATATCGTGACGATGGCCAAGGGACTGGCAGGCGGCGTTCCCATTGGAGCCATGCTGACCGACCCACGCACCGATATCTTCGCACCGGGCGATCATGGCACGACCTTTGGCGGCAACCCGATTGCCTGTGCCGCGGGCATTGCCACTATCAATACGATTAACGACGAGCATTTGCTGGACAATGCAACGAAGATGGGTGAGTACTGGCGCGGCAAGCTGGATGCGCTGTGCGCGAAGTATGACTTGATTGATAGCCCACGCGGTATAGGTCTGATGCGTGCCGTCAATGTCAAGCATGAATTGGCCCCAGTGATTGTGCAGCAAGCTCTCGAACATGGTCTGCTGTTGAACAGCACCAGTGCCAACACGTTGCGCATGCTGCCGCCCCTCATCGTCAGCCAGGCCGACCTCGACGAGGCGGCTGACCTGCTCGACAAGACACTCAGCGCGGTAGCAAACATGTCTATCATGAAGGGCTAAGAGGGTACGCGAACACCATAAATGTAGATGAATTAAATACGCTGGAAACGATGCAAACCGCTGTAGGGACGCGCTCAAGTTGGTCCCTACAGCATGTATGTGCTGTTACGATAACCAAGTCAAGAATTTGTATTGGACACATCAACATTGATCAGGTACACTGATGTATACGACAATGCTTCTT
>JBBPYR010000330.1:0-2562 GCA_038199755.1 Ktedonobacterales bacterium | reverse complement strand
GGGCAAGAGCAACGGCGTCCCATTATTTTAGAGATTGTGGCAGAGGACGAGCATGATGTGGACCCTGCGGCGATAGGCGAAGTGGGACGCGGCATTCTTGACGAGGTGAAACGCGATGGGTACGCGGTTGAGCCTGTATATACGGGGCAGCGTGGTGGACCCGATCTGTTGTTTGAGATATTCACACAACTGCACAATGCCGCGCAGGTGGTCGGAATCGATATGTTCGCACAGCGTGATGTGGTTGGCGAGATTGCTAACCTGATTACGATTTTTGTGGGCGTGAGTCCGCTCGCTATGAAGATATTCAAGGCGCGAGAAAAGCACGAGGCCAAACAAGCAGTTGTCACAGGTACGCCTCCTGCACAGGAACAGCATCCTGTCAAGATTAGCGTGATGATTGATGGTGAGCCTATCACGGTTGAGGCCGCGAATTTCCAGGATGCCGAGGCTCTGCTTGAACTCGCCAAACGCTTTCATTCGGCTCACCCAAAGGTAAATGCGACGCCACAAAGCCAGGTCAAGATACAGGCATCGGTGCCAAAGAAACCGCAACGCAGGCGAAGATAAGAACCCCTGTACGGGTCTGATTCTATCACACCCTCTTGCCCACAAACAAATTTGGCGGTATATTGAAACGTTTGTCACATCCTCCAACGTTCGTGTGTGCCAACAGGGTGTGATAGAATCAGACCCGTACAGGGTGTTCAATGCCATAATCATTTGCCGTGTTCACGATTTTCCCCTTGGAAGGAGCGCACCCCCTTATGCTTTGGCTCGTATTTGCATTGCTCTCGGCCCTACTGTTTGCGTTGGTTGCGCTCCTGTCGCGTGTGATTAGCATTAATAGCGCACATCCGAGGGCGTATTCTGTTATCTTTGGCTTGTCGGGGTCGGTGTGTACGCTCTTTTTGTTTCTTGTTGAACCATTCTCATTTCGACCAGTCTCGGCGATTGTGCTTGTCTTAACCCTCGTCTCGACTATTTGTTATGGTTTGGGTGATCGTTTGGCTTTCACCGTGAGCAAGTCGATTGAAGCATCGTTGCTGACGATTATTGATAATCTGACACCTGTCGTCACATTTGTGGCATCGCTCATCTTTTTAGGTGAGGGCTTTACGCTGAAGAAATTAGTGGCGGTTGTGTTTATCCTATTAGGGAACTTGCTTGTGGTCTACAGAGGTACTGCCATCAAATTTGATAAAGCCTTTTTCCTGGCTTTGTTCTCGGCAGCCTGTCTCGGCATTGGCTTGACGATTGATAAACGCATTTCGATTGCCTATGCCCTCCCTGTATACACGTTTATCAACTTCTTTGTGCCAGTGCTGTACAACATATTTTTGCCACCATTGCCATTTCGCATCATTGCACAACAGTTCAAGGTTGCGTTTTGGAGGGTTACACTATTAGCAGCTATGAGTGTTTTGGGCTATTATTTCACCTTGAAGGCGTTCAGCCTCGCTGATGCCTCCAAAGTTGTGCCTATTATGTCCTCCTCGACGATACTTGTTGTGCTGTCTGGTGCTATCTTCCTGAAGGAACGCTCGTATCTTGGCAGGAAGGTGATTGCAGGTATATGCGTGTGTGTTGGTGTGGTGCTGTTGAGCGTTTGATAATGTACGTTGAAAAATAATTTGGGAATGCGACGAAGGCCCACACAAGGGGCTTTCGTCGCATTCCCAAATTATTTTGCGTTATTTCGTCCAGATTCCACCAGATGATCTTTGCTTACTGGCGAATCAGCTCCACGACGGGAATGACGCGTGTCGTCTGCTGCTGGTACTCCGCGTAGTTGGGCATGAGCTTGGCTTGCTTGGCGTAGATCTCGTCGCGCTCCTTCCCCGTTATCGCTACGACTTCCGCCTGAAATTTCTGATCGCCAATTTCGACTGTTACCTCGGGATGAGTAAGAATATTGTGATACCAATCGGGATTGTTCGGCAAACCGCCATTGGATGCAGAGACGAACAGACGATTCCCCTCTTGCATGTACGTCACTGGGGTGATACGAGGCTTGCCACTCCTGGCACCTGTGGTTGTCAGCAAGGCCAGTGGTAGATATGTACCTGCAACCATCCCCGCAACCTTGCCTCCGTTGGCATGAAACTGTTCGATCAACTTCTGATTCCACTCATTATTTGGACTTGTTGGCATTGTTTTTCCACCTCTCGATACCGACTCTCTCGGCATCAATCTTATACATTACGACTTCCATGATAGCCACTGTCAGGCTAACTCTCGTTCAGACCACTTTCTCGACCGGAAACTGGATCTCAGTGAGCGTGTCGTCGAGATGTTCTCCCCGACGCAGGAACATCTTACGGCGTGGTCCAACGATTGTGTAGCCATTGTGTTCCATCCAGGTTCCCAGTGCTTGATAGGCAGGCATCACCAACGAGGGAGGTCCCTGATGAAGGACACTTGCCATGTGGGGACAAGCTGGCAACTCGCACCGTATCAGTCGTCCCTCACTCTGTGTTATCAGAGTAGTAGCATCTCTCTCCTCAACAGGTGCGACAATCTCCACTGAACGTGAGATGTACTCGTCCTCATTCTCAGGAT
>JBBPYR010000329.1:0-3890 GCA_038199755.1 Ktedonobacterales bacterium | reverse complement strand
ATCCCCCACAGCATCGAAGACCAGGATCATAACGGCGTAAACACGGGGCCCTCTTCTCTCATTGGTGGAATGTCCCGATTACTCACCTGCCTCCTCGTTTTCGCTCCCATCCTCCTCCAAACGGGTGGAGCGCAACTTAATATCATCTATACATATCATGCTTCCACACGTTCGCTCCAACGCCTGCCCGATATACCCTTCCAACGTCATGACCGCGACATCCAGATTGGTCAGTACCGTATCCTGATACGGCACTGGACATTGAAAATGCACTTGCAGCACATACCTGTTTTCAGCGATATTCATGGTATCGCTCCTTTCCCATGACATTCTTGCAGCACAGCTTTTACAACTACAAGTATGCCTAGCTTCCACCTCGCTGCATACGTCACCTTTGTATCACTTTTAGTACACTTCGCCCACACATACGTCAAAGGCACCTTTTTTTCACTCTTGCCAGTTCTATATACTAAGACACGCTAAAGGATGAGGAGATTTTAAGCAGAGTAAGGAGGCTCTGACAAATGGAAAAACAAAAGTCGCCCCTACGTAAAGAGCGAGAACGCCGAGGGTGGTCACGCGACTTCGTTGCCGAAAAAATTGGTAGTGATCAGCAAAGTGTAGCTCGCTGGGAACGCGGCGAATATTATCCCACCCCACATCTCCGTCAGCAGCTCTGCACCTTATTCCAGCTGGACGCAGAAACATTAGGACTCATCAAGCCGCCTACCACAAGAGAAGAGGAACAACAACACGAACCTGCCTCAACCGGCCTACCCACCCAACCGACACTTCCAACATTACCCAACACGCCCATACCACAACTTTCTCCAGAATTGCTCACATACATCTCTGAACTGAGTAAAAAAACAGCTCACCATCTTCCAGATGCGCCACCACCGCACAAACAGAGCGCATTAAAACAGCAACGCGTGCTGATCGGCGGCTCACTGCTCGTACTACTTACCATCATCGGCGTTTTCGTTCTCTTCCACGACACCATCGCGTGGCTGGACACCCGCATTCTCCCCGGTGGCATGTGGCTCACCCCCGACGATGGGCAAACTGTTGGCACCATGCTCCACTTTGCCGCGCACGCGTTTCCTACAAACCCCACAGATCCGCCAATAGAGTATGTCAAATTTACCATCCGTTCCGGCGGCCATTGGTCAGTAGCCTGTATCGCCACCCCACCGAAGAATAGCGATATCTTCTCCTGTACCGCTGACCTCCTCCAACTCAGAACAATCCCCGGCAACATCGAAATCAGCTTTGACGTATACGACCACAAAGGGAACTATCACCTTGCCCCAAACGGCACCCGCCACCTTCACTACACCCAACAAACATCACCCAACCAGTAGGGATGCCCCTCGTGGGCATCCAACGAGCGAGTAGCAAGATCGTCTTGTAAACGTAAGAATGAACAACATTGCTTCACTCTGATTGGATGCCCCTTATGGGCACCTGCCATAAGCATTACGGCAGCAAGCGATTCATATCCCTTGGGAACGTCGTTGCCAGCTTCACATTCGCGCTGCCTGTCAGTTGCATAAGCAAACGTTCGGAGCCAATGGCGAACCCACCGTGGGGCGGCATGCCATATTTGAAGGCATCCAGGTAGGCCGCAAACGGCTCTATGGGCAACTGCGCCCTCGCCAACGCTGCTAGGTAATCCTCATAGCGGTGCAAGCGTTGACCGCCTGTAACCAACTCCGTGCCACGGAAGAGCAGGTCAAACGAGTTAGAAGAGTCCGGTCTCTGCACATCAGGGTGCGTATAAAAAGGCCGCTTCCGCATTGGATAGCCCGTCACAAACAAGAAGTCGCTCCCAAACTCCTTCTGCGCCCACGCGCCAAGCCAGCGTTCGTCCTGTGGCGATAGGTCCGGCTCGCCGCGCACATCAACCTGATGCAACTTGAAAATCAATTCCTGAGCGTCCGCAAAGTGAATATGTGGAATCTGTTCTGGCACCGTCGGCATCGAAACGCGCAACAAGGCAAGTTCCGCCGCATAGCGTGTTGTCAATGTCTCCAGAATCGTAGCCAGCACATTCCGCAACAGAGCCATCACCGTAAAGTGATCCTCAATAAAGCCAAATTCCGCGTCCAAGCTCACATATTCATTGATATGGCGCGTCGTATCATGCGGCTCCGCACGGAAAACCGGCCCCACCTCAAAGACGCGCTCAAACACACCCACCATAATCTGCTTATAAAACTGCGGGCTCTGCGCGAGATAGGCTGGACGCCCAAAGTAGTCCAGTTTGAACACATTAGCCCCGCTCTCCGTGGCGGAGGCGACAATCTTGGGCGTCTGAATCTCGGTAAAATCTCTCGCCGTCAGAGCGGCGCGAAACCCACTCATCACACCCGCCTCTAGGCGCAAAAGCGCACGACGGGCAGGATGACGGTTTGTCACGACAGCGGTATCCAGCATTGTGCTCATCTGAGCCGCAAGTTTGCGTTTGTTGAGCGCGACAGGCAGCACCTCATGAATCGGCACCAGTACCTCTACATGGAGATCATGCAGTTCCACCCCTCCTGGCGCCTGCCCCTCACTCACCACACGTCCCTCTAGCGCGATAATGCTCTCCACACCAACGCCACTCAAAGATGCAATCTCCGACTCAGTTTCCGCGACCGCTTGCACAGTACCCCAACCATCGCGGATCACCAGAAAGTTGATGCCACCCATCTGCCGCAATGAGTGCAGCCAACCCTCAACTCGCACACGCTCACCAACATGCGCCCCCACCTGCGTCGTCTGTAGCCGCTGAACACGCTGTTTATGCTCTCTATCTTCTACTAATTGCATAGCCAAAGCTCCTTTTACCTGTGTATAGGTGGTTCATCCCACAAAAAATGGCAACAAAAAACCCCCATCCTACCATTGTGGACGAGGGCAAACATGCCTATCGTGGTGCCACCACTCTTCATCTCTACTGCAAGAGCAGAGACCTCTCTCGATTCAGTCAATCGGCTCCTAGGTGTCATTGCATCGCATCAGCGGCCACACTTACAGCATCCGTGTCGCTCTCTGCACTACTGATTCTCGCGGCGCAACCTGTCCTACTCATCGCCTTCACTATTTACTTACTCACACTATAGCATATCACTTTGCGAAATGTCAACCGAAAATTCCTTCTCCGAAAGGGTACATCTGTTCTGCTATCTGGCGATATCCTTAACCTATCATGTATCATATTGATAGATGCCCACAAGTGGCATACCTATTAGGTTTGAAAGGAACACCAATGCAGCGTATTTGTGTATACGCAGGTTCAAATAAAGGCACGCGTGAAAAATATCAGGCGGCGACCCGCGCCCTCGGACAAGAACTCGTCAAACGCAACCTCGGCCTTGTCTATGGCGCGGCACAGGTGGGGCTGATGGGAGTCATCGCCGACACAGTACTCGCGGCTGGTGGTGAGGCCATTGGCGTCATGCCACGCGCATTATTCAGCCGCGAGGTGGCCCACCCGGGCTTAAGCAAGCTCTATGAAACGAGCAGCATGCACGAACGCAAGGCAATGATGGCACAACTCGCCGATGGCTTCATCGCCCTCCCCGGTGGCTTTGGCACCCTCGACGAACTCTTTGAAATCCTCACCTGGGCACAAATCGGTATCCATCACAAACCCATCGGCCTGCTCAATGTTGCGGGCTTCTTCGATCCGCTACTAGCCCTGGTACGGCACATCTCAGCTGAGGGTTTCGTCTCGCCGCTACACACCAGCCTGCTCCTCTATAGCGACAACCCAGCAACCCTGCTCGATTGTATCGAGCACTACACGCCACCAGCGCGACAAGGGAAATGGACAGACCTACCACCAGAGCCGTAAGAGTGAGGTGGAGAACGCAAGAGCCAGTGCGACCGACGGTCGCACT
>JBBPYR010000328.1:0-14641 GCA_038199755.1 Ktedonobacterales bacterium | reverse complement strand
TTTTGGCAGACCGCACTGATGCAATTTGAGTTCTGGCCCAACCACGATTACCGAACGGCCAGAGTAGTCAACGCGTTTACCGAGCAGGTTTTGACGGAAACGACCTTGTTTACCCTTGAGCATATCGGAAAGGCTTTTGAGCTTGTGGTTGCCAGAACCAGCAACGGCACGTCCACGACGGCCATTATCAATCAAGGCGTCGCAGGCTTCTTGCAGCATGCGTTTTTCGTTACGGATGATGATTTCTGGTGCGCCCAACTCTAGCAAACGCTTCAAGCGGTTGTTGCGGTTGATCACACGACGATAAAGATCATTCAAATCGGATGTTGCGAAACGGCCACCATCCAATTGCACCATTGGGCGTAGGTCTGGCGGCAATACGGGCAACACTGTTAAAATCATCCACTCTGGTGATGTGTTTGATTTGCGGAATGCCTCTACAACCTTCAGGCGTTTTGTGGCCTTTTTGCGCCGTTGGCCTACGGTTGAAACGATTTCATGGCGCATGTCGAGCGACAATTTTTCCAGGTCGATGGCAGAGATGAGTTCTCGCACAGCTTCGGCACCCATCGCAGCGCGGAACACGTCGCTGAAGGAATCCTTCAACTCGCGATAGCGTGTCTCTTGGAGCAGGTCGAGCTTCTTCAAGCCTTCAAGGTCGCGCCGCTGCTGCTCTAGGCGTTGGCGTGCTTCCTTGCGCTCTTTCTCCAATTGTGACTGCGCTGAGTCGATCTGTCCCTGATAGGTCATGTTGACGAGTTCGGCATCGCGCTGGCTCTCGGACTGTGCCTGCTCTAACTCGCGCCGGGCGGTCTCCGCGATGGAGTTGCGGGCGGCCTCAGCAACACGCTCCAACACATCGAGGTGGCGCGGTTGCACGACTTCGCTACCATGCACGATCACCTGATCTGTGGGTAGGTAGACGATATCGTCTTCGGTCGTCTTGCCCATAACTTCACGTAGTTGGGCGAGGGTATCGCTTTCGGCTGAGCGGGCGGATTCGAGTTCTTGCTCACGTCGCTCTTCGATCTCGTGACGGTCAGCGACACGGTCTTGTGCTTCGCGCATAGCAGAATCGCGCTGGGTGCGCAGACTGTTGACGCGCTCGATGACCTTTCCGTCCAGGTCTTGTTCTAGCTCCATTGTCTCTTGGTCGAGACGCATTAATTCGCGTTGGCGCGCTTCTTCGTCGATATTCGTCACGACGTACAACGCGAAGTACAAAATGCGTTCCAGGTTGCGTGGTGATAAATCTAATAGCAGGCCAATACGGCTGGGTGTGCCTTTAAAGTACCAGATGTGACTTACGGGTGATGCTAATTCGATGTGTCCCATACGTTCACGGCGTACTTTTGAACGGGCAACCTCAACTCCACATTTATCGCAGACGATCCCTTTAAAACGAACACGTTTATATTTTCCGCAGTAGCACTCCCAGTCCTTGGTGGGGCCGAAAATGCGTTCGCAAAACAGGCCATCTTTCTCAGGCTTTAGTGTGCGGTAATTAATCGTCTCCGGCTTTGTAACCTCACCATAGCTCCAACCGCGAATCTGCTCTGGGCTAGCAAGGCTAATACGAATCGCGTTAAAATCATTGACTTCGAGCATGTTTCCTCCCTGTATGTAAGGGCGCGATCAATCTTGCCCCTACGGGCTGGTTTCCCCATGAGGGATGAGGGGTGTCATTCTGGTGCTGCACAAATTTCATTTATGCAGCACCATCATATCGCCCTACTGGTCTCCCTCGAAACCGGATAGATTAATACCTAGTTCCGGCATCACATCATTTGATGTATCTTCAACGAACTGAATTTTCTGCTCATCTTCGTTGAGGACCTCTACATTGATGCCGAGGCTTTGCAACTCTTTGACAAGCACTTTGAAGGACTCTGGAACGCCGGGTTCCATGATATTTTCGCCCTTCACGATCGCTTCATACGTCTTCACACGGCCAACCACGTCATCCGACTTCACGGTCAGAATCTCTTGGAGAATATTCGCCGCGCCATACGCCTCTAGTGCCCACACTTCCATTTCACCGAAACGCTGCCCACCAAACTGCGCTTTACCGCCGAGTGGCTGCTGCGTAATCAGGCTGTATGGGCCTGTGGAACGGGCATGCACTTTGTCTTCTACCAAGTGGGCCAGTTTCAACATATAGGTGTACCCTACGGTGATGGGATGATCGAACGGTTCGCCCGTACGCCCATCAAACAGTTGCACCTTACCTGACTCTGGCAAGCTGGCACGTCGTAAAAACTCTTCGATATCATCTTCGGTCGCACCATCGAACACTGGCGTTGCAATCTTAAAGCCAAGCGCGTTAGCAGCCCAGCCCAGATGGGTCTCCATGATCTGGCCGATATTCATGCGGTGCGGCACACCAAGTGGATTGAGGATGATGTCAACAGGGGAGCCGTCCGGCAAGAATGGCATGTCCTCAATCGGCAACACTCGTGAGATCACGCCCTTATTGCCGTGTCGTCCTGCCATCTTATCGCCAGCACCGATCTTACGCTTTTGGGCGATGCTGACACGTACCAACTGGTTTACGCCAGGTGATAGTTCATCTCCATTGTCGCGTGAGAAAACCTTGACCTCGACCACTTTGCCCCGCTCACCGTGAGGCACGCGCAGGGAGGTGTCTTTCACTTCACGCGCCTTCTCACCAAAGATGGCACGTAGGAGTTTTTCTTCCGCGGTTAACTCTGTTTCGCCCTTCGGCGTAATTTTGCCAACCAGAATATCCTGTGGGCCTACTTCTGCGCCGACGTAAATGATGCCGCGCTCGTCCAGGTTACGCAGACCTTCCTCACCAACGTTCGGAATGTCACGTGTGATCTCTTCAGGGCCGAGTTTGGTATCACGAGCATCGACTTCATACTTCTCAATATGAATAGACGTGAAGAGGTCTTCCCGCACAATGCGCTCACTAATCAGGATGGCGTCTTCGTAGTTGCCGCCTTCCCAACTCATAAATGCGACCAGGATGTTCTGGCCGAGGGCCAGTTCGCCGTTTTCGGTCGAAGAGCTATCCGCGATGACCTGACCTTTGATCACATAGTCACCCTTACGCACGAGTGGACGCTGGTTAATACATGTTCCTGTATTGGAACGGACAAATTTACGGAGGCGATAATTTTGTACATCACCCTGATCGTCTATAACTTCAATCATGCGGGCCGTTGCTGACATAACCTCGCCGTTAGCACGTGCCACGACAACCTGGCCGGAGTCAATCGCGACCTGTCGCTCGATACCGGTGCCGCAGATGGGAGACTGTGGACGCAGCAGAGGAACCGCCTGACGTTGCATATTCGCACCCATCAGAGCGCGGTTCACGTCGTCATGTTCCAAGAAAGGAATGAGGGCGGTTGCGACGCTCACCGTTTGACGCGGGGATACGTCCATATAGTCAATGATATCCGAGTTTTCCATCACGAACTCACCCTGATAGCGTGCGAGCACGCGGTCCTCAGCGAATTCGTTATTTTCGGTCAACTTGGCATTCGCCTGGGCAATCCAGAAGTTCTCTTCATCGTCAGCAGTACGATAATCGACCTCATTGGTTACGAAGGAGCGTACCTTGACCTCGGCCTCACCGAGGAGTTGCGATAGTTGCTCGAATAAGGCGTTATCAACACGGACCCGTGTGCGTGCCTTGATGAGCACCTCACCATCGGCGGTTTTTACATCTTCACGCTCATGGCCGACGACACCACGGAACTCACGTCCAATCAAGTCGGGGTCATTGGCACGCAAACGCTTGTATACTTTACGGTATGGCGTCTCGATAAAGCCATAGGGGTTAATTTGCCCATAGGTGGCCAGGTTACCGATCAGTCCGATGTTCGGACCTTCAGGCGTCTCAATTGGGCAGATGCGGCCATAGTGGGATTGATGCACGTCACGCACTTCAAAGCCTGCACGTTCTCGCGAGAGACCGCCGGGGCCAAGAGCTGAGAGACGACGTTTGTGACCAATCTCTGCCAAGGCGTTTACCTGGTCCATGAACTGTGATAACTGGCTACCACCAAAGAACTCTTTCATTGCGGCCACCACTGGACGAATGTTGATAAGTGCGTTTGGTGTTGCCTGTCCTGGCTCTTGGATGCTCATGCGCTCTTTTACGACACGCTCCATACGCAGCAGGCCAACGCGGAACTGCGTTTGAATCAACTCACCGACGCAACGTACGCGACGATTGCCTAGATGGTCAATGTCATCCTTACGACCATGCCCGTTGTTGAGCGAGATCAAGCGACGCACAATGTTCAGCAGATCATCCTGCGTGAGGATGCGCTGGCTCTGGGGAATGGCGAGGTCGAGCTTGCGATTGAGCTTGTAGCGACCTACACTCCCTAGATCATAGCGGCGTGCATTAAAGAACAAGTTTTTTACGAGTGAACGAGCGTTGTCAATCGTGGCGGGGTCGCCGGGACGCAGCTTCTTGTACAGTTCCAGTAGGGCCTCATCCTCGCGTTTGACGGGGTCGCGGTCAAGCGTAGCCTGCATGTAGCGAATATTCGGGTCGTTATCAACCCCGGCAAAGGCATCAAGAATGCCTTGGTCGGTGGAAAGATCGACATCTTCAGCGTGATATTGTTCCTTGGCGAGACCAGCTATGGCGCGCAGGAGGGTCGTTACGGGCAATTTACGCTTGCGGTCAATCTTGACGGTAAGCAAGTTTTTGTTGCTCGTCTCGAACTCAAGCCATGCGCCACGGCCAGGGATCAGCTTTGCGGCAAAGAGTTTCTTGCCAGTGGTGGCGTCCTCATCTACGGTAAAGTAGACGCCGGGGGAGCGAACCAACTGGCTCACTACCACGCGCTCGGCGCCGTTGATAATGAAGGTGCCCTCTTTTGTCATCAAAGGGAAATCACCCATAAAGATGTCCTTCTCGATGATTTCGCCGGTCTCTTTATTCATTAAGCGGGCCTTCACATTTAAAGGCGCGGCATATGTTGCATCACGGTCGCGGCATTCGTCTTCGGAATACTTGGGCTTGCCGAACGGGTCTTGGGGAACAATAAATTCCAGGCTTAAGTTTTTGCCTGTAAAGTCTTCAATAGGAGAGATTTCTTCAAAAAGCTCGCGTAGCCCTTCTTTCTTAAACCATTCAAAGGAGTCAAGCTGAATCTGAATAAGCCCTGGCATGGGCCGTATGTCGGGAATGCGTCCGAACGAAACGCGTTCAGGCAACGCAACCGCTCTTGTGCTCACTGCCATATGTGTCGTCTCCTTATTCCGGTAGAGGCAACTTTATTCTAGACACGACATACGACGGTATGACGTGCTATACTAAAGTTGTTCATTACCCATAGAGGAAAATGAGAGGCATGACAAACACGCCCCTCTGGATTAACGGAAAAACGGAAAAAAGATAAAAATACTGTAAATAATGCCTGTGTTGACAGACGGTTCGTGACAAGAAAAGTAACCGCGCTCATACTAATGGGCGGTTATTCCTACTCCTTTACCGGGATAGGGTATACGAACGAACAACCTCACGACATTTCCCCCTCTCGAAAAGTAAACAAAACAGATGATTTGAGCAAACGATATGAAACACGGAAAAGCACTCCATCGTTCCATTCACCCTAGACGGGGAACCAACGAACAATGCAGTTAGTTGAATGTGTTCTATTCTTATGATGTTGCAGCACCTGTGTGGGCTGGAGCATGCACTTCACGCGGTTCTTAATGGATATATCCTTATGTAGTTAGGGGAGTGCTTTATGGCTTTGAGCTTTTAGAATGTTGTCGATATAGTCTGCACCATGCCTTTTGTCTTGCTTACGGCGGACACGATAAATCAAGTCCATACTAGCAAGGATTAAGTATACTCCACTAGTCAATCTATGTCAATACTTTTGTAGCACAAATTTGGATTTTTTTCAATTGATTAGTATTTTCGGGTTATGAAGAGGGTAACTACCATATAGAACGCATTATGTAGGGGATTTATTCCATCTGTCTAACCCATTTAAGTAAAGCCTTCATACAGCGTTGTAGACTCTCCGAATGCTGCATTGCCTGATCGGGATGCCAATATTGCTGAGTAAACTCAATGAGTTTGCTCGTATATCCGGGCCCAACAACACTTCCTGCTCCTTGTCGAGGCACGATATCTTCGCGAATATAGCTTTTGCTGCTAGTGCGAGCAATATTGACCAGTGTTTGTTTAGGATGAAGCTCTTTGTCTGGCGAAGCAGGCAATATACTAGAAGATACATGAAGAAATTGCGCCAAATGTTCTGCATCAGCCAACAACCAGGCTTCGATTTCGCGGACAGCGATGCGAAAGCACATCCCCTTTTCATGATTTGTTTTAGGCAGCCAATTTTGCACAGCTTGCACGACACAATCAGCGTCACTATCTAAATCAACAATTACCAACCAGGGCCTATACGTAGCAGCAGTATTGTAGCCCTGCAACTGCTTTAGAATATGCTGTTTCCCTCTCAAACCATAAATATTCCCAATGGTTAAGCCTGTGAGTTCCAACAAACGCTTGGCGACTGCTTCATCGGTGATGCCCTCTACCACGATGTTTACGTTCATCGATTGCATATTATCCTGCATTCGGTGTTTCTCCCAGAAATAACAAGCGTTGAGCGTCGGGGGGTTCAGTTTCTGGTAGTGCGGCTTCAGCGGCAGAAAGCCCAGCATCCAGTAAGCTTTTGACAGTAGCCATCTCCACACCATTGGTTACTTGCGTGCTACCATCTTTTGCTGTTGGTCGTAAAAGCAATATTTCGTCGGCTGCGATACCCTCATCTTGTAAAAAATCACTACTGTGCGTGCTAACCACTATCTGACGATTATGCTGCTTTTGAATGGACCACATCATGCCGGGAAGGTTGCGTACAATAGCTTGGTGCAGAGAAAGTTCCGGTTCTTCAAGTAAGAGCGGACCATTTCCATCGAGCAATGCTCGGATAAGTCCGATCAGACGTATGGTTCCATCTGAAAAGCCACTCTCCGATTGAAAACCTAGCTTTTGTGTATCTGTTTCAAATAACCCGAATAGGTGCATGACACCACGTTCATCAGGACGTATGAAAAATTCACGAAATTGAGGTATCATCACACGAAGTACATTTTCTATACGCTGTCTCAATGCTTCTTGGGACTCAAATGGCAGTTTTGCCAATTGCTCTATGAAATCGCTACCGTATGGGTCTGCGCTCTGCCCCGTTGAACGCTCTGGTTCGCGGACGATCTGGGGAATAATATGATAATAGCGGATGGAGTTAAAAAAATCTGCGACTTCTCTAAATTTTCGATTGGCAGAGGTTTGTTCTAAGCTGGTTTGGCGAAGCAGTTCATCATCACTAGCATCTTCGGCATTTGGCCGATCTACCAAAAGGCGATCTGAACGCCACACTTTCTCTTCTTGGAGGATAGGGCGAGGTACACCATTTGTATCTTGCCTAAAAGCGAGTCGATAGCGCCATGATTGTGTCGTATCGTCTTCTATGTGTACATCTATCACAATATGCGCAATGTCTGGAGAAAATAAACTATGCAACCGTGTAATACCACCACGGCTTGCAACTGCTTCCTCAAAGCCGCCACCAACGCGAACGATATCGCGTAAAAAGCGAAACACATCTAGTAGGTTTGATTTTCCTGTAGCGTTCGCGCCGATGAGAAAGGCGCGCTGTTGTAAAGGGACATCGACGTGCGTAAAATTTCGCCAGTTCTCCAAGTGTAGTTTTGAGAATCTCATGCAACTGATCCCTCACACTATAGGCATCAAAAGTGAATAGACTATCTATTTTGTACAGTATAGCATAAGAAACAGAGCTAGACGGGAAGCACCGCGAGGTCGCCGGTGGTGGGCTGAGTGTCAATGATGTACGCTTCGAGCAGAGGAAGCAGAGCTTGCGTGTCGTCTTCAGCGAGGGCGGCAAGGTCAATAGTGGATTCGGGCTTTCCGGGATAGATAACGGTGAGAATGGTGCCATCAATACGTAAAACGATGTGGCTATCCAGCTTATAGGTATAGGGCGCACCCAATTTGCTAAAAACAGGGCCCGCACCAAAGATACCCAAGATGATAAACCAGATAAAGGTGACGCTCAGAACGAGACCTGCTACACTCAAAAGAACGGCAGCAGAGGTGGCGAGTATGACCAGCTGAGGCGTGGGCAAACGCAATGTCAAACCAATCAGAACATCTGGTACGAGGCCGACGAGTACAGTAATAAAGCACCAGAAGGCGGCATGGAGCATCCAAAAGATGCTTATTAGATTTTCTGGCGAAAGGTCACGCATGGTAAGGGTATGCTCTTTGGTAAGCGTGAGGATTTCATGCAGATGACCTACACGCAAGGCCGCTAAATAGCGAACACTAAAGAGGCAACCACCCAGGCAGAGCAAGGTTATGAACCAGAGCAAAGCAACAAGACCATCTTGCCAGCGCAGATAGGGTGTAAAAGTGTGCGCATAGGTAGGTAAGAGCCGCAGTCCAAGTAATAGCGAAGACATTCCTACCAGAAAAAAGCCACTAAGCCAGAGCCAGCTACGAGTACGCGCATGAATGTATGCAGGCGTTCCTAAGCGGAACAAGTAGGTA
Source organism: Ktedonobacterales bacterium (assembly GCA_038199755.1). Classification (GTDB taxonomy): domain Bacteria; phylum Chloroflexota; class Ktedonobacteria; order Ktedonobacterales; family Ktedonobacteraceae; genus JBBPYR01. The sequence goes on along the minus strand of JBBPYR010000328.1, from coordinate 6,057 downwards.
TCAGTAGTAGACTGTATCATCCCTCACCTCATCTCACAAAGCAGAATAGCACGAAGAGTACATATACACTTTTTATAACGAATGACAAGCCATAAAAAGTGACAAATCGATCTTTGTGCGATGAAGTTCTTATTGGTTCAATAGTGCCTGGATGGTACTCAACAGTTCTTGCACGATAATAGGCTTTTGTAACAGAATGCCCGTTTGCAATCCCATGCGATGCAATTCCCAATCATGACTACCCGAGATAACAATAATAGGAATAGTTCTTGTCTTATTATGAGCACGTAACATCCTATACAGAGAAGCTCCATCAAGATAGGGAAGGCCAACATCTAATAAGATCAGGTCTGCACCGAGTTCTGGTAGTTGAGCTTTTGCTTGCTCACCATCGGCGATAAAGTGCAGGCGCCATTGTCCGGTAACTTCCAAGACATCGCGAAACATCTCTGCTATAGCTGCATCATCCTCAACGATAGCAATGAGTTTGCGTTTTCCCTGTACTTCCAAAGCTTCAGCCACGTTCTACCACCCTTTTTCTTCTAAAGCCAGTCCCTGACTGACATAAATGAAAGAAATACTTTTTTCTTGTGTTCTGCTATGTAGAATATATCAGGATAACATCTCTGTCAATGGAGTAGTTCATAGACAATTACGTGACAATCGGTAGTGTGAAGCAAATGGTTGTACCTTGGCCGGGACTACTCTCAGCCCAGATTGTACCATTATGAGCAATAATGATAGCTTTCACAATGGAAAGGCCAAGTCCACTTCCCCCGGTCGCACCAGTACGAGAACGATCGGCGCGATAGAAACGTTCAAAGATGTGTGACAGGTCTCTGGGGTCGATGCCAACGCCAGTATCGTGTACTGAAACAAGCAATTTGTGTTCTTTGATGATAGCAGCCATATGGATTTGCCCACCAGCAGGAGTATGACGACGTGCATTATCTAATAGGTTGAGTAACACCTGCGTGATACGATCACTATCAGCCTGAACCAGGGGGGTATCAACCGCAATATCATTGTAGACATGGATGCCAGCTTGCTCACATTCCCCCTCGATCACTGCTAAGGTTTCGTCAACGAGAGCGTGCATATCTAATGGGGCAAGATCAAGATGAATTGTGCCCGCTTCTAGCGCGGTCATATTCTGGATGTCAGCGACCAGACGGCGCAGACGCTGCACCTCGCGTCCGATAAGCTGAGCAGTTTCATGACGAGCATCGGGCGAGGGAAGGATGTCATCGGCAAGAGCTTCACTAAAGCCTTGGATAGCGGTTAAAGGCGTGGCAAGATCATGGGCAATATTGGCAATGAGTTCACGACGAACCTGATCTTGCCGACGCAACTCGTTGACATCGGCCTCAATCGTATCTGCCATCGCATTGAAGGTCAACGCGAGTTGGCCCAGCTCATCTTGACTCTTCGGCGCATCCACACGCTGAGTATATTTCCCCTGCTTCATACTTTCAGCGGCGAGGGTCAAGGACTCCAGAGGACGTGTCAGGCTGCGCGCCATCAGCAGGCTAAAAACAATTACCGTGAGCGAGAGTAGGATGCCAGTGATGAAGATGGCCTGATTGGCCTGCAAGATAAAATCCCCTGGCGAGAAGCCCCTTGGATATCTTGCGGGTATCGAGAGTACAAGCGCGCCAAGGATTTTCCCCGTGGCCTTGCCTTGATCATGTATTGGGATGCTACTATAATAGCCAGAAAAGGCATCGGGGGTGGCCGTGCCTGGCAACCAGCCATCAGCCTCATGTCCATTGAGGGCTTGCTGCAATGCTTGCTGGAGCGTGGTCAGGTCGGCATCGCCAACGACAACTCGCGGCGGCTTAAACGCAAAGACTTGTTGACCTTGTGAGTTCACCAGAATCATGAGGAATGGATTGTAGAAAGGTGCTCCGGTTCCATTTCCTATGCGGTTTCCCTGGTCAGGAGAAATGCCGGAGGAGCGCAGGGCGATCTCATCGGCTAATGTTTGTGCGAGGGCATGCACTTGTTGACGCTCGGTGTTCTGGAAGTAGTTCTGCACTGCGACCGAAACCACAATTGCGAGGATCAAGACCGCGCCGAGCGCAACCATTAAATAGCTAAGGACCAATTTGACGCGCAGACTGTGCCGCGATAGGGGGAAGAAGCGCAGCATGTGCTATTCCCCTTGCGCGTGTAGGGTTGTTGATGCAGAGGTTGAGAAGGCTGGCACGAATTTATAGCCAACGCCCCAAACCGTCTGTATGTGATGCGGTGCGTTAGGAATGGCCTCTAGTTTCTTACGTAATGTACCAATGTGGACATCGACGGTGCGCCCATCGCCGAGGTAGGTAAAGCCCCACACTTGGTTTAGCAGTGCCTCACGTGTGAAGACGCGATCAGGGGCAGACGCGAGCGTTACCAGTAAATCAAACTCTTTCACCGTCAAACTTACCTGCTGACCATACATGGTGACGCGTCGTGAGGGCAGGCTGACAACGAGCCCATCGAAGCGCAGCTCCTCGTCACGTGCCTTTCGGTGGGCAGCTTCATCACCTTGTTCGTTTTCCTTCGGCTCCACTATTGCCTGCGAACTGCGGCGTAAGATGGCTTTGACACGACTCACCAATTCACGCGGGCTGAACGGTTTGACAAGGTAGTCGTCCGCACCAAGCTCTAAGCCGGTGACGCGATCATCTTCGCCCTGGCGCGCCGTGAGCATGAGGATGGGCGTGATGGCCCAGGAGCGAATACGGCGGCATACTTCCAGTCCGTCAAGCGCGGGCAGCATGAGGTCGAGGATGACGAGGTCAGGATGTTCGCGAGCATGAAGCTCTAAACCTGCGATACCGTCAGTTGCACTCAGCACGGTATAGCCTGCGCGCTCAAGGTAAAGTTGGATGATTTGTATGATGCTGGTTTCATCTTCGATGATGAGTATTTTCATAATTCCACACGTCTTTTTTTGATAGGGTTGTAGGAGTTACTGAGTTTCTGCCTGTTGCGTTCTTCACTCTATCATACCATACCAGAGAGACATCAAAAAATTTGTCTGCAATTGTAAATTTTTTGTAAGTGTGGCTCATGGCGTTAAAGTGCTGATAGTATAATTGCATTGCGATAGCGAAAAGGCTTAGCGTATAATCGGATAGTATATGCAAAGTACGAAGAGCCATCATATCATTTTGTGACTATGCTATAGCTGAGTAAGGAAAAAGAAAAGAGAAGCGTATGTTATTTCCTGTAGAAGATATGAAACCTGATGTGCAACAATTACAACTATTTACGTTGCGCCCTCCAAAACAGTTTTTGAAGTGGATCGGAAACAAACAACGTTATGCGTGCCAGATAGCCAATGTTCTGTCTGAGTATAATACATATATTGAGCCATTTATTGGTAGTGGTGCTATCCTTGGCACATTAGCACCTACATCTGGCATTGCGGGTGATATTCTTGAGCCACTCGTAGGCATCTGGCAGTTACTACAAACAGACCCTCAGTCACTACTACAGCACTATACGCAATTATGGAAGAGCTATATGCAAGATAGAAATCAAACGTATGTGCAGACACGTGATTCCTATAATGCTTCTCCTAACCCTTACGATCTTCTTTTCCTTTGTCGGTCTTGCTATGGTGGTGTAGTACGCTTTACAAAAGAAGGCCGTATGAGTACACCTTTGGGTATTCATACAGCTATTGCCCCCGAGTCTCTGAAAGAGAGGATGGATGCATGGCAGGTGCGTATTCGTAATACCAGATTTATACATGCCGATTTTGAACAAACTATGTCACTTGCTCAGAAAAACGATCTTATTTATTGTGACCCTCCCTATGAATATACGCAGAAAATTCTTTATGGGGCGCAGGATTTTAGCCTTAAACGCCTATGGTACACAGTAGAACAATGCAAAGCTCGTGGTGCAAAAGTTGCATTATCTCTCGATGGTAAAAAGAAATCAGGCACAGTGACGCTTAAATTTGATATTCCAGAGGGTCTTTTTGAGCGCGAGGTATCTATTGATTGTGGTGGTTCCATGCTGCGGCGTTTTCAAAAAAAAGGCGAGACAATGGAAAATGAAGGAGTTCACGACAGGTTACTGCTTACATGGTAAACATTTAATCATTCCATAATGTTTTGGGTTTGCTTGCTCTTTCTCTAAGCACTTTTGGTGATGTAGGACGTATATCAGGACGCACGTATTGAATACTTTTCCAACCATTAACAATTTCAGGCCAGCGCGTTATTACTTCTCTACCGAAAAGAACTTCATCTACCAGACCCATATGAAGCATATCAATCATGCGACATAGATAGGATTTGCCTTGCTTCCACCAGGTATGATAGTCATCGACCACAAGATAGTGCTTAACGTCAATGGCTTCATGTTCGCGCAGCTCTGTAAATTCCTCTCCATCAAGCATTGTTTCATAAACACCATCGGCTATACGACTACCAAAGGTGGTTGAGCCATAATACTCTTTGATTTCCCAAACAGCGAGAGGATTAATAATACTTGGATAGGCACCATCCATACGTCGTGAGAATACTCGCAGTGGTTTCACAGCATCAGTAACAACAATTAAGCCTTGTGGATTATGATTAAACTCAGGGCTACCCAATGTTTTTTCTGTGAGAAGATTGATGATAGATGTTAGATAAGCTGGATGCTTCTTCTCACCACTTTGCTTATTGTAGGACAATGGCAAAGTTCCAGTGAAGGAAGAAATAATACGCTCAAATTCGAGCTTTGCCTGCTCTCTATTCATCAAATGTGTTGCTACAAACGTTTCTAATATGTTGGCACGATAGTCAATATAGGTTGTAATAAGTTCTCCATAGGTTGCCCCTGCACTTAACAGAACATCAAGATGGTTCGTTGATAGACCATATGTGGATAAAAATTGTTTTAGGTCATGCGGAGTATAACGTTTAAGTTTTCCCTCCACAGAATAGCCTCGTCCTTCAGATAAGAGCTTTACATGTGCCCAAAAGTGGCGAGGTTGATCTTGAAAGGTTGTAACTGGCTTCATGAAGCATCTACTCGTTTCATTAGTTCAGATAGGCTCAAATCAAGTGCCTTAGCCAGTTTTTCAATATTCTCTAGAGAGACATTACGCTTCCCTCTTTCAAGATCGCTGACGTATGTACGATGCAAACCTGCTCGCTCTGCAAAAACTTCTTGTGAGATGTTGAGTTCACTACGTCGGTTTTTTACTGCGACGCCGAAGCGCAGGCGAATATCTTTTGCTTGTTGACCACTTGATCTCTGTAGACTCATATGCTTGAATCTAGCTTTATGTCGTCAATAAGTCTACAGACGATAAGTGACATCCCTCTTTAAATGTCATCCACAAATGTCATTAAGCCCAGTTTTTCGAGGGCCATATAAGCGGCTGGGATTTGTCCCTGCACGGCGAAGGAGCCGTCGTGGATCATGGCGAGGAGTTCGCGAGGGGTGACGAGAAAATTTTCGATCTCTTCAGCGGGATCTAGCTTTTGGGTGCCCGTTTTGCGAACGTTGCGTGCAAGATACCACCAGATGCGGGTAACGGCTCCCGTGGGGTTGGCGAGCATGTGGGCCAGAAACTCGATCTGATCCGGCTCCACGCCGTAGCCTGTCTCTTCCATCAATTCGCGGTGCGCGGTCATGAGGGGGTCGTCTTCGCCTTCGTCGATGCCACCCGCGGGAAATTCGAGGACTTCGAGGCCGATACCGTGCTTGTATTGCTTATTTATCAGGAAGCGGCCATCTTCGGTGACGGGCACAACGCCGACCCAGCCGCGATTTTCGATGATGTAGTAGTCAGGCAAAATGACTCCGTTCGGCAATTTCACCTCTTCACGGCGAATTCTCAGATAGGGAGTGTTGATGACCTGCTGTGAGGAGAGGACTTGCCAGGGCTTTTCTTGTTGCGTCATGATATTTCTTGCTCTATCTTTCCTATGAAATGCTAGATGGGAACAGGCGCACGTTAATTTGCCACGCGCGTTTGCACATTAAGTGCGCCTGTTTCCATCTATCCATTCATAGGTAAGATATAGCAAGAAATATCAAGAAGCAACAAGAAAATCCCAG
>JBBPYR010000327.1:0-24093 GCA_038199755.1 Ktedonobacterales bacterium | reverse complement strand
AACGTACATGTTTTCGGTCGGTGTTGTCTTGTGTACTTGCGGCTAGCTATTTGACACCTTAGCCTAGCTGTGCTAGGATACACAGTGAGGAAGTGTACTTTGGACACTAGCTTACATGTGATACAAGTGGTTTGGTCGCGGCGCAACGAGGCTACGCGCACCGCTCAGAACAGAGAAATATAAAAGGAATCCCACCCATGGGAAACACACTCCCCATCCTTGTTATGGTGACGTTGGCTGTCCTCTTCGGTATCCTGGTGATGGCTATAACCGCCGTGCTTGGCCCCAAAAAGCCCACACCGGAGAAGTTAGCCCCATATGAATGCGGTATTCAAGAAATTGAAGCCCCAAAACGTCGTTTTCCTGTTAAATATCTTTTAACGGGTATGCTTTTTATTGCTTTTGATATCGAAATTGTTTCTTTTTATCCTCTTGCCATTCTACTCAAACAACTCCAGCTGTTCGGCCTTATTGAATTGCTCGTCTTCTTGCTGGTTCTGGGTGTTGGCTATATCTATGTTTGGCGGAAAGGAGCGTTCACATGGGAGTAATCAAAAATCCGTGGGAGCCAGTACAGACCGTCTCAAATACGCAGACGCCTCGCCTGAGTCGTGAACTGGCTATGCATGAAAAGGATGGTCAGTTTGGTATTTTGACGACGCAAGTCAATAAGATGCTTGGCTGGGGGCGTAGCTCTTCACTGTGGCCCGCACTCTTCGGTCTGGCTTGCTGCGCTATTGAGATGATGTCAACCACCGGTGACCGCTTCGACCTTGCACGCTTTGGGGCCGAGGTGTTTCGCGCATCACCACGACAGGCCGATCTCATGATCGTTGCTGGTCGTTGCTCAGTCAAGATGGCTCCAGTCTTGCGTCAAATTTACGATCAGATGCCTGAGCCCAAGTGGGTCATCGCCATGGGTGCCTGTGCGTCCTGTGGCGGCATCTTCAATAACTACGCCATTGTGCAGGGTATCGATAAGGTCGTGCCTGTCGATGTCTTTATCCCTGGCTGCCCACCAACGCCTGATATGCTGCTTTATGGTTTCAATGAGCTACAGCGTAAAATTCGCGCAGGGATACCGAATCCCCCCGATCCGCTGAAGGCTAGTGGCATGAAGCTGGTTGGTCCGATAAAAGAGGAAGTATAGGAATGATGCTTGAGCAAGAAATGTGCTGCCCGGCCTGCTGGTTGGGACAGCACATATCCTGCTACACGCACCATTCTATAAGCTACTATAAGGGATGATGCATATGGTGATTACAGCAGCATCGACCGTGGAGACGGTTCGTGCCAAGTTTCCCCAGGCCATACTTGATGTGGTCGAGTTTCGCGATGAGTTAACGCTAGTCGTGGCGGTGGAACAACTGGTTGCAGTCTGCACATATTTAAAGAAAAATCTACAATATGACTTTCTAGAGACGGTTACGGCGGTAGATTGGCTTGAACGCATACCGCGCTATGATGTTGTCTATCAACTACTTTCTGTTTCCAATCAATGCTTTCTCCGTTTGAAGGTGCGTGTGGGGCAGCGTCGTGAGCAGCAGCCGAGTGTTCCTACGGTAACAGGGGTCTGGCCGGGTGCGAATTGGTATGAGCGGGAAGTTTATGACCTCTTTGGCATAACCTTTAGCGATCACCCCGACCTGCGCCGTATTATGATGCCGAGCGACTGGACAACGCACCCCTTGCGAAAAGATTACCCCCTTACAGGTTTTGATCTGCCAGAGCCATATTGGGGTGGACAAGTACCGTATGACGCTGATCCTGGCGTGGGCAACCAGACCTTGCGTAGTCCTGGTGGACGCGAATTGAACGAGGGACGTAGCAAGGTGAATCCCAATCAAGAACCAGGAACTGCTAAACGTTAATAACGAAGAGGGTGATGATTCAAGAAGAGTGCCTGCCTTTAACCGTAGGCATCCTGCTCCCCGTCATTACTGTATCATTGCGCCCTACTATGAGGACATATGCAGCAACAACAGATAGAAAACAGCTACACGATTGAGCATAGCCAGGAGTTAGAGGACGGTCAGCGTTCCGATACCATGACTATCAATATGGGGCCTCAACACCCTAGCACCCACGGAGTACTACGGCTGGTGCTCACAATTGATGGTGAAACCGTGCTCAAAGCCATTCCCGATATCGGTTATCTCCATACGGGTATCGAGAAGACGGCAGAGGCAAAGACCTATCATCAGGCCCTTGTCCTGACGGATCGCATGGATTATTTGGCACCATTATGCAACAACCTGGGCTATGCGCTCACCGTCGAAAGACTGCTCGGCATCGATGACGAGATTACTGAGAAGATTAAGTATGTACGCGTTCTGCTTGCGGAACTACAGCGTATCGCCAGCCATTTAGTGTGGCTGGGAACGCACGCGCTCGATCTTGGCGCGATGAGCATGTTCCTGTATTGCTTCCGAGAGCGTGAAGTGATTCTGGACATCTTCGAGCATATATCGGGTGTGCGTATGATGACCAGCTACATTTGCCCCGGCGGTTTACAGGCCGAGGTGCCACCCGGTTTTGACGCGAAGGTACGCACATTTACTAAAAACTTTCCCGAACGCTTGCAGGAATACCATAACCTGCTGACCAATAACCAACTCTGGCTTGAGCGCACCAAAGGCATCGGCACATTGAGCGCGGAAGATGCCATCGCGTATGGTGCCACAGGCGCGGTGCTACGCGGTAGTGGCGTCGTGTGGGACATTCGTAAAGTCTTCCCCTATAGCGGTTACGACCAGTTTGATTTCGACATTCCCGTTGGCAGCAACGGTGATGTGTTTGACCGTTATCTTGTACGCATGCTAGAGATGGAGCAGAGCCTGAAAATCATTGAACAGGCAATGGCAGGCATGCCCACGGGAGCGTTCCGTGTGAGCAATCCGAAGATCACGCCGCCCCCCAAATGGCAGATCACAGGCAGCATGGAAGCACTCATCCACCATTTCAAGCTGTATACCGAGGGCTATCGTCCACCGAAGGGCGAGGTGTTTGTGCGTACAGAGGGCGCGAAGGGCGAGTTAGCCTACTATATTGTGAGTGATGGTACGGCGAAACCCTATCGCATGCATGTACGCGGCGGTTCCTTTGCCAACTTGCAGTTATTGCCATTGATGATCGAGGGCGGTTTCCTCTCGGACGTGGTGGCCTCTATTGGAAGTATTGATATCGTGCTGGGAGAGGTTGATCGATGATTTCTGAACTAGCGAAACAACGGATGCGCGATCTGGCGGCACGCTATCCCGTAGCGCGCTCGGCAGTGATGCCCTCTTTATATATTGCACAACAGGAGGAAGGCTACATCACTCCTATTGGGCTACAGACGATTGCCGAAGTACTAAATATGACGGTAGATGATGTGGAGAGCGTCGCCACCTTCTATACCATGTATCATCAGCAGCCCGCGGGTAAGAAAGTTATCAAGGTCTGCACCAGTATTTCGTGCTATTTGCGCAACTGTGATGCCTTGGTAGATCGTCTGGAACAATGTCTGGGCATCAAACGCGGCGAGACAACGGCGGATGGCGACTTTACCCTGATGACGACTGAATGTCTTGCCTCATGTGGCACGGCCCCTGTGCTCCAGGTCAACAACGAGTTTGTAGAAAATGTAGCCCCTGAGATGGCTGATGAGCTTGTTGAGATATGGAAGCACGAACTAAACACAAGGAAATAAAAATGCCGCAAGCAGAACTGGTTATTACAAAGAATTTGCATATTCCAGGTATTGATACACTCGATATCTATCGACAACATGGTGGCTACGAGTCCTTGGCGAAGGCTCTTAACCAGTATCAACCTGATGATATTGTCGAGATGATCAAACAATCAGGATTGCGTGGGCGGGGCGGTGCTGGCTTTCCCACTGGCATGAAGTGGGGCTTTTTGGCGAAAAACGATAAGCCGCGCTACCTGTGTTGCAACTGTGATGAAAGCGAACCCGGCACCTTCAAAGACCGCATGTTAATGGAGACGAATCCGCATATGCTCGTCGAAGGGGTACTTATCACCAGCTTTGCCTGTCGCGTCACTACCGCCTTTATTTACGTGCGTGGCGAGCTAGCCAAAGCTGCTAGCCAGGTCGAGCGTGCCGTTGCAGAGGCCTATGCTGCCGGACTAATTGGCAAGAATATTCTGGGGAGCAATTATAGCCTGGACATCATCGTGCATCGTGGCGCGGGTGCCTATATCTGCGGCGAAGAAAGTTCTCTGATGGAGTCGCTGGAAGGCAAGCGCGGCTACCCGCGTCTGAAGCCGCCTTTTCCGGCTGTGGTTGGCCTCTATGGTGGTCCCACGGTCATCAATAACTGCGAAACACTGTGTACCATACCCTCGATTGTGCAGGGTGGGGCCAGTTGGTACGCGGGCTTTGGCACCGAGAAGAGCAAGGGCACACGCGTTTTCTGCTTGAGCGGACACGTCAAAAAGCCTGGTAACTATGAATTGCCACTAGGAACACCGCTGCGTACCTTGATCTATGATGAGCAGTATGGGGGTGGTATCCTGGGCGATAAACAACTCAAGGCCATTATTCCTGGCGGCTCATCAACCTTCATCCTCAGTGCTGATAAGCTCGATACCACACTTGACTTTGAGGCCATCGCCGCTGCCGGTTCCATGCTTGGCTCAGGCGGTGTGGTTGTCATGAACGAAGATACCTGTATTGTCGGTGCTATTCTGCGCATGACCGAGTTTTATCGCGACGAGTCCTGCGGAAAATGCACACCCTGTCGCGAGGGAACGTATTGGATGACAGAAATTCTGGAGCGGCTCGAACACGGGCATGGTAAAGAAAAAGATGTTGATTTGCTGATGGATATCTGCGACAACATTAGCGGCAAATCCTTTTGTCCGTTTGGTGATGCCGCCACCAGTTCCATCACTAGTGGCATCAAGTTGTTCCGTGAAGAGTTTCTCTATCATGTGACGCACGGTCATTGCATGGTTGGTCACAAGCCAGCTGAGACGCAATCCGTTGCGCCCGCGCTGCTGCAAACAAGTACCCATTAGCAATTATTTTCCATTGAATATAAAACGGTAGAAAAAATATGCCAGAAGAAAAAAAAGCAGACCTTGTCCACTTGACCATCGACGGCATGCCTGTCGAAGTTCCCGCAGGAACATTGGTGTGGGCGGCGGCAAAAGAAGCCGGAATAGAAGTTCCTATTTACTGTTACCATCCAAAGATGCCACCGTTGGGTGCGTGCCGCATGTGTTTTGTGGAGATTGAGAAGCTGCCCAAGCCGCCACAGACCGCCTGCACCACGCCGGTCAGCGAGGGTATGGTTGTGCATACGAAGACGGAGAAGGTGCTCAAAGCCCGCCGTGGCACGCTGGAGTTTTTGCTCATCAATCATCCGCTGGACTGCCCCATCTGCGATAAGGGCGGTGAGTGCGATCTGCAAGACTTTACCCTGCGTCACGGTCCTGGAGGCACGCGCTTCGACCTGCATAAGCGTCATTATAGTAAGCCTATACCTGTCAGCGACAAGGTGTTTCTTGATCGCGAACGTTGTATTTTATGTCAGCGTTGTACGCGTTTTAGCTCTGAAATATCGATGGATAACGGGCTGGTCATGATTTCCCGTGGCTATCGTATGGAGGTCGGTACAGCCCCTGACTCCGCCTTTGACTCCGTATTTTCGGGCAATACGGTGGAGATGTGTCCCGTGGGTGCGCTCACTGCCTCTGCCTATCGCTTCAAGGCACGTCCGTGGGAACTCAAGCGTACGCCGAGTGTGTGCAACAATTGTAGCGTTGGCTGCAATGTGCGCGTCGATGTGCGTGTTGATAAGATCATGCGCATGGTGTCGCGTACAAATGATGAGATTGATGATGGTTGGCTGTGTGATCGCGGTCGCTGGGGCTTCGAGTTTGTGAATAGTCCGCAACGCCTGCGCACGCCCATGATTCGCCGCAATGGTAGCCTTGTTCCCGCATCATGGGAGGAGGCGTTCTTTTATATCACGACACACCTGAAAGATATTCTTGCCAAGCATGGTCCACAGGCTGTTGCTGGCATAGGTTCGACACGCACGACGAACGAAGAAGCCTATCTCTTCCAGAAACTACTGCGCGAGGTTATCGGTACCGCAAACGTCGATCATCATCACGGCCAGTTCCCCGGCGCACGTGATGCCTTGACAGGCCGCCCCTGGATGATGAGCACGAGCATTGCCGACATCGAGAAGGCATCGCATATCGTACTGGTCGCTTCTGACCCCTACCAGCGTCAACCTGTGCTGAACTTACGCATCAAGAAGGCGATGAAGGCGGGCGCAAAAATATACATCATCAACGCGGGCGCAACGGAACTTGATCGTTTTGCCACCAGTAAAATCACCGTACCAGAGCATTGTGAGGGCCTGGCTGCAAAGTTGCTGCTGAAACAGGTATTGAGCAATGAGAGTATCAGAGCGCAATACCCACAGCTTGAGGGGCAGAGCAAGGTCAGTTCCAATGCGTCACTAGGCGACGAGGTGAGCGCGCAGTTACAGCAACTTGCCAACGAGATTATCGGCGCGAGAGGGGCAGTCATCCTCTATGATGAGATGGCGACGTTAGAGGTAGGCTGCGAACATCTTGCCGCTGACCTGCAAGCCCTGGCCGTTGCCACTGGCAATATTGATCGCCCCGGTGCTGGTGTTGGCCCACTCTTCGAGGACGCGAACTCACTGGGCGCACGCGATATGGGCCTTTTGCCAGATACGCTTCCCGGCTATCGTGCCGCCGAGCAGGTTGGCTTGTCTTATGACGAGATATTGCATAATCCGCAGATCAAGGCTTTGTTCGTGATGGGTGCTAATCCTGCGCGTCACTTGGCAGAGGCAACACTTCCTTCTTCGTTAGAGTTTATTGTGGTGCAGGACATTCTGCTAACGGAAACGGCTCAACAGGCGGATGTAGTGTTACCCGCCGTCACCTTCGCGGAAAAAGATGGCAGTATGACGAATATCGACCATCACGTGCAGGCCATACGACGCACGTTGCGCCCATTACCCGGAGCACGAGCTGATTGGGAAATTCTGATTGAGTTGGCGCAATACCTGGGGACGCACTGGGAGTATGAAAGCCCCCGCGATATTCTGTTGGAGATTGCCCAGGACACACCGTTCTATACAAGTCTGACATGGGAAGACCTGGGAGCGCAGGGCATGCGTACACAGGAACGGCAAGAACAGGAGATAACCCATGCTTGATTTCTTGAACAATGAAATTGTGGCAGCGGTCATCAAAAGCGCCATTGTGATTGTGGCACTAATGACCGCCTTTGCCTACATGACGCTGATTGAGCGGCGTGTAGTGGCGAAGATGCAGGGTCGTCTCGGCCCAAATCGTGCAGGTCCATTCGGTTCCTTGCAACCCATTGCCGACGGCATGAAAATGATGTTCAAAGAGCAAATTGTGCCGACGCAGGCGAAGAAGGCAATCTATCTGATTGCACCTACTATCTCTGTCGTGGTCGCGTTATCCGCCTTTGCTGTGGTGCCGGTTGGCGCGAACTGGAGTAACAAACCGAGCGTCTGGGACCCGGTGATTGGCGATGTCAATATTGGTATTCTGTGGATTCTTTCCATCTCTTCGCTCGCTGTCTATGGTATCGTGCTTGGTGGTTGGGCCTCTGGCAACCGCTATTCATTGCTTGGCGCTCTGCGAAGTGCCGCGCAGATGGTGTCGTACGAGACTAGTCTGGGCCTTGCCCTGAGTGGCGTGTTGATGTGGGCGGGTACCCTGAGTATGGTTGGCATCGTGCAGCAGCAGTTGACGCAAGGCATCTGGTTTCTCTTCGCGCAACCACTAGGTTTTGTGATTTATCTGATCGCAGCTACCGCCGAGGTGAATCGCGCCCCCTTCGATCTGCCGGAGGCCGAGCAGGAGTTGACCGCTGGCTATCTGACCGAATATAGCGGTCTGCGCTGGAGTATCTATCAGATGGCCGAATACATCAACATGATTACCGTTGGTGCCGTTGCCACGACGCTCTTCCTGGGTGGCTGGAGCCTGTTCGGTCTGGAGCGACTCTTCCCTGGCTTCTCTATTATCATCTTTCTGGTGAAGGTGTTTCTGTTCCTGTTTTTGTTCATCTGGCTGCGTGCTACGTTACCGCGTATCCGCTATGACCGCTTGATGAGCCTGGGTTGGCAAGGGCTCTTGCCACTGTCGGTGCTGAACGTCATTGTTACCGCGACCTGTGTTGCTCTCAACATTCCGTGGTGGGTTAACAGCATCATTGGTCTGTTTATCTTGTTCGGGGTGTTCTACCTCATTCGCCGCCAGAGCATTGTCACGGGCACGCGCTTTAGCACCGAGCTAGAAACGCCCGCAGCAGGTGGGCAGTCTGTGTTGAATGATTCGCTGCCCTCGTCTGTGCGGCTGGCAAAGTTCGAGCGCATCAAACCCGCCACTGCTGTCACAGAAGAAGAGGTCAAGGTGTAGGGGCGAGATTTATCGCGCCCTGTTTGGGTGCGATTCGCCAACGGGTACGAGGGGCGCGATAAATCTCGCCCCTACGGGACGGCAGCGCGCTTCGCTGCTGCCAATGGAGGAAGGAGAAATCATGGCATATCAAGATCTTTTGAGTCAAATTCGCTCCCTTCCGTTGGAGGAGCAGCAGAAATTATTAGAAGAATTACAGGTTATTGTTCGTGATGCAATGGAGCACCAGCCAATGCATCACATTACGGAACTTGAGGGGTTAGGAGCGGAAATCTGGAAAGATGTTGATGTCGAAGCATACATTAACAATGAAAGAGATTCGTGGGAATAACCGTGGTGATCAGCTTGAGCGCGCCCTACACGTGATTTATCTAATAACGCTGGTGACAATAGAAAAATACTTTGTTATTATAGGGGAAGAGTAGTATTGCTAGTACCTTCTGAAAAGAGGGAGAGCCAGGAGCTGACAAATGGCTATTCATTCTTATGAAGAGATACTTGATCAAATCCAAAAGCTGACACCTGAAGAACAACAACGTTTGCGTGAAGATATTGATAAGCTTATTAGTCTGCAAAATAAGCCAACCAAACGACACAATATATTGGAGTTCAGAGGAGTAGCAAATGGCTTTTGGAAAGATGTAGATATTGAAAAGTACATAGAAGAGGAAAGAAGGTCATGGGATGGGTAGATACGCTCAAGGGTAGTATTGTAGGGGTAGATACATCACCTTTTATTTACTATTCAGGTTGCTACCGCAATTCGCAGTAATGCCACATTTTTTCTTACTAACGATAGACGGTTATCATCTATTTCGGAACTAAAAGTGTTGACATTAGACGCACTGAAACCATTGTGAAAGTACTAAGGAGTAAATGAAATGTCTTTCGATATTATTAAGGGGATGGCGACGACCCTGAAAAACATGGGTAAGAAGCCAACTACTATTTCGTATCCAGAGGAAGAGCGGGAGTTACCGGCACGTTTCCGTGGTCGCCACGTGCTCCATCGCTACGACAATGGAATGGAACGGTGCGTGGGTTGCTATCTGTGCGCCGGTGCCTGTCCCGCCGACGCAATCTACATTGAGGCCGAAGAAAACACTGAAGAAAATCGCGTTTCTCCAGGTGAACGTTATGCGAAGGTCTTTGATGTGAACCTGTTGCGCTGCATCTTCTGCGGCTATTGTCAGGCGGCGTGTCCAACAGGAGCTATCACGCTGGAAAAGCAATACAAGTTGGCCTCGTTTTACCCAGAGGATCTGGTGTATCACAAAGAGATGCTTTTGGAACCGAAGGGGGAGGCGACGATTGGTTCTAATGATGTATGGGCCGAGCCTGCACCGGAGGGCGCGCTACAACCTGTGCCACAGGACAGCAAGCTGTTTGATGGCTCACGAGCCAGTGCAGCTGCCGTTGGCTTGGGCAATGTCGAGACGGAGCGTGAGGTGATGCTGGTCAATGAAGAGCAGGATGAAGACAGGCGGCAACTCTCGCCACGGAACGAGCCAAAGGAGACGCTATAATGCTGGCGACACAAATAGCCTTTTTCGTGCTGGCAATTGCTAGTACCGCGTCCGCTGTGGGGGTGATTACCTTTAGGAACGCGGTGCATAGTGCGTTAAGCCTGATTCTCACCTTTCTCTTTCTCGCCCTGTTCTATTTACAGTTGGGCGCGATGTTTATCGCTGTAGTGCAGATCCTCATTTACGCGGGCGCAATCATGGTGCTGTTCCTCTTTGTCGTGACCATGCTGGCAACGGATGCAGAGGATGCAGCGCAACGGGATCGTAGTCCTTGGCAACGCTATGTAGCTGGTATCCTGGGCGTGGTGTTGGTGGCTGCCTTGAGCTATCTGCTCTTCACGGGCACACCCGTCAATGGGGTAGTAGCGACAACGGGCGCGGATAGCCTTTCGGCAGTTGTGAATTCAAAGGGCAATATCGAGGCTTTTGGCCTAGCACTCTTCCACGGCTTTGCCTTCCCCTTTGAAATTACCAGTTTGCTGATCGTCGTCGCCATACTGGGTGCGATGGTGTTTGGTAGAAAGGCATAAAGAGGAAATACAACCCAGGGCGACCGGAAGGATGCGCCCTTTTGAGGAGCAATATATGCCATTATCAGCCTATCTAATCGTAAGTGCCATTTTGTTTACACTGGGCGTGCTCGGTGTCCTGATTCGGCGCAATCCGCTGATTATCTTTATGTCTATTGAATTAATGTTGAATGCCGTGAATCTCTCTTTTGTGGCCTTTTCTAGCTTTTTGAATTCCGCGGATGGGCAGATGTTTGTCTTTCTTGTCTTGACGGTTGCCGCCGCTGAGGTGGTAGTCGGGCTTGCTATTATCGTCTCCATCTTCCGCACACGCCGCGATATTGACGTTGACGACATGAATGCATTAAAGGGCTAATTTTCAGGAGCTATTTCTATGACAAATCTTAGTCTAGGAGTGTTGCTCCTGCCGCTACTGGGCTTCATTGTCCTGGGCGTGGCGGGAAGAACAATGTCACGCACTCTAATCATAACGGTGGCATGGCTTGCCTGCGGGCTGGCTTTCTTGCTTGCCGTAATCAGTTTTATTTCCATGACAGGGACGACTCCCAACTCGGCCCGTATCGTTGACCAGACGGTGTACACCTGGGTGAGTTCTGGTAGCTTCCAATTAAGTTTTGGCTTGCTGTTGGACCCGCTATCGGCCACTATGCTGATGGTGGTAACGGGGGTTGGTTTCCTCATTCACATCTACTCGGCTGGCTACATGGAAGACGACCCGAGTTTCTGGCGTTTCTTCGCCTACCTGAACTTCTTTATTTTCTCGATGGTGATGCTGGTAACGGCTGATAACTTCCTGTTCTTGCTGGTCGGTTGGGGGCTGGTCGGTCTGGCCTCGTTTCTGCTCATTGG
Source organism: Ktedonobacterales bacterium (assembly GCA_038199755.1). GTDB lineage: Bacteria > Chloroflexota > Ktedonobacteria > Ktedonobacterales > Ktedonobacteraceae > JBBPYR01. Next base: position 12,737 of record JBBPYR010000327.1, on the reverse strand, counting down.
CTTCTGGTATCAGCGTAGCGCACCCGTGGCGGCGGCGCAAAAGGCACTGGTTATTAACATCATCGGTGACTTTGGCTTGATGCTGGCAATCTTTCTCATCTTCTTGAATTTCGGCTCACTTAACTTTCAGGTGGTCTTCAGCAAGCTCAATGGTTCATTAGCGGGTAGCGGTGTCATGACGGCGATCTGTCTGTTGCTGTTCGTTGCCTGTGCTGCGAAATCCGCACAGTTGCCGCTGTACATGTGGTTGCCGGACGCGATGGAAGGCCCAACGCCTGTCAGTGCCCTGATCCACGCGGCCACGATGGTCACTGCTGGCGTCTACCTTGTGGCACGCACCAACCCGATGTTTGAACTCTCACCTGTCGCGCTCTACACGGTGGCAGGTATCGGTGGCGCAACTGCCTTGTTCGCGGCAACCATCGCCCTGTTCCAACTGGACATCAAGCGCGTGCTGGCATATTCGACAATTAGTCAGCTTGGTTACATGTTCATGAGCGAGGGTGTACATAATTATACGGGTGGTATCTTCCATTTGACGACTCATGCCTATTTCAAGGCCCTCCTCTTCCTGGGGGCTGGAGCCGTGATTCACTCGCTCAATGGAGAACAGGATATGCGGCTGATGGGCGGGTTACGCAGTCGGTTGCCGATTACCTTCTGGACATTTTTGATCGCGGCTCTGGCAATTAGCGGTATTCCACCATTCTCTGGCTTTTGGAGTAAGGATGATATTCTGGCTTCATTGCTGGCTCAGGCGAATGCGAGCGGTAGCTTCTGGTTCTATCTGCTGTGGATTGTTGGTCTGCTTACGGCTGGTCTGACCGCGTTCTATATGTTCCGCCTGTTCTTCGGTATCTTCAGCGGCACCTATCGCGGCTTGGCGCGGGTCAACGGGGCCCATGAAGACGACACAGAAGAGGAGGAGGCCACAGGGCATCATGCTGGCAAGGTGAGTTTTAACAATATTCACGAGGCTCCCGGCATCATGACGTGGCCGCTGGTCATTCTGGCGGTGCTCTCAGTCATCGGTGGTTTTGTTGGCTCCTTCGCGTTGATCGGGTTGCCCAACTGGCATCCGCTGGCAAACTTCCTGTCACCGCTCTTGACGCAGGCCCATGCACCGGAGGTCTCGCTCGGCGTGGAATGGACCTCAACGGGCATCAGTGTTGTGCTGGCCTTGCTCGGTATCTTCGCAGCCTATCGTCTGTATAATCGCGGCTTTGTGTACAAAGAGAACAGCAACCCACTCTATCAGTTGGTGCAGCATAAATATTATGTGGACGAAGCTCTGACCGCTGTCCTTATCAGACCTATACTGGCGTTTGCACGGTTAGCCACGACCTATATTGAGGGTGCTACCCTCGATGGCGCGGGCCGTGGGGTTGCCGCGTTCTTCCGCGGGAGCAGTTCCATCCTCCGTCGTCTGCAAACGGGCTATATGCGTAACTACGCGCTGGCAATCTTTGTCGGTGTTGTCCTGATTGTTGTTTACTACGCGGTGAGGGGGTAGCAGTTATGTTTCCCATATTATCGACGATTACTCTGCTCCCGCTGCTGGGCGGTATCGCTCTGCTGTTCATTCCGAATGAGCAACGTAGCGTGATACGCTGGACGGCTTTGCTCGTCGCGGGCGTAGAGCTAATACTTTCATTTATTCTGATGCTGCTGTATGCGGCTTCTAATCTAAGCGCGACCTTCCTGGGAACGTTCCTTTTCAAGGAACAACTGAGCTGGATTCCAGCGGTTGGCATCAACTATAGTCTCGGTGTTGATGGCATTAGCCTGTTACTAACAGTGCTGACAACGCTGCTGACGACGGTCTGTATTGCCGCTTCGTTCGGCATTGATCGCAAGCTCAAGAACTATATGGCCTTTATGCTGTTGCTAGAGACTGGCATTATTGGCGTGTTCCTTTCCACCAACCTGTTCCTGTTCTACATCTTCTGGGAAGTGATGCTCATTCCAGCGTATTTTCTGGTTGGTGGCTGGGGCGGCGAGCGGCGCATTTATGCGGCATTCAAGTTTGTGCTCTTTACCTCTGTTGGTAGCTTGCTGATGCTGGCTGGCATTATCGCCATTGGCTATTATCATCAACTGGCGGCGGGCGGTAGCTATACGCTTGACCTGCTGACCCTGCTCAATAGTCATCTCGATAGTGGTGTGCAGTTCTGGCTCTTGCTGGCGTTCGCAGCTGCGTTCGCGGTCAAGACGCCGCTCGTGCCGTTCCATAGTTGGTTGCCCGATGCCTACAGCGAGGCACCCGCACCCGTTACGGCGTTGCTGGCTGGTGCGATGGCGAAAACGGGTGCCTATGGCTTTCTACGCTTCTGCATTCCACTCTTTCCACAGGCGGTGCAGACGTTGGCTCCGCTCTTTAGTATTCTGGCGGTCATTGGTATTCTCTATTGTGCGGTGCTAGCCCTGAGACAAAATGACATGAAACGCCTGCTCGGTTATTCGAGTATCAGTCATATGGGCGTGATTATCCTGGGTACGTTCGCCTTCAATCTTCAAGGTGTTGAAGGCTCCGTGTTACAAATGGTCAATCATGGCATTACCACAGGGGCCTTGTTTTTGATTGCGGGCATGATTGAGCAGCGTACGGGCACACGGCGTATCAGCGATTTCGGCGGCTTGGCGGTGCGGATACCGATTTTGGCGACGGTGATGTTTATTGCCGCACTCTCCTCGCTCGGTTTACCTGGCTTGAATAGTTTCGCCGGTGAGTTTCTGGCGTTACTTGGTGCTTTCCGCAGTAGCGTGGTATTTGGTGTACTAGGTACGGCGGTGGTTGTGCCTGCGGCATGGTATATGATTCGCTTCTTTCAGGGCGTGATGGAAGGAAGACAGCAGAGCAAAGGCACACTAGGCATGGCTTTACGCAAAGGAACGCTGATTGATCTCGATATTAATGAGTTTCTGTATCTTTCACCGTTACTGCTTTTAATATTCTATCTTGGTTTGCAACCTGCGCCGCTGACCTTTTTATTGGAGCCATCAGTGACAAGCACGTTACAAGTTCTTGGCAATGCATTTATAAAGTAGGGATGTCCCTTGTGAGGTATTTTCTATGACATTTACATACTCTGTCACCGCCGCCGATTGGGGGCGTATCGCGCCAGAGCTGGTTCTGATCGTCATGACCTTATTGGTGATGATGCTGGAACTGCTGCTGCCGAAAAGTGGACCCAGTGTGAAGGAGAGCGCACCTACCAGCTATAGTGCATTACCTTTGTTCAGTCTGCTGGGTATCGTGGGTGCCTTGGTTGCGACCATCGTTCTGTTTGTGGTGGGTGACGGGCAACGCGCCTTCAACGAAATGATCGGCTCCGACCAGGGGTCGCTCTATGCTTATATCATCATTCTGAGTGCCAGTGGGCTTGGTATTTTGCTCTCGCCCGCCTATCTCAAGCGGCTCAAGCTGGTTCACCAGGGAGAATACTATGCGCTGTTCTTGCTGGCGACGCTTGGTATGATGTTGTTGGCGGCGGCAACCAGTTTCCTGACCGTGTTTCTCGGTCTGGAAATGCTCTCGCTGGCCCTCTACATTCTGTGCAGCTTTATTGCGCGCCGCAAGAGTTCGCAGGAAGCTGGCATGAAATACTTCCTGCTCAGTTCCTTCGCCTCTGCCTTTTTGCTCTATGGCATCGCCCTGACGTATGGCGCAACTGGCAGCACTGCATTTGAGCAGATATTTCGGCGCTTGGTGCCACAAGGTGCTATTGCCGCAACGTCACCGCATTCAACGATGCTGCTTGTTGCTATGGGCTTGATGGCGGTGGGCTTCGCTTTTAAGATTTCGGCGATTCCCTTCCAGGCGTGGACGCCTGACGTATATGAAGGTGCGCCTGCTCCGGTAACGGCGTTTATGTCCGTGGGAACGAAGGCCGCGGCCATCATTGCCTTTACACGGGTCTTTGCCTATGTGCTACTTGCCGCCAAAGCAGATTGGCTGCCAGTGGTAGAAACAATCGCCATTCTGACGATTGTTGGTGGTAACGTGCTGGCAATAACGCAGAGCAACGTGAAACGCCTGCTTGCCTATTCGAGTATTGCTCACGCTGGCTACTTGATGATTGGCATTACGGCAATGCCAGCTCTTACTCGTGGCCTAGTACCAAGGGCAGCGGCCTATACTGGCCCTGCTGCCATTCTGTTTTACCTGCTATGCTATACCTTCATGAACCTGGGTGCCTTTGGTGTGATCTCCCTGTTGGAGCGCGCTGATAACTCTGGTGTTAGCCTGAAAGACCTACGTGGCCTGTGGTATCGACGCCCCGTGCTGGCGGCTGTGCTGGCTTTCTTCATGCTGGCTCTAGCGGGCTTTCCACCGATGGCGGGTTTCGCGGCGAAGTACTATATCTTCTACGCCGCACTGGTGGGTGGGCGACCCGAATTGCTGATTATCGGCGTGCTTGCCAGTGTGCTCGGCATGTACTACTATCTGCGTGCCATCGCTAGCATGTTCATGGAGCGCGAAACGGCATCTGTAAGCGCAACCAGCGTGCCGCCCGCTCTATCTGCCATTCCCACGACGCCACGTCGCGTGCCCACTACAACTACAACTACCCGCGCTGGTAGTAGCAGCCTCACCACGGCACGTGGGGGAGCAGCTGTGGCGGTGAAGTCGCCAACCGCTAGCTTGCCCAAAACCAACACTATGGTGGATGCTGCGGTTGAACAGGAGTCGGGAAGTGATCTCAGTTGGATGTCGTGGCTGGCGATTGGCATCGCTGTTGCGGGAACGCTGCTTATGGGGACGGTGCTTCCCTTCTGGCTGGTTGACTTGGCAAACCATGCCGCGCAAACAATGTTGCGTTAAGTAACGCTAAGTAAAAGGGGTGAAGACACGATCGATTGTGTTTTCACCCCTTTTGCTTGCCACAGGAGTGCGGTTATGCCTTTCGACGCACTCGTCGGACCCGCTGCTTCGCATGAGGCAGTTTATCGAGGTCAGGGCTGACGCCAATGACATAGAACCGTTCTTGCTTCTCATTCGTCTCGACCAGCAGATTGAGGCCAGTCTCAGCTATTGGAGATAGCTTGATGAAGAAGAAATCAAAGGTATCATTAGGCCCCTCATCAGTAAAAGCATCAAAGGCATCTTCCAGGTCTAAGTCTTGATTGCTGAGCGTGCGCTGTTCGGCATGTGCTTTCTGGATCAAGGAAGCGCGAATACTTTCCTGAAGCCTCTCGTCCGGATCGCCCACCATTTGTGTAAATGCAACAAGTGCGAGATGCTCTGCTAATGGGCGGTTCGTCTGATACCCTCTGTAGAATCCCGCCAGTTTGAGTATATCTGTGGGGAGAAGCTGCGGCAACTCTCGCAACTTTTCTAACGTTTCCTTATCACGAATAAGTCCACCCGACCCTAAATCGATCTCGCATTTTAATTCTGACATGGTAATTCTTGCCTTTCTGTCGTTTACCTCTATAACAAGGTTGCAACGCATTTGTCTCAAGTTACAAGATGCAGACGGGTGAAGAAAAATTTCTTCAATGCTTGTGTCAATAGCGTAAACGAATAAGAATGGTAATTTTCGCACTCCAGATACAGAATGGCTAGACAATTCATAAAGGGAGGTCCCCCTCTTTGAATGGGGCAGGAATGTCTATGGCAACAAACCGTGTTGGGCAGCAACTGGGCAATTATCAACTCATAGAGTTGATCGGAGAGGGTGGCTTTGCTGAGGTCTACTTAGGCCAGCATCGTTATCTACACAGCTTCGCGGCCCTCAAGGTGTTAAAGAAAACACTTGACGAGGCGGATGAAAAGCAATTTTTGGTAGAGGCACAAACGCTGGTGAGTTTGCGTCATCACCATATTGTGCGTGTGCTCGACTTCGCGGTAGAGCAAGGAACGCCAGTGCTGATCATGGATCACGCGCCGCAAGGCACACTGCGCCAGAAGTATCCACCTGGCACTCGTCTCCCTCTGGCAACGGTGGTGAGTTTTGTGCTACAGATTGCTTCAGCGTTGCAGTATGCACATAATCACTCGGTTATTCATCGTGATGTCAAACCGGGGAACGTTTTGCTGGATGCTGATGGCAACCTGCTCATGAGCGATTTTGGCTTGTCACTCTTTTCACCGTCATCCAACACGCTCAGCACGCAGGAGCCCGTGGGAACGTTCCCTTATATGTCCCCTGAGCAGTTGCATGGTAAGCCAGTCTTTGCCAGCGATCAGTATGCACTCGGTATCATGACCTATGAATGGCTGTGTGGTCGCCGCCCGTTTGAAGGCAATATTTGGGAGATCATGCAGCAGCATGTGAATGTGCCGCCACCATCGCTGCGCACTTGGCTTCCTACTATGCCTGTTGCCGTAGAAAATATCATTCTGCGCGCCTTAGCGAAGGATGCCCAGGATCGCTTTAGCAGTATCCAGGCCTTTGCACAGGCACTGGCACGAGCAAGCGAAGAACACCTGCCCGCTGATGACAAATCACAGATTACGGCTCCGCTCAAGACTGTTGCTGGATCTTCTATGGCCGCCTCGCACGCTCACTTCTCAGGAACGCGCGTACCACCTGATCTGCATGTATCTATTGCTCCGGTTACGCCCAGAAAACAATCGCAGTCTCCTGGCAGAAACTCAAAAAGCTCGAATCGGCAGCATCTGTTGACCAAGGTGCGTACATTCTGGATTACGGGTGTATTGGAGCATTCGCTGTATGGAGCAACACTGATCGCGTTAGGGCTGCAAAAAGAGGCTGAGGCCGTGGCCAATCCCTGGCGGCTGGTGCTGCAACAACCAGACCTTGCTCCCCAACGCCTGCCTGCTGGCACGCGCATTATCGAAGCATATGATGATGCTGGTGGCGAATTGCTCATTTTGGGCGAACCCGGCTCTGGCAAGACAACCTTACTCTTAGAATTGGCGCGTGATTTGTTGGAGCGCGCAGCGGGAGATGATGAGCATCCAATGCCAGTGATCTTCAATCTCTCATCGTGGGCTACAAAGCAACAGCCGCTTGCAAGCTGGCTGGTGGATGAATTGAATAGTAAGTATCAGGTACCACGTAAACAGGCGCAACGCTGGGTGGAGAGCGATGCCATACTACCATTGCTCGACGGTTTGGATGAGGTTGCCGCACCCACACGCATTGCTTGCCTGAAAGCAATCAATAAGTATCGCCAGGAGCATGGCTTGCTGCCCACGGTTATTTGTTGCCGCAGTGCCGAGTATCTCACGCAAGATACACGCGTACGGCTCAGTAGTGCAGTCATTGTGCAGCCGCTGACGGAGCAGCAGGTGGAAGACTATCTCGTGAGTGGTGGTGAGTCGTTGTGGGCTTTGCGCGTGGCACTGCATCAGGATGCGACTCTGCGTGAATTGACCACAACACCATTGATGCTCAGTATTCTGGCCTTGACGTATCATGGTATGCCGGTTGAGCACCTGTTGAAAATTGCCTCGCCAACAGATAGGCAACGACAGGTATTCGAGCACTATATCGAGCGTATGCTTGAGCGCAAGGGAAGTGGGGGGAGTGAGGCTAGCGATGATGGTAAAAAGGCTAAAGGGAGCTATACGCCACAACAAACGGTGCATTGGTTAGCATGGCTTGCACGACAGTTAGCGCAACATAGCCAGAGCGTGTTTTATATCGAGCGTATGCAACCAGATTGGCTGGTGGAGGGCCGACTGCATGGGAAATATGCTGGCTTAATGGCGGGTCTTACATTAGGGTTTCTCAGTGCGCTCGTCTTTGGGCCAGTTGGTGGGTTATTAATGGCAAATCTTGTTTCACATCAACCACCCTTTACGCTGGTGCTCGGTCTCATGCTTCTTTTTAGTCTCATGACAGGCTCGATTTTTGGCTTAACAAATGGACTTCTCTATACGCGCGAGGCAAAAAGAGGTTTCTGGTCACGTCAAGGACGGCGCGTTATCCAGGGAATTCTGAATGGCCTCTTGATTAGTGTCGTGCTCGGTATACCCTATGGTTTACTGTTAGGTCAGAAGTCAAGCGATCAACCAGGCTGGATTGTCCTAATAGGAACCGCTTTCTCCATACTTGGCGGCGCGGGTTTTGTGCTGATTGATAGTTTGTTGGGTTTAGAGGTAACGACAATCCAGCCTGTCGAAGTATTCACCTGGACATGGACGGGTATGGTACGAAAATTAGGGCAATACCTGTTTTTCGGGCTACTCGCAGCGCTCGTCATAGGCGTGCTGGTCGGCTTAGGGCTTACAGCCTCAGCCTTGTTCGTGAACAAGAGCGGAACCATCCTTCATGTACTCACTTTCAATCTCTTTGCTGGCTTGCAATTTGCTTTGCTGGGGGTGGCTCCGTTGTTTCTCCTCATCGGCGGGCTAATTGGTGCTCTCACTGGTGGCTTATCGGGTGAGCGGCTTGATGAGCATCACCTGAGTGTGCCAAACCTGGGCATACGTCGGTCGGGTCTGCATAGCTTGCTGGTTGGTTTAGCGGGTGGGCTGATCGGAGGCTTAGTTGGTGGAGGGCTAGGGTTTAAGGTGACTGGTAGCTGGACGGGTATCCTTGCCTATGGGCTTATCTTTGGCGCGTTGATTGGTTTGATCAATGCGCTTCGTGGTGGCGGTATTGCCTGCATTCAGCACTTCACGCTGCGTTTCTTACTCTGGGATGGTGCCTCTCTACCCTGGAAGTATGCCCGCTTTCTCGATCATGCTGCCGAGCGCATTCTGCTGCGCAAAGTAGGCGGCGGCTACATCTTCACGCATCGGCTCTTGCTCGAATATCTAGCAACAGTCGAAGCACCTCCATCGCCTGCCCCTATGGGTGAACGGGTGGGTGGACGGGCGCATTCCGAAGCAATGCAACTCGCGCAAGCCACAATGACGCCATATCAGCCCACCAGAACGGTAGTGCAGGAGATGCCTCAAGTTATAGCGCAGGAACAGCAAGTACGCTATACGCCGCAGGTACAGGCGGTGCGCTACATATCTTCTTCCTCGAAGATGTGTACATGTGGCTACCATGATGATCGCGTTGGTAGCCAATTTTGCCCAAATTGCGGCAAGCGAAAAGAGTTAGAGCGGGGGTAGGGTGGCTAGTACTGAGGTGGTACTCATGTACCTCACATACATTCGGGCAACGGTTGGGATATAATATTCTCCAAAGGTAGCAAGGTAAAAAGGAGATGATATCACCATGGGTTTTTTTTCGCCTGAACGTGCGCCTCTGGAGCAGCGGCATGCCGATGTGGTGGTGGTGGGTGCTGGTCTGGCGGGTCTGATGACCGCACGACAGTTAGTGGCGGCTGGCGTTGATGTGCTGGTGGTGGAGGCACGAGATCGCGTGGGTGGACGCACCTACACAAAAGCTAGCAGCGATGGCACACTCATTGATATGGGTGGACAATGGATCGGCCCAACGCAGCAGCGGATCGCGGCCCTCACGCAAGAATTCGGCTTGGCAACATTCCCAACGTATGTTGAAGGGCAGAATATCGAGTATCACGAGGGAGAACGGTTCCTCTATTCCGGTGCCATTCCAATGCATGATCCACTCGTGACAATGCAATCCATTGAGGCGATGCTTGAGATCAACATCATGGCGCAAGAGGTGCCGCTCGACGCACCATGGAGCGCAGAGAACGCACTGGTGTGGGACTCACAGACGGTGGAGACGTGGATACAAACGCACATCGAGGAAGGCCCAACTCGCACATGGATTCGCTTGGCGGTTGCGTCTGTCTTTGCTGCCGAGCCACGCGATATTTCCTTCTTACACTTGCTCTTCTATGTCCATTCGGGTGGCAGCTTCAACGAACTGATTAGCGTTACGCGTGGAGCGCAAGAGACGCGCTTTCGTGAGGGAGCACAGCAAGTTTCGCAGCGGATGGCCGCTGCGCTGGGAGAACGCGTGCTGCTGCAAAAGCCAGTGTATGCAATCCTGCAGGAAGAGCACGAGGGGAATAAAGAGGGTGGTGTGCAGGTCATATGTGAAGGTCTGGTGGTGTCTGCACAGCGAGTGGTGATCGCCATTCCGCCTACTTTGGCAGGCCGTCTCCACTATGAGCCACAGTTGCCGGGGCATCGCGACCAACTGACGCAACGTATGCCGATGGGGAGCATTATCAAGGTGCATTGCGTGTATGATCGTCCCTTCTGGCGCGACGCGGGCTTATCGGGGCAGGTTGCCAGCGATAGTGGTCCCGTTTGCGTGACCTTCGATAATTCACCAGAGGGTGGCACACCGGGTGTATTGATGGGCTTCATTGATGGCGACGAAGCACGCTTCTGGAGCCGTAAAAGCCTGGAAGAGCGACGAACTGCCGTGCTGGATTGTCTGGTGCGCTACTTTGGCGAACAGGCTCGCACACCACGCGAGTATATTGAGCAGAACTGGGGCGAGGAAGCATACTCGCGTGGTTGTTATGTTGCCTATTTGCCACCGGGTGTCTGGACCTCCTATGGCGAAGCTCTGCGTGGGCCGATAGGACGTATTCACTGGGCTGGTACTGAGACCGCTACCGTTTGGAATGGCTATATGGATGGCGCGCTGCAATCGGGAGAGCGGGCCGCCGCCGAGGTGCTTGCCGCCCTTTCTCCCAAGTCCGAACACATCGCATAGGGGCAAATATGTACTTTTCATTCTGCTGAAGAAGGAGTTGGCTATGGCAACAAGAGAAGAGTTGCGCGAGGCTTTAGACGACTATGTCATGCAGGCACAAAAAAGCGAGCGTGTGCTCCGCTCTATTCGCAATTGGCACTGTGTTATCTACATAGAGGCCACCGATTTCAATGGTAAAGATGAGGGCTTCACCATGATCGTTGGCAACTCGGAAACAAAAGTCCAGGATGGTACCCACGAAAAACCTGATTTGATTATACGCGGGAGCAGTGAGGATTTGACGGATATTTTCTGGTGTGACCAAAATCCTGCCTCGAACTATATGCAAGGGGCAATCAAAGTGCAGGGATCACAGGAGAACATTATGCGCTTGGATGCTATGTCTCTGCTGATCTACCTTGAAGTTAAGAAATAATGCTGCATGTTCTTTCCCAAGCGTGTTTGCGTCCTTTTTTGTGCTGAACCGTCTTCCTTATAGGAAACATTGGTAGTAGACACAATTACTTCCATGTCTCGTGAATTTGTCAGAAAAAAGGAACTATGTATGATGATGACAACTGAACATATATGGGAGGATTTTCACGCGCAACTCAAGCACTTCATTCTCAAGCGTGTTCCTCATGAGCAAGCCGCTGAAGATATTCTCCAGGATGTGTTCGTGAAGATTCATCTGCATATTCAGACGCTGAAAGATCAACAGAAGCTGCAAGGATGGCTGTATCAGATAGCGCGCAATGCCATCACTGACTATTATCGTGTGGAACAACGTATCGTTACCATGCCGGAGCTTCCTGAGCTTGAAAATATCCCTGATGAAGAGGTGCTAGGGGATGGACAGGATGCGGAGCAAGCACTTGCCCCAGCGGTTGCTTCCTTTGTGGCGGCACTGCCACCACCTTACAAACAAGCTATTATGTTGACCGAGTACGATGGCCTGACGCAGCGCGAACTGGCTGAACATCTCGGTATTTCGCTATCGGGCGCGAAATCAAGGGTGCAACGGGCGCGTGAACGCTTGAAGGATATGTTGCTTTCCTGTTGTCATTTCGAGCTTGATCGCCGTGGTCACATCATCGACTATGTGCCACGGCAAGCGTGTTGTGTCAGGTGCGAAGAAGAGTGCAAATAGGAGAAGGATGCCGTGCATGCCCAGGCACGGCATCCTTTTTAGCCTACTTATGAGGGTTTGCGGGCGCGAATGAAGGCACTGACAAACTTTCCATCCAGTTCGCTGCGTTCGGCCTCTGACAGAGAGGCGATAGCGGCACTGGCACCGCTGTCCGCAACCTCTTGTAGGCTGTAGCGGCGTGTCACTTCGATGTCGATGTTGCTAAAGCCAGCCTCAGTCAGCAAACGACGATAGGTTGTCTCCTCCAGGGCACCAGCGATACAGCCTGCCCAAGCCTCCATGTCCTGCTGGATGACTGCTGGTAACTGACCCTGGATGACGATATCCGAAACGGCGAGGCGTCCGCCGGGGGTGAGCACGCGGTACGCTTCGCGTAACACCTGCCCTTTGTCGGCGGAGAGGTTAATGACACAGTTCGAGATGACAACATCGACGGTTGCCACAGGCAGGGGAATGGCTTCAATGATGCCCTTGAGAAATTGTACGTTTGTGACCCCTGCCTCGGCACGGTTCCGTTCTGCCAGTTCAAGCATGGCATCGGTCATGTCCAGGCCATAGGCAAAGCCGGTTGGCCCCACACGACGCGCCGAGAGTAGAACATCAATGCCGCCACCACTGCCAAGATCGAGCACACGCTCGCCGAGGTGTAGTTCGGCCAGCGCGGTTGGGTTGCCGCATCCTCGTGAGGCTAGAGCTGCCGCGATGGGCAATTCCGCCAGCTCGTTGCCGCTATACAGGTTCTTGGTGATCGGATCCTCGCTTTGTGCTGGTTGCGCAGGTGCGCAGCAATCGCTGCCACAGCAACTCCGCTGGGTGCTCTCACTCTGGATTGTTTGGAGCGGGGCAATGCTACGTGTGTAGCGTTCGCGTACCGCGGCTCGCAATGCGTCGTCGTTGCTTGGTGTGCTAGTCATCAGTATAGTTCCCTTTCATCAGTAAGGACGCCTCTTGTGGGCATCCAATACGCATCGCCTCGACAGTAAGATGTCCCTTGTGAGCATCCAATACGCATCAACCGAAGCGAACGGTTCAAGTTT
>JBBPYR010000326.1:0-5464 GCA_038199755.1 Ktedonobacterales bacterium | reverse complement strand
TGTATGTGTAAAAGCTTAAGGGATTACGTTCGTTTCCTCATCAAGAGCAAGCAGGAAGCGCGATAACAGTTCAGCTACCTCATCCATATCTTTGAGTGAGGCGATTTCCGAGCCGCTATGTAAATAGCGACACGGGATACTCACCAGACCAGTCGCCACGCCAGCGCGTGTGACCTGAATAGCATCAGTATCGGTGCCTGTATGAGAAACCTGCGGATCGATTTGCCAGGCGATACCCGCTTCATCGGCGGCATGGACCAGCAATTGATAGACACGTGGATTAATATTGCCGCCAAGCGTAATCACAGGCCCACCATTCAGCTTAATATCCCCAATCTCCGCTTTTGAGGTGCCAGGATGATCGGAAGTAAAGGTCACATCGACAGCGACAGCAATCAGGGGATCGATCCCAAAGGCACCTGTGCGAGAGCCACGCAACCCTACCTCCTCCTGCACTGCGGACAGCAAGAAGAAGCCAGCATGCAGCTTTTCGCGCTGTTCATGCACACGACGCATCGCTTCAATAATCGTAAATATGCCCGATTTATTGTCCAGAGCACGCGAGACCACCAGATCACCACGCAAGGTCTCAAGCTCAACAGCACGTGTAACAACACTACCCAGCGGTACGAGCTGCTGTGCCTCCTCCTTGTTCGCCGCGCCAATATCAATCCAGAGATCAGCAATCTTCGGAGCCTGGCTACGCTCCTCGCCCCGTAACATATGGATTGGCTTGCGTCCAATTACACCCAATAGAGGGCCAGACGGCGTATGGACATGAACACGATTACCGGGGAGTGTCGTCGCATCAAAGCCGCCAATCGTGGCAAAGTACAAAAATCCATCACCATCAATGTAGCGCACCATCAAACCAAGTTCGTCACAATGGGCAGTGAGCATCACACGCGGCTTACCTGTTGGATGCAGGGCAGCTATCACATTACCGTGGACATCAGTACGCAGCTCGTCGCTATAGTTTTGCAACTCTTCGCGAATCACTTGTTGCACCGACTGCTCAAAACCAGACGGGCTAGGAGTAGCAATCATCTTGCGTAAAAACGCCTCACGCGACTCATCCATACAGCAGTTCCTTTTCATAAAGAAGAGAATGCAGGCCACCAACTCCCTTGGCAGAGAGCCGATGGCCTGCATTCTCTTCTGTTTCTAGCGTACGAATTGTTTCAAAACTTCATCGACACCGGGATGCATCCGATTTAAGCGTAAATCCTCCGCGCCAGTGGCGTCAGTTTGCAAAAGCAAAATACTTTGCTGAATACACGTATTCAAGAGTTCACGTGCAGATTCACGTGTAAGTCTTCCGCGGAAGCGGTTCTTAGGATTGACAGGATCGCCGATAAAATTAGAGACACCGATAACTGTGCGCCAGGACCAATTACGATCAATATAGTCAAGAAACTGCAAAAATTGAGGATCGAGCACATCCATTGGTGGTTGCGCTATCAACGGTGGGCCAAATGGAGATTGAAACTGCGATGGACCACCAGGAAAATTGATGGCAGGCATAGCACCAGTATTACCAGAACTCATGGGAGAGGGGAATGGTTGCTGCTCCTGCTGTTGCAGCATGCTCCCATTAATTGCTGGTAGCGCACCAGTATTACCAGTCATTCCCATAGATTGAATAGCATTCATAGCACCAGTTGAGCCATTTGGAACAAGAGGCACAAATTGATTAGCACTGCTTATAAGATCTCGACTGACGGTTCCCGGAATACCAACAACAATAACAGTTTTGTTCAAACGAAGCTTTAGACGCGCACTGATACGAGTAAAATCTTTATCACCCGTCATCAACACAAATGTAGAGATAGTAGGACGGTCAAAAACGGTTTCAATAATATCCATCAACATATTCAGGTCCACTGTGCTTTGGATAACAGTACTTTGTACTGCTCCATTACCACCATTACCCGGGTTGATAGCAGGCATATGACCAGTATTGCCCGTTGAAGCATAAGAATTAGAATATCCTAAAGGACCAGTACCGCCTTGCCCAAGCGGCCCCGATGGCGATACACCATATGCTGGACTCTGGTGATAGGACTCACGCTGATAGTCTGCAATACCATAATGCTCTGCGGTCGGCTGCTCATCCGGCGAAAACGTGTTCTCATCAGCTTCCTGTGGCACTGGCAAGGGAATATCCGGGTCCGTAGGCCACCCATTGTTCATACTCTGGGGAGTAATCGCAGGTAGGGGACCAGAGTTACCAGAAATACTAGAGGGCCATGGCTTCGCCAATGAACCAGGAGCAGATGAATAACTAGCAGCACCTTCTTGGGAAGAACCAGGAGAGCCAAGCGCATTCGTAGGGGTATTTCCATAATGGACTGTTCCCATACGGATACGATCTCGCTGCTTCGCGGGACAGTCCACACGGTCAATCATGGCAGCGGTTAAACTGCCCTTGAATGGCTCCGGTTGCCGCGACCAATCCGCGTAGGCACGAGCCACCATGACCGTACCATAACGGCGAGCAACAGCGATAAGTTCCTGTGGGTCAGGCTCTCGTCGCTGAATATTCAGCATGCTGTAACGTATGTTCTCAAAATCGATGAATAAAGCAATATCTTCAGGCACAACCTTCTCCTCTCAGGGGGAGAAACCGTGCAGGCCAAGATCTGTAATTGTTCAGGTGCTTGACGCCCTCACGGTACGTCTCTATAGTTATGAGCATATCATACTTTGCAGGTAAAGTCGAGAGGGTGAAATAGCAACGCCGCACTTTACTTTGCATAACTCCTATGGTATATTCTATAGTTGAGAAGAAACTCACATAAAACATTTTAAAACAGTAAGAAATGACTTTGAAACTGATGGAACTCACAAAAGCTAATCATATCGAAGATGCCGTTTGCCCGGTCGCACGTACCGCTGAAATCATTAGCGGCAAGTGGACGTTGCTTATTATCCGCGATTTGGTCTCTGGTGTCAAACGCTTCAACCAACTCGAACGCTCACTACAAGGCATCAGCCCTAAGACACTTTCGGAACGTCTCCGTTCCCTTGAAGAAGAGGGAATTATCACTCGGCAGATGTTTGCAGAGGTTCCTCCACGCGTAGAGTACGCTCTTACGGAAAAGGGTCATGATCTGGTATGTGTGATCGAAAATATGCGTACCTTTGGGAAACGTTGGCTTTGCCCCTAATAGCTCTTTCGATTTCTAGAGCAGATACAATTGGCCGCTATTGGCGTATTTACCAGAAATCATTTCTCTCTTTTGAATGAGATAAGAACCAGGCATTACCCTGGTTCTCTCATTTTTCTAGCACATAGCACTAGTGTGAAACACGTTAGCGCAATACACCAACCAGTTCACGACTATGATCAGCAAGGAAACGGCGCAGTACGCCTTCGTCGGTAGTGGTTTGTACCATTACCTGACCCTGTGATCTGCTCACTAAATCATACAGACTAGCGACATCATAGCGCATCTGAACCTGTAAGTGACCGTCGCCGTTGTAGCCTTCTACAACAAGACCGTCCTCATCTTCATGAATGGCTATGCTTTTAACGCCAATCTGATCCAAAACCTGACCGACTGCATGCAAAATATTTGCATAACTTATGGTGGTCGGCATCGATCCCTCCCTAAACAATTGAGCTTAATATATTTTTGTTACTAGTAGACTACACTGTCAAACTGCAACACAACCATTAAGGGTTAGATAGTTTGTCAGCCTCATATCTACCATACTACACACTCAAATTAGTGTATCATTACTTTCCGTAAACGTCAAGATTGACATAAAGGCACAGATTACTTATTTTAGAGAGTAAGCAAAAGCATCCGCCTTACCGCTTTACCGCCGCCGCTATTGGTCCAGTCCATCCTCCCTGAAGAACGGGCGAGGCACTTGCATCGCGCTCAACCTCGGGTGCATTCAAAATCTCTATCGCCTTGAGTCGCCAGAAACGCGCGCTCGCCGGACGCTTGAGAGCCAGATATTCCGCTAGTGCTTCATCCGTCATGTCAGGATTGCTGCGCAATGCCTCAATCGTCATTTGCAACTTATCGGGGTTTCCCTCATTGGACACCGCTGCCAGCACTGGATTTGAAAGTTGCTCCGTTGTGACCGCATCACCATCTTTCCCCAGCGTTACAAACTGACCAGTGATGGCTTTTGCGCTTTCACTCTTCTCAACAGCGGCACGTTGCGTTTCAGCGGCTCCCTCACCCGTGATGCGGTTCACCGTCGCACTCAACAAGTTGGATGCATTTAAGCGCGAACCACTGACCAGAGCACGACGCAGTGTCGCGACCGGTAAATTTGTTTGCTTCGCCAGTTCACTCAACGCAGCAATCTGCTGATCGCGCTCTTGCTTGTCCTCGACAGAGGTTTCCGTGATCGTTTCCGCCATCATAGTATAAACAATACCAAGTAAAGGAAAGGCACTTGCCATAAAAGGGAAAACATTGATAAGCCAAGGAGCAGCACTCTCTGCCGAACTCAGCATGGACGCACTATGAAACTGTTTTGCGTACGCCCAGTTTACCGCCCATGAAAACACAGTACACATCACAATCAGTAACCAGTGCTGCCACACCGCCTTCGCTGTACGATAACGACGATAGCGTTGGAAGGCGGTCCAGGAAAGAAGATAGACCGTAACATCAATACTAATAGCAATAGCATAGCTGACCGCCCACCACCAGACACCCTCAGGACCCTGTGAAGGCTCAAATGACGCAAAAAAGTATGCGACATGCGGGATGGACGCTGCAAGAAATACCGCAAAGGCAATCCAAAAGAAATACTTCATCATAGTGTTAGCGTTGTTCCTCTCATTATATATTCTTCATATATTCTTCCTCCTGCACCCTACACAATATGAAGAGTAGTCCGTGTATAGATGGCCGTCAACCCTCTCTAGTACCTTTAGGTATGATAGGCAGAACAAGAAGATCACTCACAACGGGGAAAAGTAGATACATCCTTAAATCGGCTTACTACATGCTTGTTACGCACTTGTTCCACACGTTAACATGCTTGCTTGCTATTACGAATTTTTAGGGAAGGGGAAAAAATACGTCCCAAAAGTGTTGACAAGCATTTGAAAGTGTGGCATAGTATCAAAGCACCGAACACAGGGCGGTGAACGCGCAAGCGAAACGCACATAGAACAACTAAATATCATAATTTCTTCAATTTTGCCGACAGTCAAGAAATCCATCGAGATTGAACGAGCACGAGTTGAAGCAGAGGAAATCAGCACAGTACACAACATTTCACACACAAGACAGACACGCAATAGACACAACACCGTGTGATCCTTTGGTACGCGCGCAGGAGCGAATCCCGTTCGCGGCGCAGTGGACACGCAACGGACGAACAAGCGAGAACAAGCTACAGAGAGTACGAGGTGGATGCCTAGGCGCTAAAGACCGATGAAGGACGCGGAGACCGGCGAAACGTTCAGGGGGAGCTGCATGCAAGCGAT
>JBBPYR010000325.1:0-25470 GCA_038199755.1 Ktedonobacterales bacterium | reverse complement strand
TGGGATGCATTCGCACAAAAAGAACAGCAACAATAGTCCACTTCTACACTGGCTTTAGAAATAACAATGTTTCACGTGAAACATTATGAGGAAATGTTATGCAACCATCATCAACTGCAAGGGAACAGACTCAGTTCGTTGTCGATTTACTCACAACACTCCAAAAAGAACGGTTTAGCCCTCTCGGTTGGTGGCGTTTTATTGTGCGCTCCTGGGACATGTCTTATGTGACCGCAAAAAATAATCCCGCGCTCTGCCGTTCGTGGTTAAATACAACGCTACTCATGGGCATCCTCGGTGTGGCTATCCTCGTCATCACAGACTGGTACGAGGGTTTCGCGGTTGCAGTGAGATTGCTGCCAGGCTTTCTGTTTTGTCTTGTCTGGCAGCAAAGCGATCTCTTTTGGCATCTTGGTCTGAATCGGCAGGCGCAAACGGGGCATTTACTACAGCGCGTTGGCTGGGCCAACACCTTTACCGAACTACGCGGATTGGGTGCCACGTATTTATTGGGTCGCTTAGTCGCAGGCATAGCGACACCTTCGGAATTAGCATTAGCGGTCTTTCTGCTCGGTGTGGTGACAGATATTCTGGATGGGCAGGTGGCACGCCACACCCAGACACAAAGCAAACTAGGTCAAATTAGCGATGGTGAGGCCGATTTTTGCCTGTACACGGCTTTAACGGTCATTCTGCTACAAAATGGCTTGTTGTCACCGTGGATTGCCGTGGTGATGGTGCTGCGCTTCTTCCTGCCACTACTCGCCGCACTCGCTAGCTATTTTGTCTTTGCGCAACCTGTACGCTTCGGCTCGACGGTCTTAGGCAAATATGCTGGTCTGGCGCAGAGCCTTTATTTTCTCGTGCTGCTCATTCCTGCCCAATTCACGCAAATCACACAATTTGTGCGTCTGCCGCTGCTCCTCGTGACACTCGTACTGCTAGTAATAGCTCCCCTCGCACAAATTGCCGCTAACAGGCGTGTCAGAGATACGCTATAATACAAGGCAACGATGCCTTGAAAGGACATTTCAATGAAGACGATAGATCACAATAGGGACAACCATCCCACTAGCACCATTACACTTGATGGGCAAGCTCTCGCCAGCACCGCAGTGTTAGCCGTTGCCCGTAATTACACCCATGTGACACTTAGTGAGCATGCTGTTCAACGTATTCAAAGGGCGCGTACCCTGATCGACACCATCGCGGCAGAGGGCCGCAAGGTCTACGGTGTCACGACTGGTTTTGGACACCTGAGCAGTGTACGCATCTCCTCTGACCACCTCGTGCAGTTACAGCATAACCTTATTCGTAGCCACGCTGCCGGTGTGGGCGAACCTTTAAGCGAGGAGGTGACACGTGCAATGATGCTGCTTTTGGCGGCAAGTCTGGCTCGCGGTAATTCAGGCGTGCGCGTCGAGGTCGTGCAGTCGCTACTCGCGCTGCTCAATGCCGCTATCTATCCGCTCATTCCCTCCCGCGGTTCAGTGGGTGCCAGCGGTGATTTGGCACCATTGGCACACCTTGCGCTCGTCCTTGTCGGCGAGGGTGAGGCAATGCAGCATGGGAAAAAGTATAGCGGCGCGGAAGCCCTTGCGCTTGCAGAGATCAAGCCGCTGCGCCTGCAAGCGAAAGAGGGGTTGGCACTCATTAATGGTACCCACTTGATGGAAGCGATAGCTATCCTTGCCATTGCCGACGCGGACAGCATGGTGCGAACAGCAGAAGTGGCCTGCGCCATGAGTATCGAGGGGCTACTGGGTAGCCATATGCCACTGGATGAGCGTATTCATCGACGACGCGGTCAACTGGGGCAGCAGGTGAGTGCGGCGCGGCTGCGCTCACTTGTGCGCGACAGCGAAATTAACGCGAGTCATCAAAATTGCACGCGCGTACAAGACCCCTATACGCTACGCTGCGCTCCACAGGTGTACGGTGCGGTACGCGATGCGCTTACCTATTGCTCACAGGTCTTTGAGCGTGAACTCGATGCCGTCACAGATAATCCGCTGGTCTTTCCAGAAGAGGGAGATGTGCTGAGCGGTGGCAATTTTCACGGTCAGCCTCTCGCACTAGCCATGGACATGATGGCGATTGCGCTGGCACAGGTGGCGAGCTTTTCCGAGCGACGCATTTATGGCCTGATGGGGCCACGGGACTGGGATACGGGGGCACCACTTTTCCTGACGCCGAATGCAGGGCTCAATTCTGGCCTGATGATTGTGCAATATACTGCCGCCGCCCTGGTCAACGAAATCAAAATCCTGGCACATCCGGCCAGCATCGACTCTATTCCTACTTCAGCTGGTATGGAGGATTTCGTCAGCATGGGCGTCACCAGCGCGCATAAATTAGTCAGCATCCTCGAAAAAACACGCCAGGTGATCGCGATGGAGCTATTGTGCGCGGCACAAATCCTCGAATTTCGGCGTCCGCTCAAGGCCGGTGCTGGCGTTGAGCAGGCATACACCGCTGTACGAGCCTATGTTGCCAAGCTAGAAGATGATCGCGTGCTTGCACCGGATATTGCAGCCTTGGCACAGGCAGTTCAGGATGGCAGATTTGCGCACATCGAGTAATGTTTCACGTGAAACATTACTCGCGCTTGTCTGCTTCACTACGATGTGTTACACTTCTTTACGGTCAGAAGGTCAAAGATGACCCTGCTGCTTCTTTTAGAGAAGGTATACCGTACACAATATGTACTACGGAGTACATTGCGGTGTATACATAAGGAGTTCCAAGCATGATTACGCACAAAGATTCACATATTACCAATCCATCTACCAATACCGACACATCCTCACTTGAAGCACAACGGCAGCAACTTCACCAACTCCGTCGTGAACTGGTCGCACATCATCGGCCTCATTTACAGGAAGGCCCCGGCCCCATTCGCGTTATGGCACACATTGTCACCGCGTTAGAGCAAGAGTGCCGCAAACGCGGCATCTCGCCGGAGGTGATTGCAGCGGAGATCGTTAACCGCACCATTGGCGACATCGATCTGCGGCGAGTGGTCGAGTGGGAAGGTGTCGCTGGCGGGCCTAGCGATTATCGGATGCTGGCCGAGGAGTTAGGGGTCGCACTTCCCGGCGAAACAATTAATGGCTATGTTGCAACTGGCGAAACGTATCTCTGGTTGCGCAACCAGATGATGGAGTGTGAACGTCTCCTCTTGGCAAACCGATATGATCCGCGCAGCTATGACATTTATGGCGTGGGCAATCCTATTTTACGGGAATGGTTGACGCGAGAAATGCAACAATGGGCGATTACGGTACCTGTTGAGCAACTTTACCTGTCGCTGGGAGCGATGGATGGTATCGATAGGGTTTTGCGTGGCCTTTCTCTGCTGTTCCGCGCTCAACACATCGCTGAGTATGGCATACTCTTTCCTGAGCCTGGCTTTGGTGTACCAGAGTGGCAGGCACGCTCCCACGACTACCAAATGCACCACTTCAAAACGTTGCCCGAAAACCACTTTAAACTGACTGGCACACAACTTGATGAATTGTTGCAACGCTTCCCCAGCATACGTGTGCTTTACTTGACCATCAGCAACAATCCGACCGCATTGAGCTATTCAGCTCAGGAACTGACTGCCCTTCATGATGTGCTGCGTCGTTATCGTGAAGCGGGACGCACCGTAACGCTGCTGGCAGATCTCGCCTATATTGGCACAGGTCAGCCAGAAGAAGATCGCGCACGCATGGCGACATTCGCGGCAGCAGATATCCTGCAACACACCATCTTTGTCAGTAGTTTTTCCAAGACGCACTCTTTGACAGGTGAGCGTTTCGGCTGGATCACCATCGGCGACGCCAAGATCGCCAACGCTATCGCGGCGGTCTGGACAAACACCTTGGCCTCGGTGCCCGGTGAGTGGCAACTACGCTTCATGGCCTACATGCGTTTAATAGAGGAGCGGCCCTGGCTCAGCGAAAAGTTGCGTGCCTTCTATCGCTTGCGGCGGCAACGTTTTGTGAAGCAACTCCAGCGTATCGACGCGCAACAACATCTCTTCACAGAAATCTACCTTGATGATGATGCCACCGTCTATAATTGGAGTCGTGTCAATCCGGGTGAGGATGCCTTTACGCTTTTTGAAAAAACGGGCATCGCGGGTGTTCCTGGCTCCGGCTTCGGCTATAGTGATGAATACATCCGCTTTTCCATTGGTGTGCTTCCCGTACCCACAAATTAGCCACAATGCATGCTCATCAACAGGGGTCACTTGTGATCTGCATGTGACTCCTGCACCTTGATTGTTCCGTAGCCACATGATACCCTGTATAAGGTTGCTTTGTTGTGTTGTTGTTTCCGACTCATAATTGAATGTTTCACATGAAACATATACTTGACCAGCGAGGTTGTAGCAGAAAGAAGGAGCGTGTATTCCATGACAATTCGTGTAGGCATCAACGGTTTTGGACGCATTGGGCGCCAGTCACTGAAGGCAATACTTGAACGTTATCCCCGTGACATCGAGGTGGTAGCGATCAATGATCTCACAGATACTAAGACGAATGCTCACCTCTTAAAATATGACTCGACGTATGGCCGTTTCCCCGGCGAGGTTGAGGCTACCCCCGAGGCATTAATCGTCAATGGCCACTCTATCAAGGTGTTTTCGCAACGCGATCCCGCCCAAATTCCTTGGGGCAGTCAAGGCATCGATCTCGTCATCGAATCCACTGGCTTCTTTACCGACGCTGACAAGGCGGCGGCACATTTCAAGGGCGGTGCTAAGAAGGTCATTATTTCCGCACCTGCCAAGGGCGAAGATTTGACCATCGTGTTGGGCGTCAATGATGCGATGTACGATCCCAAGAAGCATAACGTTATCTCGAACGCTTCCTGCACCACCAACTGTCTCGCACCCACCGCAAAGATACTAAACGACACCTTTGGCATCGAGCATGGCCTGATGAATACCATCCACTCGTACACCAACGATCAGCGCATCCTTGACCAGGTGCATAAAGACCTGCGTCGCGCACGCACCGCAGGCGCAAATATCATCCCCACCACGACTGGTGCCGCACGCGCACTCTCGCTCGTCATTCCTGAACTCAAAGGTCTCGTCGATGGCATGTCACTGCGTGTCCCAACTGTTACCGTCTCGGTGGTAGACTTTGTCATCACCGTTCGCAAAGCCACGACAGTCGGCGAGATTAACGCGGCATTCCAGGCCGCAGCCAATGGAGATCTAAAAGGCATTTTAGCCTACACCGATGAGCCACTGGTTTCCAGCGACTTCCGTGGTGACTCTCACTCTTCGATTGTCGATGGCCTCTCAACGATGGTGATGGGTAGCAATATGGTGAAAGTTCTTGCTTGGTATGACAACGAATGGGGTTATTCCAGCCGTGTGGCCGACCTCGCGCACTTCATAGGCGAAAAAGGCTTCTAGACGGTGAGCAGTTTCACGTGAAACATTGGACGTTGTATTACAACCCAAAAGGTTTCACGTGAAACCTGGTAAGTTAGGAAAAAGCTAATGGACAAGAAAACCATACGTGATATAAACGTAACGGGCAAACGCGTCTTGGTACGTGTAGACTTCAATGTTCCGTTGGATGCGCAACAGCAGGTAACGGACGACACACGTATTGTTGCAGCTTTACCTACTATTCAGTATCTCCTCAACGGCGGCTCTCCGGTGATACTGATGTCACATCTGGGTCGCCCAGATGGGCAAGTCGTTGAAAAGTTCCGTATGAAACCCGTCGCCCAACGTCTGAGCGAGCTGTTACATCTTCCCGTGCTGACGGCGACAGATAGCGTTGGCCCAGAAGTCGAGGCTCAGGCAAAAGCACTGCAACCGGGGCATGTGCTGCTGCTGGAAAACTTGCGTTTCCATAAAGAGGAAGAAAAAAATAACCCTGAGTTTGCCCACCAACTGGCAACACTAGGGGATATTTACGTCAATGATGCCTTTGGCACAGCACACCGCGCCCATGCCTCAACGGAAGGCGTGGCACACTATTTACCCGCTGTGGCTGGCTTCCTGATGGAAAAAGAAATCAACTTCTTGGGCACTGCCCTTGAGCATCCCCATCGTCCCTTTACCGCAATCATCGGCGGCGCGAAAGTATCCGACAAAATCACGGTCTTGGATCGCTTGATAGGCATTGCCGATAGCATCCTGATTGGCGGTGGCATGGCCAATACCTTCCTTAAAGCGCTGGGCTATGAAATTGGTGACTCGCTCTACGAAGAAGGTAAAACCACGCTTGCCGCCGAGCTAATCGCCAAGGCGCAACAACGCGGCATTACCTTCCAGCTTCCCATTGATGTGATGATCGCTGATCGCTTCGCAGCTGATGCCGATCACCATATCGTCAATAGCAAGGAAGTACCTAGCGGCTGGCGCATTCTTGATATCGGACCCGCCACCGTAACCTTGTTCGAGCAAAATGTGGCGCAAGCCGCGACGATTATCTGGAATGGCACCCTCGGTGTTGCGGAGATACCTGCCTTTGCCGTCGGCACGAACGCCATCATCACGATTTTGTCCGAACGGACACAGGCAGGTGCCATCACCATCATTGGCGGCGGTGACTCGGCAGCCGCTGTCGAACACGCCCATGCCGCCAATCATATGACGCACGTCTCCACTGGCGGGGGAGCTTCTCTAGAGTTCCTGGAAGGGCGCACACTGCCAGGTGTTGCGGCGTTGCAAGATAAGTAATACAAAAGTAGGGAATGCTATGACATCAGATCGTACTGCTATCATTGCAGGCAATTGGAAGATGCATTACGGCCCTAAAAAGGCAAAAAGCTTCGCAGCGGAAATTGTGCCGCAGCTCGGTCAGTTGCTCACTCACTATCCTCAGCTGCTGTGCGTGTTATGTCCACCCACCATCTCGCTGCCAGCAGTGTATGATGTGCTTGCTGAGAATCCCCTTGCACGGCTAGAGCTGGGCGCACAAAATATGCACTATGAGGTACAGGGAGCGTTCACTGGTGAGGTCTCGCCGACGATGGTTCACGAACTTTGTCGCAATGTTATTCTCGGCCATTCTGAGCGCCGGATGTACTTTGGCGAGACCGACGAACTCGTCAATAAAAAGGTGAAGGCTGCCCTCAATCACGGCTTACGTCCGATTGTGTGCATCGGTGAAAACGAGGAGCAGTATGAAGCCGCACATACTGAACGGGTGATTCGTTCGCAAGTAATGGGTAGCCTTGCCAGCATTCCAGAGCAACAGGTACGCGATGTGGTCATTGCCTACGAGCCAATCTGGGCTATTGGCACTGGCAAGGCCGCCAGCGCGGACGATGCCGAGAAGGTAATGCGTCTTATCCGCGAACTGTATAGTGCCACCTATAATGCAGCCGCTGGCGACGCCGTTCGTATCCTCTATGGAGGGAGCGTTACCGCGAAAAATATCGGCGAACTGATCGCTCAGCCAGACATCGACGGTGCCCTCGTTGGCGGAGCCAGCATCAAAGCAGACTTTGTAGAGCTTCTCCACCAGGCCGGAGAAGCCCAGTCGTAGTCAGATAGAGCATAGTTAGTGTAACAGATAAACTGTTACACTAACTATGCTCTATCTGACTACCTTTTCCTAATTCGATAATGGCTTGCTGCTTATAAAAGAGCGACTGCACCTTGATATGTTGCTTCTCAACGCCAACAATCTTCACGATGTTCTGTATCTTGATGCTCGCATCAGGCTCTTTTGCCAGAAATATGATCACATCAACGATATTTGCCAAGTGATTTCGCGCCACTTCTACTGTTACATGTTCACTGTTACGCTGATAGTGTTGCTCTAAACGTTCAAGGCAGTCATGAATGCTAGAGGCAAACATAGTAGTCATGACCCCAGATTGCCCTTGATACATCGCCTGTAGCAGCATCTGAGTCTCATCGCCACAACACTCACCTAGTAATAAATACGTTGGCCGAAGTAACAGGGCATAGTGTAGCACCTCGCATAGTGTGACCTGTGACGCCCTATAAGCCGCGTCAGGGCCAGTATGGTTGGCAACAAGGGATATGTTACCCTTCTGTCGTAAAATCAATTCTGAGACCGTTTCGACACACACACTACGCTCTTGCTCTGCAATAAATGCCGCTAATGCGTTCAAAATGGTCGTTTTGCCTGTGGCTTGCTCACCACAGATGATGATATTGTGGCGCGCCTTCACACTTGTGAGAAGCATATCAGCCATTGCCTGATTGAGTGTCCCTTGTTCAAGTAAAGTAGCAATGCTCAGGTTATTGCGTACGCGCCTCCGTAAAAGCACTATTGGTCCTTCCGCACTTACTGGGGGGAGAATGATCGTTGCCGTGTAGGATGATACACCCAGACGTTTAACAGCATGGGCACCAGACGGTGAAAAAGCTGCTTGTGTGGCTAAGGATGGTGGCAGTACAATATCAAGTAATGGTTTCTTGACAGGGGTTTCGCTGCCCGAACGCCGTAGCATATTTTCAATAATACGAAGCAAATGCTGCTCATCGATAAAATTATGAGCGGTATCGCGTAAAATGCCATCCCGTTTCATGCTAATTTGGTATGGGCCGTTTACAATAATTTCCGTTATATCTTCATCTTGCAACAAGGACTCAAGCGGCCCATAGCCAAGCACCTCGTTCACAACGCAACGAAATAAGAGTTCTGTGTTTCCTGAAGCAGCGATTTCCTTGGCAATTGCTGGCTCACTACGCAGCAAGGTGAGAAAGTGCTGACGCACATGCTCAACAGAAGGCGACTTCTCCGCTTGATAGACCTCGTTCCAGAGGCGTTTGCTCATTTGTAGCAGCAAGGGCCAGAGCGGGTGCTTCGGCCCAATACTCCCCATCTGTACAGGACTGTTCGCATTGACACTTGGTACATTGTCTGTGACCAGCTTGTCATTGCTCAGTCCATCAGAAAGGTAATTACGCTTCGCCTCATCAGACGGTGAGGAGATCGCTTCGCCCAGATGCTCTGCAAGGCATGGCGTGCCAAGTGCATTATGTGTGTCATGTCTATCACGTGTGTCAGAAGCAACGTCACACGTTGGATGCGGCCTTGTGTCAACTAACTTTATGAGAGGAACAGTTTCAACCTGCTCAACACCCACAAAAGAGGGCGAGGCTTGTACCGGTCGTGGATGCGGTGGTGTATCATTGAGCCATGGGGCATCTTCTATTGATGGTAGCGGCTTCAATCCTCTGCCACTTGTACGCTTGATTGTGCGTATTTGAAATCGTTTATTTGTTTCCATAGCATAGGGATGCTCCCATGTGGGCATTTCCAAAAATGCACAGAAGCATCTTTTCCCTCCCCTTACAAACATCTTCCACTTTAGTATACGCCGACAAACAAGACCATACGCTGGCATCTTGCTTGTGAAAAGAGCAGTGATGCGTGCATCACTGCTCTTAAAAAGTGACTTACGAGGTCAAGGCTTGCCTATTAATCCAGGTAATCCTTGAGCTTACGGCTGCGGCTCGGATGTCGAAGCTTACGCAGGGCCTTCGCCTCAATCTGGCGAATACGCTCACGGGTCACGTGAAACTCTTTCCCTACTTCTTCCAATGTACGGCTACGTCCATCATCCAGACCGAAGCGAAGTTGTAACACCTTGCGCTCACGGTCAGTCAGGCTATCCAGTACATCCTCAACCTGCTCCTTGAGCAGTTGATGACTGGCAGCATCAGCAGGGGCCAACGCGGTGTGGTCTTCGATGAAATCACCGAGGTGACTATCATCCTCTTCACCAATTGGCGTCTCCAAACTGACCGGCTCCTGGCTCACCTTAATGATCTCACGCACTTTTTCCGCGCTAATCTCCATCTGCTCAGCAATTTCCTCGGACGTTGGTTCGCGCCCCAGGTCTTGTAGCAAACGACGACTAATACGGATCAGACGATTGATCGTCTCGACCATATGCACAGGAATACGAATGGTGCGCGCTTGGTCGGCGATGGCTCGGGTGATGGCCTGACGGATCCACCACGTCGCATAGGTACTGAACTTATATCCTTTGGTGTAGTCGAACTTTTCAACTGCACGGATCAAGCCAATATTGCCTTCCTGGATCAAGTCCAGCAGGCTCATGCCACGTCCGATGTATTTCTTGGCAACGCTGACGACAAGACGCAGATTCGCCTCAGTGAGACGACGTTGTGCCTCTTCTCCATCCTCGATAAAGCGACGGCTCGGCTGCGTCTTCAGCAATTCTGCCTTCCCTCGCTCCATCCGCTGTGCCAAGCGCACTTCTTCCTCCGCTGAAAGCAGAGGGACACGCCCAATTTCGCGCAGGTACATACGCACGGGATCGTCGAGGCTGCTTTCTAGGTCAGCGACCACAATACCGAGTCCATCTTGCAACTCGTCCCACTTATCATGTGCCATAACCTCGACGTCCACATCGACCTCTTCTGGCCCTGGCTCCCAATCGGCGGGCGGCTCTTTTGTCGGATCAAGGGCATCCATAGTCTCATCGTCCTGTAACTTGAACAGGTCGAATGTCTCACCATCCGCACTCACAGGAGCTACGAGAGTTCCCGTTTGCGTGTGAGCAAAACCTGTAGCATCGATCTCAAAGACATCATTTTCAGTATCATTTAACATGGACTCATCATACGGTTCGAGCTCAAACATACCCCGTAAAGGTTCGGTGCTACTAACTTTCACACGCTCATTGTGTACACGATCAATCACTTCTTGTTCCCGATTCACCATTCTGGCATCCCCCTTCAGGAAGCAGGCTCACTAATAAAGACGATAAAGGCGAAAAAAATGGTTAAACCTGTTTCCCGATTCCGAAATTGGTAAAAATGATTCCAGCATTTTCTATCAACTCATTTACTTGAAACCACATTCACCCAGACGTAGATTCCACTCACAGCACATCACCACAAATAGCCTTCCTCTCCTACCCATGGAGAGGCATTGCTGAATCTAATGTTCGCCTCTGCCGATGAATTTCCATCAGCCGAAGTTGAAGCTCTCGTATCGCAGCATGATTGCCAGACGCGGTAGCTTCTCGCATGAGATAAGATAATTCTGTATTCAGTTGTTGTAATCGTGTCTTTTTGAGCCGAGTTGCACATTGGACTGCTTCTTTTACCAGTCCTGCTCCGTCTTTTGGATAACCCGACTCAGCGCACTTTTTGGCCCTACTGACTGCGGCGTGCAGTTCTGAAGGCACAATTTCTTCTATGGGTTGATGAGAGGGGGAAGAACCACGCTGCTCTAAGGCGTTAAGAATGCGATACAACTCTCGCGTGTCTGTCCCAGCAAAGTCACCATCAGTTATTATAGCACAAACATGAAGACTTAACCCAGGATTCTGCAAGAGTAGCCCAATTAGGTAGTCCTCTGATTGTAACCTATCTTGCTTACCCCTGTCAAGTCGAAGCTCATTCTTCGGGTTGCCTTCCCTGGCTGGCGCAACTCCTTCATCACTGGACGCCTTAAATGCTGCCCCAACCGATGAGCTACGAACATCAGTAAACGCAGCTGTTACACTAGTTGTCCTTTGATCGCGCAGTGGCTGCTGTAACGCCTCATAGAGGAGACGTTCCTCAACACTGATAATAGTGGCTAGCTTCCGTATATACGCGTCACGCTTGATACGGTCACTAATTGTTGCTATTATTGGAAGTAAACGTTTCGCAGCCTCGGTTTTTCCTGTTGGCTCTCGTAGATCCAAACCCGCCGTTTTCACTACAAAGTAGTAGTCCACCAGTGGAAGTGGATGCGAGACAGCATAGAACCACGTCGAGAAATCACGCCGAATGACTTCATCTGGATCTTCGCCTTCCGGCAATTGTAAAACGTTTATCTCGGCGTCAACCTGTTCTTCCAGGCGGATGATACTCTGAGGTTGACGATTTCCCTTGTAGGCTCCGTATGTGCCTGACTGCCCGTTATGCCCGGCATATCCAGCACCTCGGCTACCATTTTCGGGAGCTATCGGCACAGGTACAACTGTACGATCAAAACCTTTGAGAGCTTCCTGTATGCCGTGTTCCGTGGCTGCGCTACCAGCGGCATCAGGGTCGAGGGCAAGTGTCACTTGTTTGGTGAGCTTTTTGAGTTGTTGAATGTGCTTCTCGGTAATGGCACTCCCAATACAGGCTACGGTTTGTTTCGTTCCATATTGGTGAGCAATCACCGCATCAACATACCCTTCTACTATAACAACCTGTCCTGCCTGTTTTATTGCATCACGAGCCATATCTATGGCATACAATACCGTGTTTTTTTCAAACAAGAGTGTCTGTGGCGAATTTAGGTACTTTGGTTTGCTCTCGCCTAACGCACGGCCACCAAAGCCAATAACACGACCACGGATATCACGAATGGGGAAGATAATACGATTTCGGAAATAATCATATATCCGCCCACTGCTTATACTTTGACCACTTGTCCCACCCGTGTTTGACCCCTCTTGCTCTTCACGTGCTCGCGCCAAGCCACCTTCAACCAACTCACGCTCAGTATAGCCCTGGCCCAAGAGATAGCTGGTTAAGCCATCCCATCTCTCAGGGGCATATCCAATGCTAAAGCCGATTACGGTATCTGATGACATGCCTCGACTCTGTACATAGGCTCGCGCATTAGCTGCTTCTTTTGAACGAAGCAACATTTGGTGAAACCACAGTAACGCATCCTCATTGAGTTTTCGCAAACGCTCTTTAGCGGCACTACGTTCACGTTCCTCTTCTGGATTCCGCTCTGGCCCATCTTCAACTGGTACGCCCGCTTTTTCAGCAAGATAGAGGAGTGTATCACGAAACTCTAGCCCTTGCTGCTTTTGGACGAAGGAAAAGACATCGCCACCTTCATTACAACCAAAACATCGCCATGTCTGTGTTTCTGGAAACACATAGAACGATGGTGTCCGTTCATTATGAAATGGGCACAGCCCTTTGAGAGACTTGCCAGATTTCTGTAAAGCGACGACTAGGCCGATCTCGTCTGCCACATCCACTTTTGCTTTGATTATCTCGATGGTTGAGGTCATGATGCTTCCCTAAAAGCTTGCTGCTCAGTTCGTCTTACATTCCATATAACGATTGATATAGGAGAAAGTCGCGTTATCATATCCAAATGTGCTAATGCTCCCTAAAATGCCAAAAAACCTAGTTATCCACATATCCACCGTCCCTATTAATATTAGATTCTTATTTAAAAATATATAGAATAACTCGTAGTAGTAGTAGGGACGGTGGATATGTGGATAAGTTATCCTGCCCTCTCATTTTCACTTCCTTCTCTCTTTCGAGAAGCCGCTTTATACGCGGCTTCAATGGGTGTGGATAAGTTTTCCACATCTCTTTTTTACAGACTTTCCTGTGGATAAGTTGGGCGTAATTGTGAATTGGCGAGTGGATAGATTGGGGGTAACTTTTCCGTCTTCTGTTTCTGTGGATAAGTTATCCCCGACTTATCCCCCATCTATCCACTACACAATAGATACGTACTCAAGGCTATCCACCGTTACCTGAGATTGTGGAAAACTTATCCACAAGGTATGTGGATAACATAATATAAGGAAAATGTTATCTCTCTTTTTTCTACTCTGTAGCAGAAATTTCGCAGCTAGGTTGTTTTGTAATCCCTACAACGACTCATTTAGGAGAAAGCCTTTACATGGACGGCCTGCTCTACGTTTTATACAGTTCTTTCCGCATAGAAGCAATGTGGATAGTGTGGAAAACTTATCCACATTACCTGTGGATAAATGCATAGTAATTTAAACGATGTGGACGATGTGGAAAACTTATCCACATCGCCTGTGGATAAGTTTGATGACAATATACGCAGTGTGGATAATGTGGAAAACTTATCCACATCACCTGTGGATAACAGTATAACAACGCACATGATGTGGATAATGTGGAAAACTTATCCACAGGTAATGTGGATAAGCATGATGACAACATACGAGATGTGGATAATGTGGAAAACTTATCCACAGGTAATGTGGATAAGTATAATGACAACATACGAGATGTGGACGATGTGGAAAACTTATCCACATCGTGTGTGGATAACAAATATTAATTTGCTGCTTGTGGATAGTGTGGAAAACTTATCCACATTACCTGTGGATAAATGCTAAAGGGCGAATATGCGGCTGCTTGGAGGGTCATATCACCGAGTTATCCACAGGCGATGTGGATAACTCGGTGGAGAAATGTGTAGAACCCCCCTTTTTTGATAAGCAAATACTTATTTGATAGTAGCCATGCTATCTCAAATTTGGAGGGTTTTGGCTAATTATGTCCACTTCCTACTTTGACATGGGAGGATACTCGCATAGTAGCCAGTGTATCATAGGTACGAAGGAGCTCCGCTATACCTAAAACAGAGGCCGTTTGCTGGTACTCTTGATGCGGAGCCTCACCATCATACACGCCTCCATCCATCGCGAGGTGTCCCTCGCTGAAAAGACCTAAGAAAGGCTCAAGATGTTGTATACCACGTCGCCACAGGTATTCATTTTGAATGTCTTTGACATGTTGTCGTGACGCGTCGGTGCTCTCTCTCTTAGATTTAAGCAATGCATCTGTATAGGGGCCGATCAGCCACGACCACACGCTCCCCTGATGCAATGCTTGCAAATGATCGTGTTGCTTTTCGCCCAATTGTCCTCGGTAATGCGGATCATGGGGCGCGAGTGTTCGTAAACCATAGGGCGTGTACAGGGATCCGGTCACTGCTTCCACAACTGATGAATGATAATCTTCAGCCAGAACGGGATAGCGTAGCGACAGAGCAAACAGTTGATTGGGTCGCAATGAAGCGTCATTGCCCTCTGGACCTGCGATGACATCATACAGATAGCCCCCCTGTCTCGTGCTATGCCAGAAGCTGTGCTGGAAACTTTCCTGACAGCGTATGGCCTGCTCTCTATAGACCGTTGACATATGGCTGAGGCGACCTGTACGATACAAATGCTGTGACCATTCATTCATGAGGGAAAGCGCGTGGTACCATAACGCGTTCACTTCGACCGCTTTACCGGAGCGTGGTGTTACTGGCACTCCATTAACCACCGCGTTCATCCATGTGAGGGCTTTGCCTGCTTGTTCCGCGTGTAATAAACCATCGCGTTTGTCCACAGAAATGCCATTACTTGTCCCATGCAGGTACCAATCGATGCATTCACCCAGTTTATAATACAAATCTTCCAACAACTCATAGTTTCGTGTCGCACGCACATAGGCATCAAGGGCATAGAAAAACCAGAGTGTTGTATCCACGCCGCCGTAGTCCTCATCTGTCAGTGTGCTGTAGGGCAGCGGGAAACGATCTGGTAATAATCCTCGCTTAAAGTAGCGGGCCAGGGCTTGTAAAATGCGTAGTGCCTCATCGTAGCGTTGCGACGTAAGCAGCAAGCCGGGAAGCGCGATCAATGCATCGCGTGTACTATTCTCCATGGCATAGTAATTGGCAAGAATCATCGGGAAGCCTTCCGTGCGACCGAAGAGCACATCTTGATCTCCCGTGAATTCGTTCTGTGGTAAGCGATATTGTGTCACAAAACGATTCCCCGCTTGCAATAGCATAGTGAGGAGTTCTTCCCCTCCATTGTATGGGTCAGGTGTTACCGTCAGTGGGAGGGTAGAAATACGCTTTGCATGGGCTACTTCTCCCCATTCACCAAAGAAGCGTTGTGCCTGTTGGCTATTCTGCAATAGGCTTTGTTGATACTCGACTGCCCGCGCATACGAGAGGTTGATACGGTTAGGGCGAAGCTGGAGTGATGCTATTTCTTCTGCGCTGACAACGACAGTGAGCGTTGCATCTTCATCGGGCCAGAGCGTCGCTCGAATTACACCAGGTAGGTAAAGATCGTCGGTGCGTGGGTGGCCTTCTGCTGAGTCAGCGCGTCGTAAAAAATTCCAATACCAGACGCCAGTTGGCAGAAAGGTAATCTGGCTGTCGGGATGGCCTACCACAAAAATATGATAAGGCTGGGCTTTATCCCAGGCACGCACTGTACAACCAACAACACCCTTTGGTAGCATCATGCTGCCATGCTGCTCATCCGTTGCAATTTTTTCGTCGCTGCGGTGTTGGTGCATCTGAAAATGCCAATCCTGATTGCCATACTGCGGTTGATTATGGGAACGATACGCTGTTAAAGGAAGCAGGGTCAATGACAGCGTGCGTCGTGACCCATCAGTATGGTCTGCAAAAGAGCTTGAACCGCGGCTGTGTTCTACCGCGATGCCACCTTTATGGTATCCCTTACCATCAAATATGGTGGTACGTAATACGCGATATTGAATATAGGTGGTGTTCTGTCCCTGTGGCATCCAGATACGCTTTTCCAGCATAATGCCATCAATACCACCAAGGCGATAGGTGAAAATAGGGAACCCTTCTTCAAGGCGAAAGGTTTCAAGATGTACAAAACCCGAGGGATTGATTGTACCATCACGGTATTCATTTGTGCCCAATGTATAGGTGCGCTCGTCAAATAAGACCTCCTCGTCAATTTTTGCGAGCAGAAGTTCCGGAGTGGTTGTGCCAGGCATAGATGCTACCAGCAGTCCGTGCTCCAACCTCGTCAGCATTCCTGCCACAGTTCCTGCTGCATAGCCCCCTAGACCGTTGGTGATAAGCCATTCGCGTGATGCTGTCTCATTGAGGTTACAACACACGCTGCGATCAAAATGAATAGGCATAATAAACCCTCCAAGCCCCTCGAAAAGGTGATCTACAATGTTCGTATATACAATACTGTTTGGTACGCGCCAGTGCGTCCATGGTCCTTCTGTGTGTAGTGTAACATACTGTGGTCACAGAAGCAGCATATTTTTGCCCTTTTTTTTATTGTATGAAAAAAACGAAGGCTTTTCTATGCTCTACATGACCATAGACATGATAGAATGGGGGGCGTTACATTTGTATCTCCAAACTGAACCTTATTGTCACACTTTGTCTATACAGATGAGGATAGACTGTCAAAAAGAGAAAGATTGCCGCTCTATGCGTTTGCATACTGCAACCCTCGTTGCACACAAGAATGTTCTGCCAGATGTCTATCTGCTTGATCTTTACGCACCTCAATTGGCGCAGGCTGTGCTGCCAGGACAATATTGCATGGTGCGGTGCTGTCCGCCCGCCGCGGCTGATCCCCTGCTGCGCCGACCATTCTATATTCATAGCGTGCAGCGCACACAAGGGTTATGCCGTTTGCTGGTTCATGTCCGGGGGAGAGGAACTGCGTGGTTGGTGCAGCAGCCAGAAGGCAGTGTGCTAGAAGTTTTGGGGCCACTGGGTCATGGTTGGAGCATTCATCCGACTACGCGCAACCTCTTGCTGGTCAACGAGGGCGCGTTCATTTCTGCGCTCCCCTTGCTTGCTCAGGTGGCTCTAGAGCAAGAACTGGTGGTTACTCTGCTGAGCAAGACTGACACCATGTATGAGGCATATCCACCGATGTTGTTTTCGCAAGAGGTGGAATACCATATCGTCACGACTGATGGTAGTTCAGGTCAGCAAGGAGACCTGCAACAGGTCTTATCTCCCTATCTCACCTGGGCGGATGCTGTTTGCTGTAGTGTTTCACGTGAAACAGCACTCACGCTGTATAATCACTTTGAACCCTTGCGTAAAAAAAACTTTGCCCAATGCGCCTATATACAGCCGCTCGTCTGTGGAAGTGGGGCGTGTTTTGCCTGTAGTATCGAAACGCGTTCAGGCCAAAAATTGGTGTGTCGCGATGGACCCATTTTTGACCTGCGCGAGCTTGTGCGTTAAACGTTTTATAGGCGAGCGAAGGAAGGAATCGGCTCTTTTTCCTGGTGTGGTATACCACACACATGTTGAGGTATGGTAAATGCTGGCACAATGTCTATCAAGTGCAAAAAGGCCCGTAGCAGCACCGGATCGAAACTCGTCTCTGACCCCTGCAACATTCGCTCGCATGAAGCTTCCTTTGATAATGGAGCTTTGTAAGGACGCTGCGAGGTAAGTACATCATAGACATCTGCAATAGTAAGAATACGTGCGCTCATAGGAATGTCTTCGCCTTGCAATCCAGCTGGATAGCCATGTCCGTCCCAAGCTTCATGATGATACAATACTGCTTCGACATAGAACGGGTGAATATCGCAGCCAATAAGCATGCGTGCGCCTATCACTGGATGGCGTTCCATGGTTCGGCGTTCCTCTTCTGAGAGGGCTGCCGACTTATTCAAGATATCGTTCGCAATCCACGTCTTGCCCAGATCGTGAACAAGCGCGGCCAGCGCGAGATCACGTGCTTCCCTGCGTGACCAACCCAGGTAGCGTGCGAGCCGCTGGGCATAGGTAGCTACGCGGCGTGAATGCTCGTAGGTCACGATGTCTCGTTCCTGTATACTCTTCGCAAGTGAGATGAGCACCTTTCTTGTCTCACGCTCACGCTCGATATGTTCTGCTTCCACCACGTTCCTTCTCCCCCATAAAAGAATAACTATACCTCTTTGCTCTTACGAAAAAAGAGGTTGACCCAAACAAACAAGAACACAGATGATCTCTCATACTACAGACGTACAACTGCCACGGAAGTAAAACAACCTCCACTTGGTACCAGACAACCTATTCTCCAGCCCTCCCTAGCATGCGTAGACTATAGATACTATACATAGTAATATTTGATTGTATCGCTGTCCATCGATTGATTAAGAATAAGTACTTTTGTGTTGTTTTGTCCACTTGCTTGTCATCTGCTTGCCCATTGCTTGCTTTCTCTTTCATCTATTCAGCATGCTATTCCTTTCTTAGGTTGATGCCTAATTGTCATACAATACAAAATATTGTTGCCTTTCTTTCAATGAGCCACCCACGGCGAAAAAATAGGAGCAGAGCATGTTTGACATCAGCAAGATTGGACATAGTTTTCCGCCCTTTACAGTAACGGTTGAGCCCGTGAAGCTAAAGGAACTGGCGCAAGCGATTGGCGACGACAATCCCCTGTATCAAAACCAGCAAACGATAGCGACGGCTCAGGCAACTCAGGCTCTTCAAGAGGCGGAACATACTGATATTCCTCTGCCACCCACCGCCGCGACGATCTTTCTGTTCTGGCAAAACACCCATTTCGCAGAGCAGCTTGCCGAACTCGGTCTTGACGTGATGCGGCTCATGCACCGAGAGGAAAGCTACGAGTACCTTGCACCGTTGCAGCCTGGCGAAACCCTGACCGGAGTCATGACCATCCTTGATGGTTCTACGCGCAGAGGGCCAAACAACACCACCATCGATCTTGTCACCCTGCAACTGTGCTACACCAATCAGCACAATCAGCCTGTGCTGATCGCCAAGACGCGCCTCGTCAGCCGCGACTAATGTGGTTATGGGCATTGGTAATTAGCCATTGATAAAAGGGGTAGTTTATGTTTGAAGCAATACTGAAGATCACCGCGCTTATGCAAGAGGACGAACAAGGACAAGGTATCTTCAAAATCTTTGCCGATCAACCGACTGGCTCAGACCTCGATTTTCTCGTTTCCACAGTGTACTATCAGGATATGTACCATATCTTGCAAGCTGGCGACATACTCACCACCACCTTCCAAAATCCAAAAACCGTGCGGCAGGTCGTAGCAAACTTTCTCCATCACGAGCAGTGGAGCTATGCATTTTCCATTGTTACCATCATTTATTGCTCTCAGCGGCGAGTGTTGGTCATGCGATTTCCTCATCAAAAAGCAGAGAAAAATGATTTATCTTCTGCTAAAAGTATGGTACTATATTGAGTACCGAAGGAGGAAGCGAGTTATGCCAACCATCGAAGAACGGTTACAAGTCCTTGAACAAGAGCACGCTCAACTCAAGAAAACAACTGAATTGCAAACTATTGCAATCGGCGCATTAGTTAACAAAGCTGCATTAGAAAAACTAAATGAGAAATATGATAGAATATTTGAAGCCCTTATGGCCCATGACCGCTTTACCAATGAACAACTTGCCGAACTGAGACAGTATCAGATTGAAGAAGACGGTAAAATTGTCGGGCTACAAACGGAGATGAGCCAACGGTTCGCAGAACATACAACACTACTTAAACAGATTCTCACACGCCTACCAGAGTAGAACAAAGCAAGCAAGCGGCAAAAAATAAACAAAAAAAGACAGTAGGCTTGTACACAAAAATGTGAACAACAAGGCACCAGCCTAAGCCTATTGTCTGCTTGGTCGAATCGGCGTGCAGAGACGTTGTAGGATGGGTTGAAAGTGGGCGATTAGGGATTCGAACCCCAGACCTACTGCGTGTAAAGCAGAGCTTCTCGTACCACCTTCTAATCGGCCTATAGAGCCGCTTTATACCCCCTAGACCTACTGTGTTGAGTGAGTAGGCAGCAGGTCTATGAAATTTTCTAACTTGATAAATTAGCCGAAGATAATGTTAAATTAAGCGTATTATCAACAGGACAAGCGTAAAAACTTGATTGACAGGTTAGACTGCATAGCATATAATCCACCTGTAGTTTAATGCATGAGTTTTTTAGCACAGAGGAATGGGTAAAATGTATAGAAATACTAGCGTGTACGCGTTTCAAGGAAGAAGCCTTCAGCAATATTTCTCAGAAAGAAATAAACAGATTGGCTTAACAATCAGAACCTTAAGTTTAGATGCCATATCAAATCTTGATGAGGGAAAATATATTGAAGAGCTTGTTAAAAAATTTACCTTCCATATCCCTATTGTCCGATTTCAAGAGATGAAAAACAAGTTTGGAGAGATGGACAATCCGAGATATGACTCATTATTCAATAGAAGAAGAAAAATTGAAACGGTCATATACTACATATCATATAAAGATGTTGATAACCTGCTTAGGTTTAACCCTGGTCCAAACGCGTCAGATAATGAAGATGTTACCATAAATGGTAATAATTTATGTTTTGAAATTCCTAATACAGAAGGAAATGAGCAGGTAATAAAAGAGAAAGAACAAATCCTCAATAAACTACAGCTTGCTCTAACTGCCTTAAACGAAAACCTTGAGGCCTATAATAAGAACGTAAACCGTTTCATTATAGAAACTTTAGAAGCTCATAAGCACCTACTTATACAAAACAAGAGTAGATTGAATGATTTGCTCTAAATAAAAAGAGGAAGTAATTTTATAATACTACTTCCTCTTTTTTCTTTAAACCAGTTGACTAAGGTAGCAACCTATTAATTGATTATTCCACATATGAAAAGAAAGATTCAAGGTTATCATGCATGGCAAATTAAGTAAGTTTCCTATCTGCTACATTCCTATCTTCTAGGGAGAACATGTTGCTTACTTCATCCAATCTTCTAATACTTCTTGTTGCGTACTCCTCTCTTGTCGCATAACCTTCTATCAATCGTTTAACAAAATGAGGATGCATGCCCAAATCCTGGGCAAAGCGTTGATAGTTTATAGGATTACCATAAACTATCTCTGCCATTTGTCGCATAGCTCTAGGTTTTTCTGTCGGAATTACTATTGGCTCATTAGTTCTCCACTCATGGGTATTAAGTTGCTTATATAAATATCTATGCTGCCGCTCTGTAATAATCCCTAAATCATGTGCTCTGACGATTAGTGCCTGAATAGATACTCCCCAAATCGGCTTTAAGACGGACAAACTTGTTAGAGTCACAGGCGGAGTTATTTGCTGCCTTATAGGAACTTCTGGCAACAAAAGTTCAGCAGCAAACTTATAAGCTTCCTCTTCAATCTCAGCTGAGCTAGAACTGATTGATTGATGCATAACTAGATGACCTAGCTCGTGTGCCAAACTAAGCCGAAGCCTATCACCAGGTACTTCGTTTGATAATGCAATAAGAGGCTTTTTTGTTTCAAAGGTTGGTTGATAAGAAGGGACATTTACCCATAAAGAATAAGCATCACAATGTTCAAAAGCTGTAGGCAATGTTACAACGACAGCACCACTCTGCTCAACTGCTTTAACTAAATTTGGAATGGGAACTTCCGGGGATAAACCAAGAGCACTTCTAGTAAGTTGTGCTGCTTGTATATAATCACTTGGCTCATCTACTATTTGAGGTAACCTAAGCGTTATTTTGTTTCTAACACGTTTTGATAAAACGATTGATATCTCAAATCCTAATTGACCAAGTCTATGTGCCTCAACCTTTTCGGCTGAGGCAATACTTCTATGAGATCGAAAAAGCAATGAACCAAGAGGAAAATTTGGTGGATCAGCTCTTTCAAAAAACGACATAGGAAAACCTAGACGAGTAGCAATTGCCTCGACCACAGACTGCGAGGGCTGAAAGAAACCACCCTCAATATGAGCAATTGTAGGTTGCGCAATCCCTACCTCACCAGCTAGTTCGGCTTGCGTAAGGCGCAGCAACTCTCTCGCTTGTCGAATACGATTACCGTTAATCATTGACTTTCAGCTTCGCTATTATCCTCTTCGCCATTCAACGGCTCAATTTCCAAATCGCCTAGGTCTTCCACATTACCAGACTCATCGAACGATGTTTGATAAGTATAGATACTCTTTTCATGTGCAGCGTCTGCAGGATGAGGGATATCTACTCGAAACCTCTCAGTGTTCGCTGAGGCAGGATACACAAGAGATAATCCCTTAAAATCGCCTCCAGGAGTTGCATGCCACAGTAGTAATAGAAAATGCTTGTCAAAATCATAAGACAGCACCTGCTGGTATAAATCCTTGAGCCTATTTGAACGACCTGGACTTGGAACAGCACCTCTGGCAGACTTACGTATACGAATGAACCACTTATTTAAAGCAAGTTGTATACCGTTGTTGGACAAATCCTCGGCTTCACACCATGCCTCTAGCCCGCTCTCGTTAAGCCAACGCTTGACCGTGAAACGGACTATGTCAGCATGTAAGTGAGGTTCACAAGGTGCGGGTATCTTTTCAAAAAACCCTTTTCCTTGCTGGAAACCATCTTCAAACGCGCTATAAAACGTTAGAAAATGCGGTGATAAGGCTACTAAAGCCTCATGTAATAAGGGAATATCCTTGGCCTTCAATACAGAGCCTCCTAATAATTTTGTCAATTTCTGTTAATAATATTAGCAGATATTTGACAAAATTGCAAGCATCAGTTTGAAAGTTGATAGAAGTACTACCTATTAACAAGCAGGCTTTATAATATAATATTATAGCACGTCCAACATATAGATTAACCCCTCGGTAATTTCCCAAATCACAAATTGGTACTAATATATCTTATATACCATAATAGAATATTTGTTCTTGATTTGTCTACCCAAAGGGAGGCTATTTGAAGATACTCAGAAAAAGCTGCGGAAAATCAATGAGGCTGGTACAGAAATTAGTAGTACCAACCTCATATATATTGCTTTATACACTACTCATCCCAATAACCAGTACCAAACACTTCGCCACCAGTGCTATTGTCAATACGCAATGGTGAATGCTTCTCATGCGACTTCTTCAACTGATCTATGGTAAGCGAGGCATAGTGGTCTGTCATAGTCAATGTGCTATGGCCTAATTGCCGCCGCACATCGAGAGGACTACGACCATTCGCTAGCTGAGTCGTCGCCATGTACCGCCTACAGTTGTGAGCAGACACCCGTTTCCCATCTATCCCTGTTCGTCTCTTCAACCGCCGAAAGAGCATTGAGACACCCCAATGCGTTAATGGCTTGCCATTATCCCACTACAAGTGACAATAATTAGTGTGCCGAGAGGGGGGACATGACATCCTCTCGGCCATACGCGCACGGTTTACCCGTTTCCTGCCCCTTTACACGCCGCTTCTTCCAGGACAGACACGCTATTCGATTGTCATTGAGTACCGAGGATGTATCCTCTGCCGTGTACTTGTTTGTGATTATCGTTATTATTGTTACTAAGCATAGTATGCCATAAGTAAATACACATTGTCAAGATAATAACGATAATCACGAAAAATTTCACAGGGTTTTCACAAAGATACCGATCTTCACAAAAATATGGATAGCGTGTATAATAAGTAAAGTAACGTTAAGTATTCAATGCGAAAGGGGAGGTGGATGAATAATCTTTATTCAGCGAGTGAAGCAAGAAGCAAATTAGGAGGACTCTCAGCAGAGGGATTGAGGCGGCTGGTAGATGCAGGAAAAATACGCAAAGAAACGCCTCCAACCAATAAAAAGAGAGGGTACTATAATAAGGAAGATGTAGACAAGATGGCAGAGGCAATGGCTGACTTCATCGAGATACACACTCTTCTTCCTAAAGAGGATAAATTTGAAATTGCCCAAGTACAAGGAAGAGATGATATCAGGGAAAGTGTACAGATTGCGAGGCAGAGACTTGGCGAAAATGCCTACGATGTAGAGAAAAGGATGTCATGGTGGAAGGTAGCTCCAAATGGAGACTATATCCTCAAACATGATGGTGTCGTAGTTGGCTACTTCTCTTTGCAAGCCATTAAACCAGAGGCAATAGAGAACATCTTTAGGCGCAAGAATGGAGCTAGCATTCAGTTAGAGGACTTGGAACCTAT
The DNA here is from genome assembly GCA_038199755.1 of Ktedonobacterales bacterium. GTDB lineage: Bacteria > Chloroflexota > Ktedonobacteria > Ktedonobacterales > Ktedonobacteraceae > JBBPYR01. The sequence goes on along the minus strand of JBBPYR010000325.1, from coordinate 1,008 downwards.
TGCCCTAGGTAAACCGTTGGAAATTCACATCTCTGGTATTGGAAGCAAGTTAGGTGTCAGTAGTACGGACGCAAAAAAATACGGTATAGAGTTAATCAAGGGGTTGCGTGACACACTCATCAATTTCGGGAAACAAGGTATAGAGATCAATAGGATATGGGCCAGATCAAGCACCGTTCCAGGTATTCGACTATGCCAGATTTTAGGCTTTAAAGAGCTAGGATATGTTAATAGCGAGCAATTAGGTTTTGTCCTTGAGGTAGACCCTGATAAAGCGACAAAGCCGCTAACAAGAGAAGCCTTGCAGAAATATTGCCAAGCTCTTGCCCAGGCACGTGGATAAGAGTCAAAATCAAAGTGGAGAACGGCAATGTGGTTGTCGTTCTCCACTTTGATTTTGCTTGCACTGCTCAACCTTCTGCTATATAATCGCTGGTATCTGTGGCTTGTCATTTAAGACAAGTAGCACTCCAATAAAATTGATCATAAGATGGGGTACGTTGAAAAGATGCCAGCAACTCAAGAATTGATTGACCAGATTATGCAGAAACAAATACCTGAATTTGCTACTAATCTTAAAAAAAGATATGCGCTTAAAGGCACTGGTCTAAAGAATCTCATTTACAAAGCTAACAACCCTTTTATTTTAGAACTGGGAGGCGAAATAGTCATTTACTCAACCATGATGCGCTCTTTAGATAGTTCTCTAGGGAATTGCCTTGAAAAGATTGCGCGTTCTATAGCCGAGGCCAGTTACTACGTAAGTAACGAAGTTGAAGGGTACGTTCCTATAGGTGTGGCAAGGCAAATAGATCAGTTAATGAATGAGTACATGGCAAAGCCAAAAAGACGCATACCTAAACAGACAGACCTTAACGAAATTACACTGATTGAACAAGGGCTTGAAGAACCAGAACATAAAGTCCATAAAAGTGATTACCACCTCATCAAGAAATCAGATGATCGACAACATTTTCTCCTTGAGTTGAAAATAGGCGGCGACCTCGA